>CAJBNH010000034.1 GCA_903955385.1 uncultured Myxococcales bacterium | reverse complement strand
TCCGTGCGCGTCGGGTAGTGGGGTGGATCGCGACCGGTGAGCGCTTCAATAGGCTTCAATAGGCTCGTTATCGAAAGGATTCTCGCTCGCAGCCGAGGTTCCTGTCAGAAGCTCGCTGTCATATTCGGGACTTGAGTGAATGCCCGGCACGGCTGCGCCCGCAGCGAAGGGCAGGGCGGCAGCGGCTTGCCGGCGGGGATCTGCGCCGCAGGCAGCAAGGGCAGGGCGACGCTGGACGGGAAGGCGGCAGTGTGCGCGATGTCGTACTTCACCGGCTTGCCGAACTCGAGCAGGTTGAATCGCCACTCGGCGCGGCTGTCGCCCGGCGTGTCGATGGCGATGCGGATGCGCGATCCCTTGCGAAACGGGTGTGAGAATCCGGCGATGGCCACGCGCATGGGCGTCCACTGGCCGACCGGCAGCGGCTGCAGATCCGGCAGGTACATCGCGGGCTCGGGCCACAGCGCGGTCGCCGCCGCCGACAGCTTGCGAAAGCTCGCCCGCAGCCAGCCGCTTTGCACGTACCGCTCCTGACCGTCCGGCCGCACCTCGCTCAAGTTGACCTCGAGGTCAGCGTCGGTCACCTGGGGATCCGTCGTGCGCAACCACAGATCCACGCTGCCGGTGCCCGCGTAGACCATGTCCTGTTCCAGGGGCGGCGAGAGGAACGCGACCTCGTTGCCCTGCGCGATCGGCTTCCACTTGATCTTCGCGTCGTGCTGCCAGGTGCCCTGGACGTCCATCGTGCGGTGGCCCGCGTCGGGGTCGAGGGCAAAGCTGCACGCGGACTCGGTCTGGGTGGGCGGGGACGGCAACAGCGCGCCGTCGGCCTGGAAGTACCACCGCTGCGTCTGCGCTTGGGGCGGCCACGACGGGAAGTCCATGCGGAAATTCGCTTCCGGCGCACCGACTTGTGGACCAGCGCCGTTCTCGAACAACACCACCAGCTCAGACTCCTTGCGCCAGGCCGCCAGTGCCTCGTCGTACGACTTGAAAGACGCAAAGCGGTTGGCGGGCAGCTGCATCTCGACGCCGTACACCGAGTTCGTGAACTGCGGCGCCAGCAGGGCCAGATAGGTGGGCAGCTCGGGCACGCGCCGGGCGACGAACAGGTCGAGAAACGCCTTCCACTCTGCGACCACTTGCGGGGCGAACCCGTCAGAGTGCACGCCGTTGTAGACCATGAAGCGGCGGTCGGGGGCGTTGACCAGCTTGTCGAGCAGCGTGAAGAAGAAGGGGCCGGTCTGTTCGTCTTGCCACGACCCGGTCAGGAACACGGGCACCTGGATCTGGTCGGCCCACCCGCTGGGATTCAGCGGCACCATCAGCTCGGGCGTGTAGTTCGCCGTGCTCTTGGCCTGCTCGACGTTGTCGACCCGCTGGTCGTGCAGCAGCTGGTTTTCCTTGCAGATGTTGTCGCCGCCGTCGACCCGCGCCTGCTCCCAGCCCTGGCCGTAGGGCGCCGCCTTGGCGAACACGTTTTCAATCCAGCTGAGCGCAAAGCCGTCGTTCAAGATGCCGCCGGGCACCAGCGTGGTGGCGGTGTTGCCGATGACCGACAGGGGCGTGATGGCCGCGAGTCCCGGGGGCTGCATCTTGGCGACGAACAGCTGCGTAATACCGGGATACGACAAGCCAACCATGCCGACGTGGTGGTGCAGGACCCAATCTTGAGCCGCCGCGATTTCGATGACGTCGTAGCCGTCCAGCAGCTGCAGTTCCTCGAAGTAGTCGTAGGCACCGCCCGAGCAGCCGGTGCCGCGGATGTTCACGTTCACGGTCGCGTAACCCCCCACGGCCATCAGCAGCGCGTTGGGGTCCGACGGCGCGTCGCACAGCACAGGAATCAGGTCGCAGAAGAATTTCTGGTCCTCGCCGACCACGGGCTCACCCGGGCGAGCGGGCGAATATCCGGAGTAATTCACGATGGTGGGGTACGGCCCCTTCTCCACCGGTCCCGGCAGCGTGGCGAAATACGCCAAAGTCGTGCCGTCGCGCATCGTCAAGTACCCGTAACCGGGAAGGATCTTCTGGGCGGCGTAGAACGTCGGCGGGGGCAGGCTTGCGGCGGACCCGAGCACGTCGACGGCCGCCGAGCAGTCGGTCGGACCGGCGTTGGGCGCCCACACCCGATAGTCGTTGCCCGGTGCGACCTTGCGAAACACGTGGCTGCCGAGGTAGTCGGCCTTGGCGGTGGCCAGCACTGCGCCGTCGGCTGTCCGCAGCTCGAGCGCTTGATCCGGTGTGGCGTGGGTAACGAACACCTGGCCGACGCTGCCCTGCGCGACGAAAGCGGCGTTGCAGGGGTCTGGCGTCGTGTCGACGAAGGTGTCGACCGCGGTGTCGTCGCCCGTGGTTTCCGTAGCGTCGTCGGCCACATCGGACGCGTCGGCGGCGTCGGTCAGGTCTGTCGCGACATCGGTCGCAGCGTCGCCGGGCGTCGACTCGCAGCCCAGCAGCAGCAGGCCTGCCAGCAGCGGGGCGGTCGAAGCGACGGACCGGAGCAAAGTGCGGGAGAAACAGCGGCTTGCGTGCATCGTCGGGAGTCCTTGGCGGGCGGTGGAACGCGGGAACGGGGCGGGCGAGCCGTGCATCGTAGCGGCGTGGGTGCGGCTGTCCATGGGGTAGGCGTGCACGTCGGCGAATCCTTGGAGATTGGCCCGCAGGGGGCGCAGCGACGCAACCGCAGGACCGCCCAAAACGCTTTCATTTTGGACGTCTTTGTTCGCCTTGACGCGGCCCCTGCGGCGTCGTACACGCGGACAGGACCGGGACGACAGCGGCACGCGACGGCGCAGCGGATCCACCAGGAGGCAGCATGTACCGAAGGTCTTGGCAGGCGGGCGTCTGGGGGATGTGCGGGGTGGTCCTGATGCTGTCGGCGGCGCAAGCCACGGCCGCCATTCCGCAAACGGTGCTGGTCGAGGGCGTTCTGCAGGCGACCGGCGGTGGACCCGTGGCCGACGGCGACTACGCGCTCACCTTCTCGCTGGTCAAGGGGGCAGACGACACGCTGGTCTGGTCCGAGGGACCCGTGACGGCCACCGTTGCGAACGGCGCCTTCGTCCACGCACTCGGGTCGGTGAAGGCGCTGGGACCCGATCTGCTGGCGGGGGCCGGCGCGCTGTCTTTGAAGGTCCAGGTGGGCGACGACCCCGCGCTGGCCAAGCAACCCCTGCACAGCGCCCTGTTTGCCCTGCGCGCCGCGCTTTCCGAAGGGCTGGCGTGCTCGGGCTGCGTCACGGCTGCACACCTCGACGCCAAGGTGGTCGACGACCTGGTCGGCAGCGGCGCCCTGGCCAAGGTGGCGAAGTCGGGCGCGTTCGCCGACCTGACGGGCGGACCGGATCTGAGTGGCTATGCGCAGTTGACCAAGCTCGCCAAGGTGGCCACGTCGGGAAGCTATGCCGACTTGCTGGGCCTGCCCGACCTGACGGTGTACGCCAAGGCGTCGGCGCTGGCGGCGGTGGCGACCAGCGGAAGCTACAAGGATCTCGACGACCTGCCCGTGCTGCCCAAGCTGGATGCCTCGTGCGGGACCGGCTTGGTCGTCAAGGGGCTGAAGGCAGACGGCAGCTACGAGTGCGTCGTGGCGATGGACCCCGCCGCGCTGCCGACCGACGGCCTGGACGAGATCTCCGGCGGACTGCTGACCAATCAATTCAACGAGGTGGCCGCGAGCACCAAGACGCCGATCAACCTGCCCGACAACAACCCGGTGGGGATCAGCGACCTGATCGAAGTGCCCGATTTCGGCATCGCGCAGTCGCTGACGGTCTCGGCCGAGGTAGCCAATAGCAACACCCTGGAACTCAAGGTCAATCTGATCGACCCGGCCGGCGTGAAGTATGTGCTGTGGGACAAGACGGCCAAGGGGACGGTGCTGAAGACCACGTGGCCCGACCCCACCAAGACGCTGTCGGGCGACCTGACCACCTGGATTGGCAAGAACCCCAAGGGAAAGTGGTACTTGGAGGTCATCGACACCGCCTTCCTGAACAACGGCGTCGACGGCGCGCTGAAGTCGTGGAGCTTGCAAGTCAAGGTCGTGTCGTCGGCCAAGGTCGGCATGGCCGGCGCGCTGGTGCTCAAGTCTGCGTCGGCGGCCCCCTATCCCTGCACGACCGCGGTCATCGGTTCGCTGTACTACGACACCCAAAGCGACGTCGTGCGGTACTGCGCCAAGGTCGGGTGGCGCAGCCTGGCCGACTCCTGCGGCAACGGCATCGTCGAGTCGAACGAGAGCTGCGACGACGGCAACGTGATCAACGGCGATGGCTGCAGCGACGCATGCGTGGCCGACCTGGGCTACGGCTCCGGCAAGCCCGGCGAGTCCTGCTTGCACGTCTTGAACGTCGCCAAGCAAGAGGGGCGCACGGTCGCCGACGGCGCTTACTGGCTCGACCCCGACGGGACCACCGGCGCGGCCCCGTTCCGCGCGTACTGCGACATGACGACCGACGGCGGCGGCTGGACGATGATCCTCTCGGCCAGGCGCCTGGCCCCCGCCAATTTCGAACGCCACGGATCGACCACTGTGGACGCGAACATCGCGACCGTGAACCCGTCGCTGAAGTCGGCGTACCAGATGCTGAACACCGTGGCGGTGACCAACGGGCTGCGGGCCGTCTGCTTTGCCAACGAGAACGCCCGCACCTCCTTGACGGGCGCGACCGTCGACATCGCCTTTGCCAAGACGACCGCCGACAAGTTCAAGGCCCAGTACATGGCGGCCGGCGGCGCCGTGAACATCGGCGACTCGTCCGACTGGTACGACACCTCGGGCACCAAGCGCTGGGGCTCGAACGGCCCCGACGACTTCTATCTGGGCGGGCCGCTGATCGTTCCGCAGTACGAGCGCACCAACTGGGGCTGGATCGACGCCAAGGGCTCGGCGTGCAGCTCTTCGCCGATCGTGTGGAGCTCGACCATGTCCAACTGGCCCAACGGCGGGCTGAATGCGGGCGACTGGTTCGTGCTGATCCGCTGATGCCGGGCGCTAATCGACGGGAACGACGCCGACCTCGACCGATTGCAGCGTCGGGTCGACCGTGACCGCCGGGCATAGGACATGCAAACCACCTATGCCCCGCAAGCCCACCGTCGCCCACCGCCAGACCGACCCCAAGTCGGCCCATCCCGAGCGTCCAGGCGTGAGTCTGCGCCGCCGGATCCCCCCGGTCAACCGACTGAACCACCTG
>CAJBNH010000033.1 GCA_903955385.1 uncultured Myxococcales bacterium | reverse complement strand
GCGCCGTTCAACTTCCCCATCATGGTCCCGCTCTGGATGATCCCCAACGCCCTGATGGCGGGCAATTCCTTCGTGCTCAAGCCCGCTTCGTACGTGCCCTACGGCGCCATGCGGATCGCCGCCGCGCTGAAGGAAGCCGGACTGCCCGACGGCGTGTTCAACGTGGTCTACGGCCGCCGCGACATCGTCTCGGGCATCGCCGATCACGACGACATCAAGGCCGTGGGCTTCGTCGGCTCGACCCCCGTCGCCAAGATGCTGTACGGCCGCGGCTCGACCCTGGGCAAGCGGATGCTGTGCCTGGGCAGCGCCAAGAACCACATGATCGTGGTGCCCGACGCTGACCTCGAGCTGACGGCGACGACGGCTGTGGCCTCGGCCTACGGTTGCGCGGGCCAGCGCTGCATGGCGGCAACGGTCATGGTCGCGGTGGGCGACGTCCAGCACATCATCGATCGCATGGTCGAGATCGCGAAGAAGATCAAGCTGGGCAAGGACATGGGCCCGATCATCACCGCCGAGGACAAGAAGCGCATCGTTGGCCACATCGACGCCGCAGAAAAGGCGGGCGCCAAGGTGCTGATCGACGGCCGCAACATGGTGGTCGAGGGCGCCGAGGGCGGCAACTGGGTCGGCCCGACCATCCTCGACAACGTGACCACGGCGATGCCCGCGTCTTGCGAAGAGATCTTCGGGCCGGTCCTGTCGATCGTGCACGCGGCGACGCTCGACGAGGCCCTGGCCATCGCCAACGCGGTGCCGTACGGCAACGGCGGCTCGATCTTCACCCAGAACGGCGGCACGGCGCGTTACGCGGTCGAGCGGCTGGACGTGGGCATGATGGGCGTCAACGTCGGCGTTCCCGTCCCGCGCGAGCCCTTCGCGTTCGGCGGCTGGAAGGACAGCGGCTTCGGCCACGGCGACATCACCGGCTGGGGTGGCTTCCTGTTCTGGACGCGCGCCAAGAAGACCACCGAGAAGTGGGCGCTGCAGAGCGACTCCACCTGGATGTCTTAGGCCACCGTAGGTTCTGACGCGCGGTGCGGCCCGGGTGACCTCCCTCTGCGAGGCGCCCGGGCCGTGCCGCTTGCATCGCCCCTTCCCCCAGTCCCCAGCGAGGATCCCATGGGTTCCACTCTCACCGGCTCTCCCATCTCCAACGTGAAGATGTCTTCCGAAGAGATGATCGACATCTGCAAGAAGCACACGCTGTACACGTGGTCGGCCACCGATCAGGTTTCGCCGCTGCCCGTCGAGCGCGCCGAGGGCGTCTACCTCTACACGCCCGACGGCAAGCGCATTCTGGACTTCAACAGCCAGCTGATGAGCGTGCTGATCGGCCACGGTCACCCGCGCGTCATTCAGGCCATGAAGGACCAGCTGGATCAGCTGATCTTCGTCTACCCGCAGACCGCCACGGCCGCGCGCGCGCGTCTGGCCAAGCTGATGCACGAGGTCGTGCCGGGCATGGAGAGCTTCTTCTTCACGCTGGGCGGCGCCGAGTCGAACGAGAACGCCATCCGCATGGCGCGCCTGTTCACCGGTCGTCAGAAGATCCTCAGCCGTTACCGCGCCTACCACGGCGGCACCAACCTGACGCTGCAGCTGACGGGCGACCCCCGCCGCTGGTCGGCCGAGCCCGGCTCGCCCGGCATCATCCGCGTCATGGATCCCCAGCCTTACACCTACTCGTTCGGCAGCACGCCGGAGGAGAAGGCCGAGCAGAACCTGATCTACCTGGAGGAGATGATCCAGTACGAGGGTCCGAACAACATCGCCGCCATGATCGTCGAGACGGTCACGGGCACCAACGGCCTGCTGGTCCCGCCCGCCAACTGGTTCCAGGGTCTGCGCAAGCTGCTGACCAAGTACGGCATCCTGCTGATCTGCGACGAAGTCATGGCCGGCATGGGCCGCACCGGCAAGATGATGGCGTACGAGCACTTCGGCATCATCCCCGACATGGTCACGATGGCGAAGGGCCTGACCAGCTCCTACTTCCCGCTGGGCGCCGTCGGCGTGAATCCGGCGATCTCCGACTACTTCCACAAGAACAACTACCCGGGCGGCCTGACCTACAATTCGCACCCCGTGGGCATGGCGACTGCCGAGGCCGTCATCCGCGTGATGATGGAAGAGGGCATGATCGAGAACGCCGCGAAGATGGGCAAGGTCATGCGGTCCGAGATGGATCGGCTGCAGGCCAAGCACCCGTCGTTCGGCGATGGCCGCTGCATCGGCTTGTTCGGCATGGTCGACGTCCGCAAGAACAGCAAGGGCGACCTGATCGCGCCGTACAACGGCTCGCACCCGGCCATGACCAAGCTGACCGCGTTCTTCCGCGACAACGGCCTGTTCACCTTCGTGCGGTGGGCCAACTTCACCTGCAACCCGCCGATCTGCATCACGGAAGCGCAGCTGAAGGAAGGCTTCGAGATCATCGACCGCGGTCTGGACATCACCGACGAGGCGTTTGAGGGATGATCCGCATCGTCTTCACCGTCGCCCTGGTCCTGCTGGTCGCCTGGTGGGTCTACAAGCTCGCCATGCGGCTGCAGGCCAAGGTGCGCGGCACGCCGCTGTCTGGAAAGCTGGTCGAGTACCACCCGAACGGACGCGTCAGCGTCGAGCGGATGGTGCGCGACGGCATGATGGATGGCCCATGGATGACGTGGGACGCCGACGGCAACAAGCTGTCGGAAGGCGCGTACGAGAAGGGCATCGTCCACGGCACCGAGATCGACTACGGCGAGAATGGCGTGAAGGTGCGCGAGGTTCAGTGGGTCCAAGGCCGTCGGCACGGCACCGCCCGCGTCTGGGACACCCCGGACGGCGAACCCCGGTTGCTGTGCTACGTCCATGCCGACGATGACAAGGCCGCCCACGACGGGGCTTGCTCGCGCGACGAAGAGGAAGCGCCTCCACCCAACTGACACGAATTCGCGTTGGGCGGGTATGACTTCGACTTCTTTCCATCATCCAGTACTTCACCATCCAGTCGGTCGCCTGGCGCCGAGTCCCACGGGCGTTTTGCACGCCGGCAACGCGCGAAGCCTGCTGCTGGCCTGGCTGTCGGCGCGCGCGCAGGGCGGGCGGATCCTGTTGCGGATCGAGGATCTGCTGCCCGACGCAGAGGAACACCTGGACGGTCTGCTGCGGGACCTCGACTGGCTGGGTTTGGACTGGGACGGGCCACAGCCGAGCGACTTGTGGCGACCGTCGGCCGAGCGGCGAGTGAACGACAAGGCGTACCAGCGGTTCTTGCGGCAATCCGACCGGTCGGACCTGTACGACGCACTGCTGCGGCGGCTGCTCGATCGCGGTCTGGTGTACCCCTGCGTCTGCACGCGCAAGGACATCGAGCAAGCCGCCCGAGCGCCGCACGCCGAGGACAAGGGGACGCCGTATCCGGGCACGTGTCGGGATAAATTCGCGAGCGAGCAAGCGGCCTTGGACCACGAGACGCACAAGGCTGCCACGGAGGGCAGGGCGCCTCTGGGCGTGGCGTTGCGGTTGCGGGTGCCGACCGAGTCGATCGCGTTTGACGACCTGTTGCACGGCCCTTGCGAGGTACGCTTGCCCGACGACTCGGGCGATCTCGTGGTGCGCAGAAAAGACGGTGGTTTCGCGTACATGTTCGCGGTGGTGGTCGACGACCTGGCGATGGGCGTGACCGAGGTCGTGCGCGGCGACGACCTGCTCGATTGCACGGCGCAGCAGCTGGCGGTCTATCGGGCGCTGGCGATGCTCGAGCCCGACGGCGCGCACGCGGATGCCGACGCGTTGGTCGCCCGAGCGAAGGGCTGGACCCCGCCGCGCCACATCCACGTGCCGCTGGTGCTGGGCGACGACGGACGGCGGCTGGCCAAGCGCAACCGCTCGGTTCACCTGCAGTTTCTGCGCGAATCTGGCGTGTCGGCCGAGCGCTTCCGGCGCTGGTTGGCGGTGAGTCTGGGGCTGCCCGATACGGCGGACTTGGGCGAGCTGGTGCGGGCGTTCGACTGGAAGCGGGTGCCGCGCGGGGCGGTGGTGTTCGGGGCGGTCTAGTAGTTGCTCAACTTGTACCCACCCTTATCCACAGCATCGGCAGCGATGACCCGCCGCAACGCCACCACATCCGCCGGCACATGCACGCCGATGCGGTCGATCTTGTCGAGCCACGGCGCCAGCTGCGCGCCGGTGTAGCAGCTCTCGACGACGCGGCGCGCGCTGGTCGTGGCTCGATCCAGGCCCTCGCAGGCGGTCAGGGTGCAGATGGCGACCGCAACGTCCTCGGGGCTGCCCTGAGCCATGCGTTGCATCGTGCGACCGATGCCCGAGTCGACGGCGTAGACCTCCATGATCAGGTTCGACAGCGCGACCAGGGTCTCTTGCTCCTTGTCGAGGCCGGCGCCGTAGCGGCTGGACACGGCGTGCGCGAGCAGCAGCGTCAGGTCTTTCATGCGCTGCAGCGCGTACTTGGCGGTGTCGAGACCCTGCGGCTCGGCCGGCAGCGACGGCACGCCCACCGCGACGGTCTTGAACAGCGCCGTGACCGCGCCGACCAGGTCCAACCGCTTCTGCAACGCGCGCTTCATCAGCGTGCCGGGGATCAGCAGGCGGTTGATCTCGTTGGTGCCCTCGAAGATGCGGTTGACGCGGGCGTCGCGCACGAACTTCTCGACCGCATAGTCCTCGACGAAGCCGTAGCCGCCGTGCCACTGCAGACAGCGATCCAGAATGCGATCCAGGGCTTCCGAACACCACACCTTGGCCGCCGACGCCTCGATGGCGTACTCCTCGATGGCGGCCATCTGCTTTTCGATAAAGGTCGGGTCGTCGTGGTCCAGGCCCTGCAGCCGCTGGTCGATGCTGCCGGCAATGCGGTAGGTCAGCGACTCGGCCAGGTAGATCTGCGCGATCGAGTCGGCGAGCATCTCGCGGATCGCACCGAAGTCGATGATGCGCGTGTTGAATTGCTTGCGGTCGGCAGCGTAGGCAATCGCTTCGGCCACGGCCCGGCGAGCCAGAGCCAACGCCCCCACGCCCAGCTTGTAGCGGCCCAGGTTCAGCGTGTTGAAGGCGATGCGATGGCCCTTGCCGATCTCGCCCAGCACGTTCTCGACCGGCACCGGGGCGTCGTTGAAGATCAGCGCGCAGGTGGACGAGCCGCGCAGGCCGAGCTTGTGCTCCTCTGGTCCGATGGTGAAGCCGGTGGTGTCGCGGTCGACGATGAAGGCGGTGAACTTGTCGCCGTCGATCTTGGCGAACACGATGCCGACGTCCATCCAGGCGGCGTTGGTGATCCACTGCTTGGTGCCGTTCAGGATGTAGTGGGTGCCGGCGTCGTTCAGCTTGGCGACGGTGCGGGCGGCCAGTGCGTCGGAACCGCTGCCGGGCTCGGAAAGCGCATAGCACGACACGAGCTTGCCCTCGGCGATCGGCGCGACGTACTTCTCCTTCTGCGCCTGGTTGCCGAAGTACAGGATGGGGGCGAGACCGATGCCGCAGTGCGCGCCGTAGGTGACCGAGAAGTCGCCGTTGGTGCCGAACTTGTCGGTCATCAGCAGCGAGGTGACCTTGTCGGCGCCCAGACCGCCCAGCTCTTCAGGCACTTCCACGGCGCAGAAGCCCAGCTTGCACGCCTTGCGCAGCACCTTGACCATGCGGCGCTCGGCCTTGCCTTCCTTGCTCTCGAGGCCGCGTTCCTGGGCCCAGACTTCCTTCTCCATGAAGCGTTGCGCTTCCGCAGCCATGCCGAGCTGGTCTTCGTTGAAGGCGTCGACGGTGAAGAACGGGTGCGAGCCGGCCGGGTCGAGAAGAAAGCTGCCACCGGCGGGAGCGGCGGACGTCTGGTCGCGCTGGGCGGAATCTGCCATATCGGGCCTCCGTGGAATTCGGCTGTTGGGGGGCGAAGCGGGATGGGCTGCTGGGCCACGATGGTAGACCCGCAGGCGTGTCGGACGCAACCGCGAATCACGCACTGCGTCATGGCAGATTGACTGGGAGTTTCAGATGGTTGCATACACGGTTCCAGCACTGCGTCATGCACTGGTCTGGGCGCTGCTGTCCGCCACCGCGGCGTGCCGGCCGGCCGCAGCGCCAGTGGCGCCCGCGCCGCAGACCTTGGTCCAAGCGGTCGCTCCCGCGGTCCCCGCGCCGCCGCCATCGCCCGAGCCGCTGCGCGCCGAGTCGTTTGCCCTGCCGCAAGTCGCCGTCGGAACTCCGGTGCTGCCCGAAGACGCCACGCGGACGACCGCCCACTACGCCGTCGCAACCGCGCACCCGCTGGCCACCCGGGCGGCAGAGGACGCGCTGAAGGCCGGCGGGTCGGCCATCGACGCGCTCGTCGCCGCGAGCTTCATGCTGACGGTGGTGCAGCCGCGCTCGACCGGCATCGGCGGGGGAGGGTTTGCGGTGGTCTGGCCGGGGGATGGAACCCCGCCGCGCGCTTGGGACTTTCGCGAGACGGCGCCTGCTGCGACGCAGGTGGCTGACTATTTGGACGCGCAGGGGCATGCGATCGCGAAGCTGAGCCAGCGGCACGGGTTGGCCATCGCAACCCCTGGGTATGTCGCGGGTTTGGCAGCGCTGCATGCGCGGTACGGCAGGCGACCGTGGGGGGAGTTGGTGCAGCCGGCGGCTGAGGTCGCCGCGCGGGGGTACTCGCTGGGGCGGGAGAGTGCGGCGGCGATCGTGGCGACGCTGCCGGACCTGGATCGGACGGCGCAGGCGCTGTTGGCTCCTGGCGGCAAGCCGATGAAGCAAGGCGAGATCCTGCGGATGCCGGCGTTGGCGCGCACGCTCGAACGGATCGCTCGGGAGGGACCGGACGCGTTTTATCGGGGACCCGTGGCCGAGGACATCGTGCGGACGGTGCAGGCGGCTGGGGGGAAGATCACGTTGGAGGATCTGGCGGGGTATCGGGTTCGGGAGATGGCGCCGTTGCAGGGGGATGCGTTTGGTGGGCGGGTGCTGACGATGCCGCAGCCTTCGGCGGGTGGGGCTCAGGTGTTGGTGATGGCCGAATTCTACTTGGACTTCGCGACTCGGACCACCAAGCACGGCCCGTGGTTCCACGAATGGGCCGAAGCGATGAGGTGCGCCTTCCTGTTGCGGATCGCGTTCAGCGGCGACACGGACGTCCCCGCAACAAACCTCGACGGATTCTACCCGCCGACTGCCCGCCAGGCGCTGAAGCGTGCGTTCTCACACGTCGAGGCCACGCCGAGTGCCGCCTACCCGGTCCTGCGCGCTCCGACGCGGACGCTTCACCAGTCCGCCCCCAACACGAGCCACGTCTCGATCATCGACGGCCGCGGGATGGCGGTGTCCTCCACCCACACGATCAACCTGTACTTCGGATCTGGAATTCTCACGTCGGAATCAGGGGTCATACTCAACAACGAGATGGACGACTTCACTTTTTCCCTGACCGACGCGAATGCGTTTGGCCTCGTCGGCAGCAAGGGCAACCTGGCCCGACCGGGGGCGCGGCCTGCCTCGTCCATGAGCCCCGTGGTCCTGCTGCAGGAGGGACGCCCGACGCTCGTGGTCGGAACCCCGGGCGGCACGCGCATCCCGACCACGGTCGCATGGGTCATCCACTGGTGGCGGGTCAACGGCAATCTCGAGCACGCCGTCGGCGCGATCCGCATCCACCATCAGGCGTGGCCCGACCGGGTCGAGGTCGAGGAGAACTCCTTTGGCGACCAGATCGGGCTGCGCCTGGGATACGCACGCCATGTCGTCGAACGGCGGCCCCCCTGGTGCAACGTCCAAGCGGTCGCGCTGGAGTGTCCGAAGGGCGTGCCGTCATGCGACCACCCAGCGTGGACTGCCGTCAGCGACCCGCGGGGCGAGGGAGGGGCGGCGGCGCGGTAACGGCGAACAGGCTCCACCCCGGCGTCGCCGTCCGATACGCATGAAACTCATCGGGAAGCACGCCATTCGACGCCCGCGCGACCTTCGCCGTCCCGCGCGCCACCGGCAGTCCCTGCGCCCACCGCTCCAACGCCGCGCAAGGCCCCGCACTCCCTTGTAGCACCCGAGCCTCGCAACCGGGATCGAGAAACACGTACAGCGGCCGCGGCAACGTCCGCCCAGCCTTGCCCGCCGCCTCGGCCTGCCGCACCGACAGCACGCGCAACGTCGGCCCGTCCGCCGCCAACCGTCCGACCGGCGCCTCGACCACCACCTGCGCCGCCCCGTCCCGCTCAACCTGCAGCAGCCAAACCTCGCCCGGCTGCTTGCCCACCGCCCGTCGCAACCCCTGGTACGCCTGGGCTTGCACATCCAGGTGCGTCTCACCCGGCAGGTCGCGCCCCAGCTCCACCAGTACAGCAAGCGCGACCAGCAGCACGACCACGACCCGCGGCCACCGCCCCCGCGCCAGCGGATCCTGTACTAGCGCCGGTGCAAAGCCGATCGCCACGGCCAGCGCGCCCGCAAACGGCGCCTGATAGCGCAACGCATCGGTCACAGAGGCTGTGACGACCAAGCCGGGCAGGGCAACTGCGCCCAACCCAAGGCCAAACGCCAGCGTCCGCAGCGTTCGGTCCTGCCACGGCGTGGCGAAATGCACCGGCAGGGCCATCCACCCCAGCGTCGCCAACACCACCGCAGCGACCGACGACCACGCGGGGTCCAGCCACAGCCACACTCGCCAAAATCCGGTCGAAATCGGCACTTCCTGCGACGTGACCGCCACACGCCGAGCGAGCAACCCCGCATCGCCGAGCCAGCCCAGCGCCAGCCCTGCCGCGACCACGCCTGCCAATGCAGCGGCCCAGCCCAGCCGCGACCGCCACGGCAGCAACACGTCCGGCGCGACCCTGCCGCTCGGGTCCACCCCCCGCTCGACCGCCCACGCCAGCGCCGCCACACCCGCCGCATACGCCGGTCCCAGGGGATGGCCGGTCGCCAGCAGCCCCACGACCGCCAACAACCCGAGGCGATTCGCAAGGTTGGGCGCGGTCACCGCCAGCCACAGCCCCACCGCCACCAGCAACTGAGCGACGACCAGCACGCTCTCCGAGTGCCCAACCCTTACCGCCACGGGAGCCAGCGCCACGACCAAACCTGCCAGCAAGCCCGCCGAACCGGTGCCGCACGCCTGCGTCGCCGCCAGGAACGCGAACAGCGCCGCCAGCGCCCCCACCGCCGCCGACCAGCGCGCCAGACCGTCGTGCGTGCGGCCGAACAGCGGCACGGTCGCCCGCTGCGCCACCACCCACGACGGCCCGTACTCGACCACCGCGCGCACCGTCGCCGGACCCGACTCGGGGGTGCCCAGCGCCACCGCGATGTCCTCGTAAGCGTGGTCGTTGGCGTGCAGCGGCGTGAACGGAGCCTCGGACCGCGCACCGAAAGCGACGGATACCACGATCAACCCGGCGATCCATCGACCGATTCTTCCGCCGCAACTGGCGTCGCCGACCCGCTGGCGCAGCTGCCGGACCACCGCAACGCCCAGCAACAGCCACAGCGCGACCGCGAGCGCCAGCCGCAAGGCCATGCCCGGGTCCGCCCACACGTTCTCTTGCGCCATCGCGGGGTTGGGCGTGGTCACCGGCGCCCCGACGGCAAAGCTGCCCGTGTCGTTGCGCGCGACGGCGGCCAGCAGGTTTGTCTGGGCCTGTTGCAACGCCGGGGTCGTCGCGACCGACGGCTCGGGACGAAACGACTTGGGCGGCGGGCGGTTGGGCGCACTGGGCACCGTCCACAGCGTCAGCGTGGCGTCAGGGCCGGCGGCGTCGTGCAGCTTCAGCACCAGTCGATCGGGCTGGATCTGCACCCCGGCAAGCACCACGCCGGGCACGACCTCGCCTTGGTCGGCGTAGGGCCGAAGCAACTGCAACGCCTCAGCTTCTCGGCCGGGACCGATGCCGGGTGGCGTCTTGGCCAGCGCCTCGGGCGCCAGCAACAGGCACAGGAGGGGCAGGGCGCTCCACAGCGCAAGACGCAAGGGCAGGGCGGTGCAGAGAGAGGGGTTCACGGCCACCGGCTCAAGGCGCCGTGTCGGCGGTGGGGGCGGCGACTGCGGCGTCGGGGGCCGGCAGCGGACTCAACAGCAGCAACCCTTGGGGCGCAAAGTACAATCCGTCGGCACTTGCGGTCGCAAAATGCCCCGTCAACGTCACGCGGTCGCCGACCTTCCAGCCGCGCGTCCCAAGGTCTCGCTCGCCGCCTACGAGCAGACGCCGGCCCAACCCCTCGGTCGAGTCGGTCAAGTACAGGTGCGGCGCGGGGTTGCACGCCTTGTCCTTCATCGCGCAGACCTCGAGCGCCGCGATGGTGCCGTGGACCCGCAGCTCGCCCGTGCGGTCCTCGCGGTCGGCCGACATCACGCCCTGAACCGACCAGGCACCATCCGGATGCTTGGTGGGTACCGCCGCTGGGTGCAGCTCGGGCACGGGGGGCAGCCTCGCCTTGCCCGGCGTGGGCGTGCGCGGCGGATACGGGTTCTCGGCCGGTTGGCAGCCGCTCAGCAGCACGACCAGAACACCGGTACCGATCCAAGAGCGCATCACAGGCCTCACTTGGTCAGCACGGGCACGCGTCCGGGCATCGACACCAGCATCAGGGCATTGGGGATGATCCAGACGTCCATCGACCCAAGCGATTTGATCTTGTCTCCGATCAGCGCCGACGCCGCCAAGCGATTCGGCCCGGCCGGAATGTCGACCGCGGCATAGCGGCCCAGAACGTCGGTCGCGGTGCTGGACTTGAGGGGTACGGTGTCGTCCTCGCTGGCATTGAAGAACGCGATGCCTTCCGCCGGCACGCCCAGGCCGATCTTGGCGTTGTGGATCGGCCAACCGCCGCGACCGCCGGGTGTGCCGCAGTCGCGAATGCGTCCGCCGATCACGCCGTTGCCCTCGCTGATCGGTTGCAGGCCGATGGTATTCGGTACCAGCTGCCACTGGCCGTCGCCCACGATGGTCGGGTTGACGCGGTAGGTGGGCTTGCCGACGAACTTCGACGGTTGCGTGGCGGCGCCGGTCGTGTCCAGACGGTCCGAGTACAAGGTCACGTCCCACAAGTAGCTGTCGTGCCACTTGTTTCCAGTCTTGGTGCCGCGCACGCGTACCACCAATGCCGTGTTGGTCGGGATGCCTTCCAGCGCGTAGATGCCGTGCGTCGGGATGCAGGTCTTCGAGGTCTCGGACACGGTCTTGCGGCACTCATAGCCGGACGGGCACGCCAGGTGCTTGTCGCAGTTGGCCCCGGCGGCTGAGAGCGAAGCCAAATCCATCCCCGATTCAGCAGCTTTGGTCGGATCGACGGAGACAACCTTGGCCAGCGGCGCGCCGACCTTCGCATCGTCGCGGTAACACGCCTGCGAGGTCTCGGGGTCGGTCAGACCGGCGCACGCCTGCGGATGGAAGTCTGCGAGCTTGAAGACGGCAACTTCGACGTCTGCCGTGATGACGCCGCCGCCGAACCGGTCGACGCGGCCCCACATCGTCACGGTCGGCACGTCGGGCAGGCCGGCCAGCGACGCGTCGTGTGCCAGACCCACGCAGTCCAGCTGAATTGGCTTGTCGGTGATAATGTTGTCCTGGTCGGGGTCCGTCAGCGCCGCGGTCTGTCCCACGCTGGGTTGGAAGACGCAGACGCCATCGACGCAAGTCTGCGGGCTGCCTTTGCAGTCGGTGTCGACCGTGCACACCGGCGTGAACGTTGTGATTTCTGCGGTCGTCGTTGCATCGGTGTCGGTGTCGCGCGTCTCGGTGCCGAGGCAACCGAACAACGCGACAAGGTTGGCACACAGACACAGGATCGCAGCGTGGTGGACAAGACGTGACATCGGCGTCCTTGGCAGTCGCAGGTGCTGGATGGCGAGGTGGGGCCGGTCAAAGGCTCCCCGAACCGCTTCGAAGGCGCGAGGATAGACCCGGACACGAGGTTCGGGCAAACAGGATCCGACGCCACGGATCTTGGGGTTTGGACAGGAACGATTCCCATCAGTTGACATAATACCTCGTATCCGCTTGGGATTCCGAAGTGGTGGCAACTTGGAACCATGCCGGGTCGTACACGGGGAGCGAGGTAATCGTAGACGCATCCCACTCCCCAAGGCACTCGTACTGCGTGCCGCTGGGATGGATGGTGGGGGGTGCGCAGATGTAGCCGCCGTCGCCGCGCACATCGAGCTTCTTGAGCTTGGTGCCGTCGGGCAGGGTGACGCCGCCCTTGTTGCCGCACTTGTGAGGCTTGCACACGCCCGACGGGTTCGCCTGGCAGTCGGCGCAATCGAGGTCGGCGTGCGGGTGGCGATAGAGCCAGTGTTCACCGCGGCTGGTCCGGACGCGCATGGGCGTCGCCGGCAAGTTCGCCACGGCGTACGCGTGGGACTCGGGCGAGTCCAGATCAACGGCCACCATCCCGGTCAAACGCCCCATCACCAAAGCTAGGCCGTACCGCGGCGTGTCGTTCCCCCACCAGGACGTCGCCTCTTCGGTGGTCATCTGCCGCTTCTGGAACTCCTGCCACTTGCGTCCCGCCGGCGTCTTGGGCACGTCGACGATTTCCTTGAGCCTTACAACGTCGGCCAGGCGAGACCGGTGCGTCTCGGCGTGCACGCCATCTTCGGCCGCCAGGGCAAGGGCCGCCTGGTACTGGCGCCACATCTCGTCAGCATCGGAGGCGCGCGGCCGTAGCGGGATAACCCTCAAACCCATAGTCAGGTAGCGCAGGGCGGCGTCGAGGGTCGGTCTACTCGGCATCCGGAAGGCCCTCCTCGTTACGCGAGGGAGTGGCCTTCGTCGGCGGCACGATGTGGAGGATGTCGATCACCGCCTGCCGGGGGATGAGGACGCGGTCGGTGCCGTTGGATACGCGGGCCAATCTACCGTCAGCCATCATGTTTTCGATGGTGCGCCGGGTTACGCGGAGTAAGTCCGCCACCTCCTGCGGTGTCATGAACACTGGAAGGGCGTCGAGATCTGACAACATCTGGTCTCCTTTCGCCCCGAACCTATGCGAAAGAGGACGAATCGTCAAACGAGGGACTTGATGATTCCATCGGGGGCAACCAAGTGGTGCGATGGGAGCGATGGGGGCGATGATCCAGTATTGAGTCAGAGAGACTTGTGATGTACCTGTTTTTGGTGTCGTCGCAAAGCCAACACCGGATCATCGCCACCATCGCCACCATCGCCCCCACTGGCTAGGCGTCCCGCCAGAATCTTGACGCGCATCCCCGCCGTGGCACGTTCCGGCCCGCCAAGAGGTCGCACGTGTCTCTTCCCCCCGATCCCCCCACCATCCCGCACCTATCGGGCCGGGCCCGCGACGACATCGTGTCGGCGGCGCTCGAGGTCGTATCGAAGCGCTCGATGCCCGCCATCGCGGCGCTATTCGAAGTCGTCCACCGCGTCGACAAGCGCCGCGCCACGCGCACGGGCGACCCGCAGGGATGCCCCACGTGCCACAAGAAGCGCATCAGCGCCCCGACCATCCGAGTCCTGCTCGACGAGGCGTCGACCGATGACCAGGTCTTCACGGCCCTGCGCAACGTGCATCGCATCCGCGACCGCGACTACGCCGTGCAGCTGCTCGAGCCGTGGTTGTGGCGCGGGTCCATCAAGCTGCGCCTGGCCGTGGTGCAGGCGCTGGGCAAGCACCTGCGAGTTGCCCGCACGATTCGAGCGCTGTCGCTCCCCTCTTTGGTAGCCCCTGCCCCGGTGCGCAAGGCCGTGGTCCAACTGCTCGAGCAGGCCGGAGCGACGGCACTCGTGATCAGCGCTGTGCGTTTGCACCCTGGGCTGCGCCGCCACCTGCAGGTGCGCTACCCGGAGCACGCCCACCCGGCCGTCGACGACGACAAGCCAGCCGAGCGCCGGGCGAGGTTCAAGACCACCGGCGAGTGGTGCGACGAGTTCTTGCGGCTCAACGGTCGGCAGCCGAGGTCCAGACCCGTTCCCGCACAGGAGCACGTTCCGTGTACTACCGTCGCCACCCGGAGGTGTTCAGGTGGCGGCGCGACTCAGGCTGGATTGGGAGGCGATCGAGCGGGACTACCGGGCGGGGCTGTTGTCGGTCCGTGAGATCGCACGCGACCACCGATGTAGCCACCAAGTCATCATCAAGCGAGCGTCAGATCAGCAGTGGTCACGAGACCTTAGTGACAAGGTTCGCCGGGAGGCAAGGTCCCGTGCGACCACTGGTCCGACCACGCTAGCCGAAGAATCTCGGGTGATCGACGCGGTGGCAACCGAGACGGCCCAGGTGATCCGTCGGCAGCGGGCGGACCTGGAGGAGCTGCAGGGCCTCGAGGGAAAGTTGCTCGCGGACCTGCGTGCCGATGGGGTCGATGCCAAGGGTCTGCGTCTGCACTTGACCGACCGGGCCAAGGTGCTCAAGGCGATCAGCGACGTTCGGAGCAAGCGCATCGACCTGGAGCGCCGGGTGTGGAACCTGGACGAGCCCGTGTTGCCCGCGCCTGGCAGCACGCCTGGCGCACCGGCGTTCGTAGCGATGCTGCCGCCCAGGGCCTCGGACGCGAGCGCATGGCTGGCGGGCGTGCAGGACGACCGGGCGGCTCAGGCCGATGACCAGGCCGAGCCGTGACGCCGGCGGAGTTCGTCCACCAGGTCACGCCGCGGGTGGTCTACCAGCCCCAGCCGGGCCCGCAGACGTGGCTCCTCGAGTGCCCGGTCAAGGACCTGTTCTTCGGCGGAGCTCGTGGCGGCGGCAAGACGTACGGCCTGATGGGCGACTGGCTCGCACACGCGGGCCGGTACGGGAAGCACGCTCGAGGCATCTGGTTCCGCAGGTCGATGCCCGAGTTGCGCGACGTGCTCGTGAAGATGCGCACCATCTTCGAGCCGTTGGGCGCGACGTACCACAAGACCGAGAAGGAGTGGCACTTCCCCAACGGGGCGGTGCTGATCCTGGCGTACCTCGAGAGCGATGCCGACGCAGCTCGCTACCAGGGCTGGGAGATCAACTGGATGGGCGTGGACGAGGCCGGCACGTGGCCCAGTCCTGAGCCCTTGGACATGATCTCCGGGTCTGCCCGCTCGGTGCACGGCGTGCCGATCATGAAGCGCCTGACGGGCAACCCTGGTGGCCCAGGCCACGGCTGGCTCAAGAAGCGCTACATCGACCCGGCGCCCCCGTGCACGCCGTTCATCGACGAGCACGGCATCGAACGCGTGTTCATCCCGTCCAAGGTCACCGACAACCGCATTCTGATGCTCGCCGACCCGACGTACGTCACCGAGCAACTCGTCGCGGCGACCATTGGCAAGCCGCATCTGCGCAAAGCGTGGATCGACGGCGACTGGAACGCCCAACCCGACGGCGCCATGCTCGAGGTGCTCTGGACGACGCACCGATTCCGCATGCCGCACGACCCGGGCGAATTGGCGCGGTTCATCGCGTCCATGGAGCGCATCACGGCGTCCTTGGACCCGGCAGAGAAGCCAGGTGTCACGCACGACTACTCGGCCGGCAGCATCTGGGGGCTGCGCGAGGCCAGACACTATCTACTGCACGCCTGGCGTGGGCGCTGGGCGTTCCCCGAGCTGCGGCGCGAGACCAAGGCGATCGCCGTGCGGTGGAACCCCAGCCGCTTCCTGGTCGAGGACGCGAGTTCGGGCGTGCAGCTGATCCAGGACCTGCAGGTCGACCGCGACTGGCGTTGGCCTTTGATCCCATGCAAGCCCGACGGACCCAAGCCCGTGCGGTTCAGCCGCACCCTGGGCTTCTGGGAGTCTGGCTTGGTGCTGCTGCCCGAGCCTGCGCCGCACTGCGCATGGATCGTGCCCTGGCTCGACGAGCACAAGCTGTTCCCCCTGCAGGAGGGGCCGGGCGTCGACGACTGGTGCGACGCGAGCAGTCAGTACCTCGAGGACGCCCACCTGCACCGCGGCGACAGCGTGCTCGCTCGCCTGGCTGGCCGCCGGGCGTGACCGCCGCTTTCGCACGGCATGACCTGCAGGGCCCTATTCTGGCGCGCCGGAGGCCCAACCGATGCCCACACCAGCCCGTAAGCCCGCAGCCAGCAAGCCCACAGCCCGCAAGCCATCGCCGTCGACCATGCGACAGGACGACTGGGAAAACGTCAACACGGGCCTGGGCATCCGAGGCAAGAGCAAGACGATCGACACGGTCTACGCTGAGCGAGACCCTCTGACGCAGACCCAGCTCGAGGCGCTGTTTCGCTTCGCTTGGCTGGCGGGACGCGTCGTCGAGGCCGTTCCCGAGCAGATGACGCGCAAGTGGGGGCGCTGCAAGGTCGATGGCGACGACGAATTGGGCAAGAAGGTCGACGGTCGACTCGAGGAGCTCAAGGCGCGCACGCAACTGACGACGGCCATGACCTGGGCGCGGCTGTACGGTGGGGCGCTGGTGCTGATCGGCGCCGACGACCGACCTGCAGGCAAGGGCGTTGAGGAGCCGCTGAACATCGACCGTGTGCGCAAGGTGCGATTTCTGCACGTGGTCGACAAGAACTTCGCGAGTCCGGACGGATACGACACGGACCCGGATTCCGAGCGCTACGGCTTGCCCGAGAAGTACCGCGTCTCGAGCTCGAGCTCCCGCGCCGGCGTCGACGATTCCCAGCGGGTCTGGCACTCGAGCCGTGTGCTGCGCTTCGACGGCGTCACGCTGCCCGAGCGGGTGCGCGATGCCAATAACGGCTGGCACGGAAGCGTGTTGGACCGCATGTACACCGACCTGCGCGACCACAACAGCTCGCTCGCTGGGGCGACGGCGATCGCTCAGGAGTTCGGCCTGTCGGTCCTGTCGATCAAGAACCTCGCCCAGGACCTCATGATGAAGGGCGGGTCCAAGCTCCTGCAGGAGCGCTTGGACCAGTTCATGCTGCAGCTGCGCGCTGCCGGCGTGGCGACCATCGATGCGGACTTCGAGACGTTCACACGGATGTCTCACACGATCTCTGGGCTGCCGGACATCCTCGACCGGTTGTTCGACCAGGTCGTCGGCGCCAGCGGCATCCCCAGGGCGATCTTGCTCGGCCAGGCCATGGGCACGAGCCGCGCCGGTGCCGACACAGACGTGCTGTCGTTCTACGATCGCATCGCGACGCGCCAGGTCACCGAACTCGTGCCGTGCATGGAGCAGCTCTGCCGCCTGGTGTTTGCCGAGCTGAACGTTCCCGAACCCGAGGACTGGGAGTGGTGCCCCGAGCCGTTGTGGGAGCTCGACGCCAAGACCAAGGCGGAGATCCACAAGCTGGTTGCCGACGCGGCCAACGTTTGCATCCAGTCCGGAGCTGTGTCGCCGGTCGAGGTGCGTCCGGCCCTGCTCGAGAGCGGAGATTACGAAGAGGACGATGCGTTCAGCCAGGCGCTGGCCGACCGAGATCCGGACGAGCTCGCAGGGGCAACGCCCGAGCCGACCCCGGAAGAACTCGCCGCGCTGCAACAGATGCAGCAAGGGCAACATGGCCAGCAAGGGCAGATGCCGCCTGGCAAGGTGCCCGACGGCCAGGCCACGCAGGGCAAGACGCCTTCGAAGGCAGGCACCGAGGGCGCCAATGGCGCGGCGTAGGCCTGCACCCCCGCGGCCTGTGCCACCTATCGCTGCCGAGCTGGCGTACTGGCGTCGGCTGCGGCGCCAGGTGGTGCTGCCCATGGCGCGCATCATCGACGTCCGTCTGCGTCCGCTCTTGCAGTCGCTCGAGCATCAGGATGCCGCGCCCCAGCGCGCAGAGGACCTTGAACTCGGGACCGTGGTGCACGGCATCCGGATCGACTACGCCCACAAGGTGCCCATCGACCAGATCGCGGCCAAGCTCGCCGGAGAGGCGGCGACGGCTGCCGATCGGTTCAACGCTGGGCAGCAGCTGGCGATGCAGAAGCGCCTCAACGCGATCCCGCTGTTCAAGGTCGATCCGCAGTTGCGAGCTGCTCGAGCGATGTTCGTGGGCGAGAACGTCTCGCTGATCAAGAGCATCCCCGACCAGCACCTGGCCAAGGTCGCAGCCGCGGTCAAGCGTGCGATCGACACGGGCACTCGGGCGAAGGACCTCGCCGCTGAGATCCAGCGCATCCACGGCGTGACGGACAGGCGTGCGATGGTGATCGCCCGCGACCAGATCTCCAAGCACAACGGGGCATTGGCGCGCGTCCGCCAGCAGGGCGCCGGATTCAGCCACTACCAGTGGTCGACCGCCCGGGACGAGCGCGTGCGCCCCACGCACATGCGTCACGAGGGACAGGTGTTCGCGTGGAGCGCTCCTCCGAGCACGGGTCATCCGGGCGAGGACATCATGTGCAGGTGCGCCGCCGTGCCGGTGCTCGAGGAGGACTTGCCCGCGACCGCTCGTCCGCGCCCCGAACTGGTGCCTGACATGCCGCCTCCGCTGCCCGACAGTCCGCCGCCCTTGCCTGTGCGGCCGCCGCCGGTGGCGCCCGTCGGTCCGGACCTTCCGCCGCCTCTTCCTGACAGGCCTCCTCCGCTGCCCGTGCAGCCTCCGCCGTTGCCGACCCGGCCGCCGCCCTTGGTGGAGATGTCTCCGACCGCTGGCGGAAGCGATGAGGCGATTCGAGCCGAGATGCGGGCACTTCGGGGTCGAAGGTTGCCCACCCCCGCGCAACCGACCCCGCTCGTCACGATCCAGGATCCTGGTCTGGCCGTCTCCCAACGTCAGGCGGCTGAGCTCGCACTTGTCGACCCTGCAGCCATGCGGGCCCTCGCTTCAGATGGATTCTTGGGCGTGCGGCTTACTGCCCAGCGTTCGCTGGCAGAAGACCCTTTGATCCGCAGATACTTGGACTCGCTTGGGGAAAAGGGCCTGCAGGCGGAGTCGGCCCTCATGTTTGTCAGGGGCGTGTACATACGTTCGGAGCGCAGGGCGTGGACGACGATCCGAGAGAACAACATCCCGTCGGTGGCGCTGCACGAGTTGGGACACGCTGTAAAGCATCTATATCTTGAACGTTTCGGAGATGATCCCGGATGGACCGCGCTGCATGAGAGGCTTCGGGGGAACGGCGTCTGGCAGAAGTACTTCGGACGCCGGGTCGACGAGGAGGTGAACGAGGCATTTGCCGAGACCTTCTCCCTGTACCACATGGATTCTTCTCTCTTGAAGCGGTTGGACACTTCGCTGTTTGACTTCATGTCCAGGGTCATGGAAGCTCTCGTCAAGCGGGGCCGCCGATGAACGTCAAGGAACTGATCTTGGACTTCAACCACTTCGACATCACCAGAGTCGAGGGTGGCCTTCTGCACATCATCGGCGCCCACGACGACGGCGATATGATCCTAGACATCGAGGACGACATCGGTCCCTCTGACCGTTGGTATCCCGCCGCGCTCAAGGTCATCGAGCAGCGCGAGCACGACGTAGCCCAGGCCCCCGCCAAAACCTGACCTTACACGACCACGCATAGCATCCTGACGCGGCCCTCGTTCTTGAGGAGTCACACCAGGAGAACCGTTCATGCTCAAGCACCTCTTGCTGGCTCTGTGCGCCATGACCGTGCTGGGTCTGGCGTGCAACCGTGCCACCGACCCGCCCCCGACCGACCAACCCGCCCAGGCCTCCACGAGCCAGGCGTCGACCGAACTCGGCGCGACCATCGTGCTGCAAGCCCCCGCGGCCGAGCCGATCCTGGACCAGGCGCCGACCACGGCCGTTGCGCCGTTCGTCGCCGCCCAGCCCGCGCCGCCCGCCGTCCAGCCGCCCAGCACGGAGGTCGAGCCTCCCGACCCCAGTACCACGGCCCCGGCCCCGGCCAACGTCCCTGCAGACAGTTCCGCAGCCTCAGGCCCTACCGCCTTCAATCCATGGGCCCGTGTCTTGCTCTGGCGCAACGCCACGCCCATGCGCTGCTAAGGCGTCTGGGCGAAAGTCGTTCGAGCCCCGTCCAGGTATCCACCTCGGCGGGGCTCGGCGTTTTTGGCGCTGCCCGCGCAAAACCTAACGCCACTCGGGAACGTCCGTACGCTCCCGCTCGACAGCCACCCCATGGTGGCCTTTCCGCGAGGCGACCCAGTGCACGTCCAGCGCTACGACCAAGGCGAGCTGACTGAGCGATTCGATGCTCTCGACGCCACCGGTGCGCTGCGCGTTCCCGCTCGTCTGACACGCACGGGCGTGTTCTCGTACCGCCTGCCCGACGGGGCTACGCGGCGCGAGCTGCGGCATCCGGACGAGGTCTTCAAGGCGGACAGCCTGGCGAGCCTGAGCCTGGCCACCCTGACCCTTCGGCACCCCAAGGCGGGCAAGGTCGACTCCGACACGTTCAAGGCACTGTCGGTCGGCACGGTCGGCGAGAAGGTCGGCGTCGAGGCCACCAAGTTCATCAAGGCCACGGTCGTCGTCAAAGATGCTGCGGCAGTCCAGTCCGTGCAGCGTGGCGACACGCGCGAGCTGAGCTGTGGCTACACGGCAGAACTCATCATGGATTCCGGCACGTTCGAGGGGCAGCCCTACGACGCCCGGCAGACCAACATCACCTACAACCACGTGGCCCTGGTCGAGCGCGGACGCGCCGGCAGTGAGGTCCGCGTGCTCGACGGCGCCGACGAGCTCGGCGTGCAGCTGGCCGAGGGCGACCCCCGGCTCGATCACCAGGAGCCTTCCATGATCAAGATCAAGCTCGACGGCGTCGATTTCGAGGCGCCCGAGTCCACCGCTCAGGCCGTCGAGAAGACCATCGGCACCCTGCAGGGCAAGGCGGACGCCGAGAAGGCCCGCGCCGACGGCCTGCAGGCCAAGTTGGACGCCGCCCCCAAGCTCGAGCAGTTGCGCCTGGACGCCGAGAAGGCCGTCCGCGCCCGCCTCTCGCTCGAGCAGGACGCTCACCTGGTGCTCGGCAAGGAGCACAAGTGCGACGGCATCGACGACGACGGCCTGCGCAAGGCGGTCATCGTCAAGCTGAACAAGGACGTCAAGCTCGACGGCCAGAGCCCCGAGTACCTGCGCGCCATGTACGACGTCCTGATGGACGCCGAGCGCGGCCGCGTCGACCACGTGGGCGGCGCACGTCCGGCCCAGGGCGGCGAGGTCAAGCTCGACGACTACGAGCAGAGCGTCATCGATCTGCGCAAGCACAACGACGAAATGTGGAAGACCAAGGTCTCCCGGACCTGATCTCACACCACGAACCGACCGAACCTGGAACGCACGCCCCAAGGGGCAACCGAGGACCACACCATGGCTCAGACTTCCATCGCGGCCCCGCTCTCCGGAATCGAGGGCAACCTGTCGCGCAACCACGTTTCCACTCGCATCGTGGCACGCATCGCCGAGGGTACGATCCCCTTCGGGCGCGTGGTCAAGCAGGGCTCGGCCGACGACGGCGCCGCGCTGCCCAGCTCGGCCGCTGACTGCTTCGTTGGGCTGTCCATGCAGGACCCGACGAAGGAAGCAGGGACCGACGGCACGCGCAAGTTCGTCCAGTACGACGAGATGCCGGTGCTCGAGGACGGCGAAGCCTGGGTGCTGCCCGAAGAGACTGTGGCGCCGAACGACCCGGTCTACGTCCGGATCGCCGCCGGCGGTTCGGGGCAGACCGTGGGCCGCGTGCGCAAGAGCGCCGACGAGACGGTCGCCGTGAAGCGCCAGCAGACTCTGACCCTGTCGGGCGCCCTGGATGGCGGCCGCCGGCGCGTGCAGAAGATCGTGCTCAGCGCCGACCTGGTTGCGGCCGACCAGGTCGACGGCAAGATCGGCGGTACCGCCATCGCCGCGATCACGTACGGCGGTTCGCACGCCGCGACGATGGCTGAGATCGTCAACGCCATCGAGCAGGCAGCTGAGACCGCCGGGGCGCAGATGTTGGAGGTTTCGATCAAGGGTGCGACGAAGCGCGAGATCCACATCTTCAGCGCTGACGTGGGTGCGACCACCGCTCCCCTCGTCGACTGGGCTGTGACGCACGGTGGTGGCGGCACGGCTGTGTTCGCTGCGGCCACCGGTGCCGACGTGACCGCCGGCAAGGAACCCCACGGCTTGTCGATCGAGTTGGATGGCGGCGCTGCCCTGGTTCAGGACTGGGCCGGTACGGGCGACGCGACCCTGCGGGCGTTTGCCGAGCTGCTCGCAGCCCAGCCTGCGATCGATTCGGCCGTCGTCACTGCTGCGAGCGACACGGGGGGCGGTCAAGACGACGCCGAGCGTGTCATCACGGTCGTCGCTGCGGTGGGATCGCCCACGGCCAACGCGTTCACCAACCCGACCGTTTCAGGCGGTGTGAATGCGCGCACCCTGGTTGTCGCCGAGACGGTGGCCGGTGTCGCTGCCGTTGTTGCGAAGGCGGTGTTGTGGCCCAACGCCCGCTTCAAGAGCACTGGTGGTGTCGCGACCCTGACCAAGATGGCGGTGGCCGTCCTCTGATCCAACCACGCGGGGTCGGAGACGGCCCAAGACCGACCAGGGCCGTGTGCCCACCGGAGACAAGCCCATGCGTATCGTGAATCCCTTCGAGAAGTTCCGTCACCCGCACCTCGACGCCAACGAGGGCGTGGTGTTCAGCCGCCAACTGCAGCAGGTGTCGGCACGCGTCAACCGCCACGTCTATCCGGCGTTGCGGGCGCGGATGCTGATCCCGTCGCAGCCCGACGGTGGTGACCCGATCGCGACGACGTACAACTACCACGACATCAACATCAACGGCCTGCCGGCCGCCGGTTCGGCGCGCACCAACACGGTGCCGAACGTCGATGTCGCGATGACCGAGAACGAGTCGCGCATCCGGGAGATCACCAGCGGCTACGAGTTCGACAAGCTGTCGATCCAGCGCGCCGCCCGTGCCGGCGTGGCGCTTTCGGCCGAGAAGGCGATCGCTGCCCGCTACATCATCGAGAAGGAAATCAACACGGTCCTGCTGGCTGGCGACACCCAGAAGAACATCCCGGGCCTGTTGACCAACCTGAGCATCGACGCCGATGCGGTCGACCCGGGGGCCGGGCTGGGCACGCCGACCGAGTGGACCGGGAAGACCTGCCTCGAGATCGAAGCCGACGTGTCCAAGATGCTGCGCTACCTGTTCTCTGCGTCCAACGGGACGTATTCGCAGTTCGTCCTCGCGTTGCCGCCCGACCAGTACGGCCAGCTCGCGACGATGCGCATCCCGGACACCGACATCACGCTGCTGCGGTACCTGCTCGACAAGATCCCGCTCATCGAGGACATCATCTGGCTCGCCGAGCTGGCGACGTCGGGCGACAGCGGCAAGGCAGAGATGCTGGCTGGCGCGCGCAACCAGGACGTCCTGCACAGCATCATCCCGCAGGAGTACACCGAGGAAGCGCCGATCGTGCAGGGCTGGACCACGCAGGTCCAGTGCTCCGCTCGTTGCGGCGGCACCATCGTGCGGCAGCCCTTTGCCTGGGCCCGCCGGTACGGCATCTGATCCACGGAGGGCGTCGTGTCGGTGACCGCAGCTGACATCCAGGCGTTTGCGTCTGAGTTCGCTGGCACCGACACGGCGACCATCGCGCTGTACCTGGTGATGGCGCCCGAGTTCGTGGACGTAGACCGCTTCGGCGCCCAACACGACCTCGCTGTGCGCCTATGGGTCTGCCACCAGCTGACTCTCAACGTCGAGCAGGCTGCCGGAGCTGCCGGCCCCATCACGTCTGAAAGCGTCGGGCCGATCACGCGCCAGTACGGCAACGTGAGTGTTCTCACAGCCCCTGCAGACCTGTCGCGGACGAACTACGGCCGGATGCTCGTGGCTCTTTCCCGTCAGTACGGCGGACGGCTGGCGAGCTGATGCCTGTCTCCGACAATCGCCGAGGGATGGACAAGCTGCGGCGCACGGTCGCTGCAATGCACGGCATGGCTGTGCAGGTCGGCGTCTTTGGGGACGATTCAGCCCGCAAGGACGAGGGGAACGGCATCAGCAACGTTCGCCTGGCGGCCGTCCACGAGTTCGGTGCGACGATCGACCACCCGGGCGGCACGCCCTACATCTGGGGCAGCGACGGGGCCTTGTTCTTGAACAAGAGCAAGCTCGGCTCGAGTGCGCGGTCGAAGTTCAACATCCCGGTGACCAAGGCTCACAAAATCAAGATCCCCGAGCGCAGCTTCATCAGGGGCGCTTTCGACCAGTATCGGGCGCTGATCGCCGCGGCATCTGACGGGTTCAACCTGGCTGTGCTCGACGGGAAGATGACGCCTCGATCTGCGATGGAGCGCCTGGGTCTGATCATCCAAGGCCTGATTCAGAAGCGGATGTCTCGGGGAATTGGGCCGGCGCTGGCCAGGTCGACGGTGAAACGCAAGCAGATGATGTCGGCAGTCGGCCGGCGGATGCGCAAGAAGAGCATGGCGGGGCCGGCCAACGTCAAACCTCTGATCGACACGGGGCAATTGCGCAATAGCGTGACGTATCGGGTCACCAAGCGGGTCTATACGTCCGGAGGCCGCTGATGCTGCGCCTGGGGTCCGTCGTGAACCGCTATGCGACCGCCGTCGTCCGCCGGCGGTATCCAGCGCCGACCGTAGTCGACGGCTACGCCACGCCTGGCACGCCCGTCGAATCGCCCGCTCGAGCGGTCGTGTTGCCCGCCAGCGGCCGAGACCTCGAGCGCGTACGCGAGGGCCTGCGCGACAAGGTGCGCTTCATCGCCTGGACGACGGCCGACCTGCGCACAGTCGACCAGGCAGAGGGACTGCCGCCTGACGAGCTGGTCTTCGCTGGCGTGTCCTACCTGGTGGCCGGCCTGCGCGACTATCGGCAGCACGGCGAGTTCCGCGAGCTCGCGCTGCTCGCAAAGGGGACCTGATGCTGTCGTGGGCGACCATCGAGCAGGCCATCGCGGCGTGGGCACAGTCGGCGTCTGGCCTGGCCGCATCCAACGTGCGTTGGGGCCTGCAGGATGCGCCGACTCCGGAGCGCCCCTTTGTGACGCTCGTGTGGGGCGCTCGCGACATGCAACTGGGCAACCCGGTGCGGGACGAGAAGCGCACGACGTCGACAGCCGGCACCCAGTCCATCGTGCACTTTCGCACGCACAGCCTGAGCGTGCAGTACTTTGCCGCCGTGCCGACAGCGGCGTCTGGTGCGTCCGGACACGCAAGTGCGGCCCTGGGGCAGATGATCCGCAGCTTGCAGACCGAAGCCACGCGCGCGCAGCTGCTCGTGGCCGGGTTGCGGATCGCGACCATCGGGACGCCCGCGGACGTCTCCGCGCTGCTCGAGACAAGCTACGACACCCGTGCGGCCGTGGACCTGGAGTTCGCGACCGCTGACCAGACGACCGAACAGGTCGGCACGATTTCGACCGTCGACGGCCCGACCGGCACGGTCACGTAGGAGCCCCATGGTTGCCCCTCTCTCCGACATCGTGAAAGTCCAGATCACCGTGCAGTCTGGCGGTGGTGGGCAGACGCTCAACCTGGTGCCGCTGATCCTCGACCACCAGAACGTGCTCGGCACGCTGATGTACACCGGGCTTCTGACCGGCGTCATCACCCCCGTGATCCAGGAGTACTCGTCGGTCGCCGAGATGCTCGCGGATGGTTTCAAGCCCTGGCACTACGCGGTCAAGCTGGCCAAGACCATCTTCGCGCAGGACAAGCACCCCAACAGCATCAAGGTCGCCGGCTGGAACTCGGGGCACAACATCGGTGATACGCTGACCGCGATCGAGATGGCCGACCCCAACTGGTTCACGCTCCTTCTCACGCTGCGTTCGTCTGCGAGCGACACCGAGATGAAGGTGAACGACGCAGCGGACTGGTGCCTGTCGACGGCCGAGCAGCGGCACGTGCTGGTATTTGAGGAGACACAGGCCGAGGCCAAGTCGACCGCGGCCAACTTGTTCTCGATCTTGCATGGTGACGAGAACGACCGGGCGATGGGCGTCTACAACCCCTCTCGGCCCCAGTACAAGAAGCTGACCTTCAGCCGGGACTTGATCGCCAACAACAGCGTCAACATGCAGGTCAACGGCGTGAACATCGGCTCGACCGTGTACGCTGTAAGCCACGCAAGCACGATGGCCGTCATCGCGACCGCGCTCAAGGGCGTGTCCAACGGGGCAATCTCTGCGGCATCGGTCCTGGCGAGCGGCTACGACATCATCGTCAAGGCATCCGACCCGATGGTCGACTTGACGTTCAACACGGTCGTCCTCGCAGACGGTGTTTCTCCCGCAATCACGGGCGGGGCCAGCCAGCCGACCATCGCCGTGTCGGACTGCGATGTGCAGGTGCTGCGCCTGACGTTCTCGGCTGCCTTGGTTGCGCTGAACCAGGTCGACATCACCGTCAGCGGCCACCCGATTCTGCCGGTCGTGTACGCCGGCGACAGCGACACCACCCTGGCCGCGGTGGCGACTGCGCTTGCTGCGTTGCCTGGTGTGGGCTTCGCCGACGTGATCGAAGTCTCCGCCGGCGTCGACAACGACCGCGTGATCGAAGTCGCCGCATGGGACTCGTCGACCATCCTGCGAGTGACGTCTGCCGCCGTGACCCTTGGCGTGTCCCAGCCGACCATCACGATCGAGAAGGTGTCGACCACTGGCGTCGAACCCGACGACGGATGCTGGGTCGGCCGCTGCGCCAGCGCCGAGCCCGGCACGCTGGACTGGGCGAACAAGAAGCTGAAGCTGGCCGAACCTGCCGAACTGACGACCTCGGAGCGCTCAGCGATCCTGAACAACAACGGCAACTTCTACGCCAACTTCGGCGGGTACAAGGCTACCCGTCTGGGGCGCATGGCGTCGGGATTGACGATGCAGAATCGCGTGTTGGTCGACGCGCTGCACATCGAGATCCAGACGGCGGTCGCCGACGCTCTGACGACTCCCGACTTCGTGCCCTACATGGACACTGGCATCGCGACCATCGGCGCAGCTGTCGAGGGCCCTCTGCAGAAGTACAAGGTGCGCGGGGCTCTCGCGAGCTACACGTTGTCGCTGCCGGCTCGTGTCGACGTCGCGCCGGCGGACGTCACGGCAGGCCTCCTGCGCAACGTCAAGTTCAACGCAATCTCGGCTGGTACCATCCAGACGGTCGAAATCGAAGGCACGCTGCAGGTCTGATCCTGAGCTGGTCCCCAGGAGGCTCCCATGTCCGTAGGGCTCCCCATCACGTACAGCTGCAACGACGTTCTTCAGACGCTGGGCGGCTACATCCTCGACGGCTTCGGCCCCACCGACATCGTCTCGACTGAGGCCGGCCGCGAGACCGTCAAGCACGTCGAAGGCGCCGACGGCCAGATCACGCGCGTCGTTCGCAGGGCGCTTCCGCTGCAGAAGGTGACCATCCGGCTCGCGCAGACTTCGGCTGCCAACCGGATCTTGTCGCTCGAGCACGACCTGCAGCGGATCCCGGGCTACGTCCCCAAGCCGTATCTGCTGCAGAACCTGGGCAACGGCGAGAAGCTCTTCATCGGTGCCGCCTCGATTCTGGGCAAGCCCGGTGTGAACTACGGCGTCGAGGACCAGGTGCGCGAGTGGGTCATCGAAGGGCAGGGCGACTCCCAACTGACGGGAGGCTGATCCCATGGCCCACCGCACGGTCGAAGTCGACATCGACGGCACTCCCTACACCATCGGCACCGTACGTGCGACCGAGGGTCTGAGCATCGTCATGCGGATGGTGCAACTCGGATCGTCGACGGCCGACGGCGAGGCGTATGCGCATCTGCGGCTGCGGCAACGGGAAGAGGCTCTGTCCACGCTTGCGCGTCGCTTCACCGAGCGTTGGACGTCGGCCGACGTCGACATGTGCAAGACGCTGCTCAAGCAGGTCCAGGCGTTCCCACAGGGCCGCCAGGGCGCTCCTGTGCTGGTCGGCGGCCCCGCGTTCGACGAGTACTTCGCCGGACGCTATGGCCACATGACACGCCTGGTCTGTGCTGCGCTCGAGCACAACTTCTCGGATTTTCCCGACGCCTTGCTGATCGCGCTCGCCGGGCTGATTGGCGGGGCAATGCAGACCCCCAGCCCGGCACCGACGGAGACCGCAGCCGAGTAGTCCGGTGGTGGACCTGGCGCCCTGTGCTCGCGCGCATCGCCACGCTTACCGAGGTGCAGGCCACCTGGTCTGTCGACGACTTGCTCGATGCGCACGAAGAGCTCGACGCGGCGGGGGTGAAGTAGATGTCGACGGTGCTCCGCGATCTTGTGGCCCGCCTTCGCTGGGATGCGCCGTTGACGCCGCTGGACCGCTTCGACGAGCGCGTCGACAAGAGCATCAAGCAAGTCGACCTGCTCGAGGGGGCCTTGAGTCGCATCGGAGCGGCGGCGGCCGGATACTTCGGCGCGCAGCAGATGATGGCCTTCGGCCAGGCCTCCATCGACAAGTCGCTCGAGTTCGGCCGTGCCGTCGGCCAGGTGCAAGCGATCCTGCCCAACGCTCGAGGGCGCGTCGCCGAGCTTGAAGACCAGATTCTGTCCTTGAGCACTTCGACCGGGAAGGGCGCCGTCGACATCACCAACACGGTCAACGAGATCGTGCAGGCGTACGGTGACTCCAACGACACGATGGGCATCGCCAAGACGGCTACCCTGGGCGCGGCAGCGGCCAACACGACTGCGCTCGAGGTGATGAAGCTCCTGACCGCGACGACCCTGGCCTACGGCGACACGAGCCTGAGCGCCAACAAGAAAGTCATGGACATGGCGTTCACTGCCCGCAACTTGGGCCAGACGACCATCCCCGAGATGGCGCAGGCGATTGGCGTGGCGACGCCCTTGGCGTCGGCGCTAGGCATTTCCCTCGAGGAGCTGTTCGCCGGCATTGGCACGCTGTCCGGAGTGACGGGGTCGACGTCGGAGGTCACGACGCAGCTCCGCAGCGTGATGGTTGCCTTGCTGAACCCGACCAAGGAGATGCAGCAAGCGCTCGACAAGGTCGGCATCAAGTCGATCAAGGCATCCATCGCCCAGAACGGCCTGGTGGGCACGCTCAAGCTGCTGAAGGGCACGACGAACGGCTCCGAAGAGGCAGTGCAGAAGCTGTTCGGGCGTGTCGAGGGGCTCAACGCCACCTTGCAGCTCACAGGGCCGCAGATGGGGCGCTTCGAGCAGCAGCTGCTCGCGCAGAAGTCGGCCGCCGGATCCGCAGTCGAGGCCTACGGTGAGAGCGCCGGCGGCGCCAACAAGATGGGCACCGCCATGGAGAAAGCCGACGCGAAGATCGCAGCGGCGCAGATCGGCATTGGCAAGTCGCTCGTCGGCCTGCAGCTCGATTGGAAGACGACGGCAGCCAGCATCGTCAGCTCGATCGACAAGGACATCATCCCTGCGATCCAGCGCATGACGAGCAGCGACCAGAGTCTCGCTCCGGACGAGTCCGGACTTGTCACAGCAGGCAAGTGGTTGGTCGGCGGCGGCAAAGCCATGTGGCAGGCCACACAGATGACCGGTGCACTGATGGCCGGCGTCCTTGGTGCAGGCGTTGCTGGGATCGAGGCTGGCATCACCAGCGACGACGTGAACGAGAAGGGCCGCAGGATGAACGCCGTCTGGGACAAGATGAACGCGTTCAACAGGGAGCGTGTCAACGACCTTGCCGACATCGGCCGATCTCTGTCGGTGGACTCGACAGGCCGCGACGTCTTCACCGGCGAGCAGAAGTTCACGGCCGAACAGAACGCCTCGGCTCGACGCGCGACCGGTGGCCCGGGCTCCGAAGGGCGAATCTCGAGCGCGAGCCGCGCGATCGAGTCGTCGGTCAACAACGTCACGATGAACGGCGACATCGTCGTACAGCTCGACTCGAGTCAGGGCATGACGCCTGACCAGGTCGCCGACGCGATTGCGTCCCGCACATTCCGTGGAATTGCCCGCAACATCCCCAACGCATCGGAGGTCGCGCCGTGAGCACGTTCCTCGTCATGGAGCGCGGCGACCAAGTCGAGTTTGACGCCGTCACGGTCATCGAACCGACGCTGTCGGCCGAGGTCACGTCGTACCCGGTCGAGGACGGTACAATCGGATCTGACCACGTCGTGCGCAAGCCGCGGGTTGTGCGGCTGGAGTGCCTCGTGACCGAGACGCCCAGCCAGGCGCTGCAGCCCGAGGGCACGACGGCGCGCCCCCGTATGGTCATCGACCGCCTGCGCGAAGCGTGGAACAGACGGGAATCGCTGTCGATGCTGGGCGATCTCGACGTGATCGAGCGGATGTACATCACGTCACTGACGTACCCGCAGTCGGCCGACACGCTTGGCTCGGTGCAGATCACGCTGACGCTGCAGGAGGTCGAGGTCGCCGTTGCCCGCACTGCAACAGTCCGCGCGGCAAAGAATCGCCGTTCGAACGTGCGGCACACCGGAAAGCGCAAGGACCTCGGAAGCATGTCGACCATGGAGCCGACACCGACGCTGACGGTCAAAGCCAAGGTCGGCGAGAAGAGTGTGACGCGCAGCTACGCCGCCAACGGTCGGCAGATCCAATGGTCCGGCCTCGAGCTCGCCACGCCCGCGTTCTGAGGTGACCCATGCCGATCCGCGTGCTTCCGATTCAGTCCAACGCCGACGCCGAGCCGTTCGATATGCGCGTGGTGCTCGACGGCCGTCCGTTCGGACTTCGGTTCCAGTGGAACGAGCGCGCGGCGTGCTGGCATCTGTCGATCGCGGCCGACGACGGCGAGGTGTTGCTGCGCGGAATCGCGATCCGTAACAACTGCCCATTGTTGCGCGCCGCCAGGTCGGAGCCGCGCCTGCCCGGCGGCGACATCTTCGCGATGGCCGACACCGAGCCAGGCCGCGACGCTGAGCGCGGCGAGCTGGGGCAGCGCGTGGTGCTGACGTACATCGAGGCTGCGGAGTTGCCGTGACGCAGGAACTGTTCAACCGGGTCTGCACGTTGACGATCGGCGGCGCCGAGTGGAGCGATCTGCGCGTCCAGTTTCAGATTTCGCGCACGGCCAAGAGCAAGCCCAGCCCTGCAACGATCCGCGTCGACAACCTGAGCCAGGAGAGCAGGGCAGCGATCTTGCGCGGCACGTCGCTCCGCCTGGTGGCCGGATACGCAGGCCTGGCAGGACAGCTGTTCTCGGGAACGATCGATGAAGTCCGACACCAGAAGACCGGCCCAGGCTGGACGACGAGCCTGACGGCGTCGGACGGACGCCAGGCGTGGGGGCGCTTCGTCTCGAGGTCCTGGACATCGGGCACGCCGTACAAGCAGCTCGTGCAGGAACTGGCTGGCCAGATGGGTCTGGCCGTTCCTGCGTCGGCGTTGGCCATGGTCAAGGGCGGCACGCGCGGGCCCGCGGCGATGTCCGGATTTGCACATCGCGAAATGGACCTGCTGATGGCTGCCTTGGACCTGCAGTGGAGCGTGCAGGACGGGGCGCTGCAGGTGGTGCCGCCGGCGGGGTCGACGGTCGAGCGAGCGATCCTCCTGTCGCCGGGCACGGGCCTTGTGGGTTCGCCCGAGGTCATCGAGTTCAAAGCGTGTCGGGTGACGGGGGACGACGGCAAGCGGCGCACCGTGAAGCGTCCGGCCATCAAGGCGATCTCGCTGCTGCAGGCTGGGTACTACCCGGGCCGGCGCATCAAGTTGGAGAGCGCTGAGCACAAGGGCGAGTTTCGGATCGACCGGGCCGACCATCGCGGCGACACGCACGGCGGCGAGTTCTACACCGAGCTGTACCTGTCCGAGGTGCTCTGATGTCGTCCGACCTGCTGCCCGATGACCAGGTCGACGCGGCCCTGCGCGGCCGGCTGTTCGACGTGCTGACGGCGCTGCCAGGCCGCGTGGTGTCGTACAACCGGCAGGCGGGCACCGTCGACGTGCAGCCCGTTCCGGCCACCCTGCAGGGCGGAGAGCCTGTTGCGTGGCCGATCTTGCGTGCCGTGCCCATCGCGTGGCCTCGAGCCGGCGCATCTGCCATCACCTGGCCCATTTCCGCCGGCGACTACGTGCAGCTTCAGTTCCAGGCCCGCAGCATCGAGCAGTTCCTGGCCGAAGGCGACGAGGGCGACCCGCAGAGCCCGCGCACGCACCACTTGTCGGATGCCGTGGCGATGCCTGGCGTCTGGCCCACCGATGGTCGCCTCTCGCCAGCGCCGGCGGACGACGCTCTCGAACTACGCGAGCCGACGGGAGGATTCATCAGGTTGGGGCAGGGTGCGTCCCACGCGGCGGTGCTCGGCGACACGTTTGTCAGCGCGATGTCGAGCCTTCTGACGGCCCTGGCGGCGCACACACACGTCACGGCCGTCGGTCCGACGATGCCCCCGAGCAACGCTGCCACCATCCTGGCGTCGTCGACCGGCACATCGTCCGTCCTCTCGACCAAGGTCAAGGTGAAGTAATGAGCCGTGTGCAGCTCAAGACCGATCTCGACGCCATGTCCGCCCTGTCGGTCACGTCGCCGGCGGAAGCCAAAGTCGCCCGCGATGCGCTTGCCGATGCGATCCAAGACACCGTGGACGAGGGCGGGGGCGGGGGAACCCCTGGGCCTCAGGGGCCGGCTGGGCCGCAAGGACCTGCAGGGCCCACCGGTCCGCAAGGTCCTGCCGGCGCCGACGGTCTGGACGGGGCAGACGGTCTGGACGGGGCAGACGGGGTGGACGGCGCTCCAGGAGCGACGGGAGCAACAGGTGCCACTGGGCCTGCGGGGCCAACAGGGCCGACCGGCCCAGCCGGATCCGACGCCAGCGTGACCGAAGCGAACGTGCGAACGGCACTTGCGGCGTCGGCGGGCGCGGTAGCGGTCAACGCGCAGAAGATCACAGGGTTGGCAGACGGCGTGAATCCGCAGGACGGCGTGACCGTGGCGCAACTGACTGCCCTACAGACACTGATCGATCAGAACGTACTGTTGCAGTGCGGCGACGGCTCGGACGGGGCGCTGGACTTCAACGGTGGCGCGGTGGCGGGTTGCACGCTGGTCGGCACGGTCTACACCGCCACGCGACCGCTACAGGCGACGACAATCAACCTCCGCAACGGCTACACGCTTTCGTGCGACGGTTGGTTGATCTGCTTCCGCGACACGTTCTACTGGGACGGATTGGTCCTGATTCTCGCAAAGAACGGGGCAGGAACGACGCCGGGAGCGGCATCGTGGACATCATCGGCGCGACCGCTTTACCCGGGGTCACAGGGCGGCGCCGGGAAATCTGGCGGAGCCGGCAACGGGACGGGTGGATCCGGGGCGTCTCCGGCGTTTGGCGGATCTGGCGGCAAGGGCGGCAACTCCGGCGCAAACACGGGCGGAGGTGGCGGTGCGGCATCCTACCCGGCCGGGTACCAGCCAAACGGCATCGGGTGGATCGGCGTCGAAATGCAGGCGCTTGTCGCCAGCAACGGCATCACGCAATTGCGCAGCGCGGCTGGTGGTGGCGGCGGTGCTGCCGATGCAACCGGCGTAGGCGGTGGTGGCGGCGGTGGCGCAGGAATCTGTGTGTTGCGTGGGCGCGCGGTCGTGATCGGCGCGACGGCGACGCTTTCGTGCGCTGGCGGCAACGGTGCAAACGCTGGCGCCGTGAATGCGGGTGGCGGCGGTGGCGGTGGTGGCGGTCACTTCCGCATCATCTGCCACGAATCGATCGTCGGGGCGCTTCCGACCGCGGCCGTCTCGTGTCCTGGAGGTACCCCGGGAAATGGAAGCGGCACGGGTCTGGTTGGCGTTGTCGGCAACGCCGGAACCGTCGACGTGATCTACTTCTAGGAGGCCACGTGTACGTCGAACGCATCGAACTGACCGCCGACACCGACCCGCCCGTGTGGTGCAAGCGCATCCCCGGCGGGTTCGAGATCACCTGCGACGTGGAGTACGGCGACATCTGCCTCGGTCCACGCACGGGGCTGAACGCAGACGAGGCGGGAAAGTATCGCTTGACGCGCGTCGAGCCGCAGGCCGAGGAGGCCCCATGGGAATCGCAAGAGATTTGAAGCTGGACGCAGACGGCGACCTGGACCTGTCGAACGGCAAGAACGCGATGTGGATCTGCGACGCCGACGCCATCGCGCAGCAGGTCACCGTGCGCCTGCGCATGCATCGCGGCGAGTGGTTTGCCGACCTGGACCTCGGCGTGGACTACGACGGCCAGGTGTTCGGGCCGGGCCGGACCGAGGACCAGGTCGGCTCGGAGATCCGCCGCGCCATCCTCGGCGTGCCGGGCGTCTCGCACCTGACGTCGTTTGCAGTGAAACGCAACGGCAACGCGGTCGCCGTGACATTCTCCGCCAAGACCGACGACGGCCAGACCATGGGGCCCGTGTCGGTCGAGGTGTAGACCATGACGCTCGTCCTCGATGCTGCAGGCCTGTCGATCGAGACCCAGGCCGAAATCCAATCCGCGCTCGAGGACTCCATCCGTTCGGCCTCCGGCATCGAGACGCTGGTGTTCACGGGAGACACGGCGCTTGGCCAGATCGTGGGGGCGTTGTCCTTGCGCGAGGCCACGCTGCAGGAGCTGCTGCAGGGCCTGTACGACTCGGCGCGCATCGATGCCGCCGGCGGCGCGCAGCTGTCGGGCTTGGTGCCCTTGGGTGGCGTGACACGCAACCCGGCGACGCGGTCGGCGGTGACGGCAACGTACGTCGGAACGGCGCTGACGGTCGTTCCTGCCGGCACGGTGTTCGAAGTGGTTGGGACGTCGGACCGGTTCTACTCGACGGCCGCCGGCGCCATCGCTGCACCTGGTGCGTGGGTGGCGCTGACGGTGTACGCCGCTGGCGACCGGCGCACCAACGGCGGGTCGGTCTACCAGTGCACCATCGCAGGGCAGAGCGCCGGCGCCGGCGGACCCACGGGCACGGGAACGGCCATCGTGGATGGGACTGTGACCTGGCGCTATCTGGGAGCCGGCACAGGCGTTTGCGACGTTGCGTGCGAGGCTCAGGAGTCCGGCCCGATTCCCGCGCCTGCATCCACGATGGTGACCATCGTCACGGCCGTGGCAGGACTCGCGTCCGTCGAGAACCTGGCCGACGCCCACCCCGGAGCGCTTGTCGAGACCGACGACGACCTGCGGGTGCGCTACGCCCAGTCGTTCCACCTGCCCGGTAACGGGACGGTCGATGCAATCCGGGCAGATCTCCTGTCGGTGGAAGGCGTTGTCGAAGCGGTCGTGTACGAGAACACCTCGCTGATGCCCGGCGCCAACGGCATCGCTGGGATGCCTGGCAAGAGCGTGCTGTGCATCGTCGATGGCACGGCTACGGCCCAAGACATCGGTGATGCGCTGTGGGCGACTCGGCCGGCGGGCATCGAGACGTGGGGAGCTCTGGCGCCTGGGTCGGTGGCCGTGACGGTCATCGACGCCCAGGGCATGCCGCACACGGTCTACTACAGCCTTCCGGACGACGTCACGGTGGACTTTCGCGTGACATTGACGGGTGGTGTCGTGGCCAAGCCCACGGTCGAGATCGAGGCGGTCCTGCAGGCGTACACCGACGCGCTGCGAATTGGAGACGAGGCGCTGTTGTGGCGGGCGATTGCGCTCGTGGGCGATACGGCGCGGGGCTACGGCTACGAGCCCACCGGTGTGATGGTCGAGCTGCGGCGGAATGCTGGCGCATGGTCGGCCGCGAACGTGGCCATCGACTTCAACGAGAAAGCGCAGTTCGGCGCAGTGACGTGGCTGTGATGCAAGCGCTCGCTCCGATCTCCGACCACGTCGAGCAGGCCCTTGGGACCCTGAGCGACCAGTTCGTCGACGCGAGCAACTTGCGTGCGGTGGTCTCGGCCGCGTCCGCACGTATCCAAGCGCTGGAGGACGTCGCGCAGCAGCTGCTGCTCAAGCGGACGCTGGACGCTGCCGAGGGCGCGCAGCTCGACATCTTGGGCCAGGTGATCGGCCAGGTCCGTTTGGGGTCGGAACTGGACCCGACGTACCGCGCCAAGCTGCGCGCCGCGGTCTTGCGCAACCACAGCACGGGCACGGCGGACGAGCTGTCGGCTGTGGCGATGATGGTGGTGTCGGCATTGTCGGTGCACTCCTGGGACTCGTTTCCTGCGGGGCTTGGGATGGCGGTTTCGGTGTCGTCGGCGCTTGGGTCGGCGGAGGAACTCGCCCTCGAGCAATTCATGGTGGCCGCGAAGGCCGCGGGCGTCGAGCTAGTCGGCCTGTGCTGGTACAGCGGCAAAGTGTTCGGGTTCTCCGAGGATACCGATCCGCTGGTCGCAGGGCTCGATGACGGCACCGGGCTGGTCACAGCAGGAACGTTCGCATCGTTCATTTACCCGTAGGAGTTCCAGATGGCAGGAATCCAGGACCGCCCCGTGACCAAGGGCGTCGGCGACATCGAAGAACTCGAGTGGGCGGGTGACGTGGCCGACGCCGCGATGACCGAGCCGACGACGGCGCAGCGCGATACGGGCTGGGCCGTGGAGAAGCCGAGCTACAAGACGTGGAACTACTTCTGGCAGCGTCTGAATCAGTGGATGCGGCGCCTGTCGGCCACGGCGTTCATGGTCGAGAGCAAGACGGCCACCATCACCATCACGGCGACGGGGGCCGTCGGCTACGTCCGCGACCTCTCGTTCGACGGCGGCGCCGCGGTCGGCCACACCACGTCGGGCACCGACACCACATCAACGATCGCCCGCGACTGGGCTGCCGGCATCAACGCCGACCCGTCTGCGCGCGCGGTGGTGCGCGCCGTGTATTCGGCCGGGACGTCGTTCAAGATCATCTCTCGGTACCCGGGGATGGATGCCACGATGGTTCTGACCGACGTGAACGGGACCAGGACGATGAACGTGGATGCGCCGTTCAAGGTCCGGATGTCGGACGATGACGCCAGCAACGCTTCGGACTTGGACCTGGTGTTCGGGTCGACGACGACGGAGAACTCGGCCGCGTCGTTCAGGTCGAGGTTCCAGTTTCGCAAGGCGCTGGCGGCGTTCCGCGCCGGCCGGGCGACGGGCACGCAGTGGGACCTGGCGAACACGGGGGACGGGTCTACGGCTTTCGGCGAGAACAACACGGCGTCGGGCGCGCACAGCACGGCGAGCGGCTACAACAACCTGGCGTCGGGCGACGGCTCGGTGGCGATGGGCCGGAACAACACGGCGTCGAACGACGATACCGTGGCGATTGGCAACGGCAGCGAGGCCACGGGGGCGGGCGCCATCGCCATGGGCGGCGGTGCGCAGGCCAGCGGCGTCGATTCGCTCGCGGCGGGCAACGGGGCGACGGCGGGTGGCGACAACGCCCTGGCCTTGGGGGCAAGTGCTCAGGCGGCTGGGGAGAACGCGACGGCGATCGGCCTGACATCCAACGCTGGTGGCGAGAACTCCCTGGCAGCCGGGGTCGGGGCGAACGCAGCAGGTCTGTCCAGCGCTGCCATCGGCAAGGACGCTACGGTCGGCGCGGCCGGCACTCTCGGCATCGCAGGTCCGAATGCGACGGTGAACGCTGCGCGCGGTGTGGCGTTCGGTAGTGGTGCGACCGTCGATGGCGACGATGGCATCGCGCTGGGCTTGACGGCCAAGGTCGAAGTCACGGCGCCGATGGGCATGGCGACGAGCTACGCCACGGCGAGCGGCGGCGAGGCGGCGTTTGCGCACGGCAAGGGAGCAAAGGCGTCGGCCCGCGGAGCCATCGCGATCGGCCCGCAGTCGCCCGCCGGTTCGACCGGCGACGTGCGCGCCTCGGCCGACGGCGCGATGGCCACGGGCGCGCCGCCCACGAACAACGCGTACGACGCGATCGAGGCGGCCGGCGTGGCGTCTCGCGCGCACGGCCCCGGGTGCAAGGCGAACGCGGACTACAGCCGAGCGACGGGGACGGGCGCCGTCGTGAACAACCGGGGCGAGCAGGCGCACTCGGCTGCTCGTGCCAGCGTCGGCGGGCAGGGCGAGCTGCAGATGGGCTCGCTGCACGTGTGGAGCAAGACGACCGGCGCCACGACGCCGGTCCTGACGCCGTACACGACGGCTGGTGTGGGTGCTACGACTTGGACTCTGCGTGCCGACACGTCGTACATGGTGACCATTCGGGTGGTCGCGTACGACGAGGGAGATGGGCACAGCGCCGCGTGGGACATCCGGGCGCACGTTCGGAGAGTTGGCGCCACCACTTCCGTCGCTTTCACAGGAGGAACGGCCATAATGTCGAGTTCCGGCGGAACGTTCCCTGGGACGGCTGCTGTTGCTCTCGTTGTGAATAGCCCTGCCATCGACGTTCAAGTGACGGGTATCGCAGGTCGGGACATCCGATGGTCGGCGCGCATCGATTACGTGTCCGCCGGCGCTTAGTTCACCCGTTGCAATACCCGTTGGCCACGTTCAACTTGCATTCCCCTGAGTCCGCACAGTTCTTGGACGCAGCGCACTCCTCGTTGCTGATGGCACGGCATTCTCCGTCGATAGCGTGGCAGCGCCCCTTCGTCTTGCACTGTGGCACGCAATCGGCGTCACAGACTGGCTTGTCCGAGTCCATCCGGACTGGCGTTTTACAGACCCAGATGCCGACGCGGTGATCACACGCCAGACCGTCCGCGCACTCGCGGTCGTTGGTGCATGGCTCACAGGGCCCCGCGAGCTGCACGGTCTCGGCCGAGGCATCCGCCGCGCCTTGGACGTCGGCGGTGTCGTCGGTCTGGGCGGATTCGCACCCACCGATGGTGGCCACCATGAGAGAGAGTAGGGCGGGCAGGGCGTAGCGCATGGGTTCCTCCGTGCACCCATGGTGCTCCGGCCACACGGCCCAGGTCAACGGCGGGTAGGAGTCAGGTAGCGGCCGGGTCGATCTCACCCATTGGGAGCAGCGGAGCGGTCACGTTCTCGAACAACTCAGCCTGATGCTCCGGCTCTGGCGGCTCGAGCACCTTGCACCGGGCGTGGCGTCCCATGTCGTGCACGCCCTTGTCGAAGCTGTACAAGACGGCCCCATCCCCTTGGCAGTCGGCCACGGCGATGATGAACGCGTCGTTGACCTTCTGCTGGCGCGACAAGGACCGCTCGCACTTCTTGCACGGACCGCCGTGCTTCACGCCAAGACACCAATCGCAGACATCCTCGAGCCGGCGGTACTTGTCGAGCAGCGCTGCAGCGCACTCGGCCGCTTGGGCGTCGAACGGAACGACAACCATTTTGCTCGAATACGGCTCCAGAGCTTTTCGCCGATCGGGCGTGACGTTGCGAAGGACCTCAGCCCACGCGACGGCCGAGATCGACAGGTCGGCGTTGCTGCTGAGCAGGCGCTTGCTCGCCAACTGCATCCTGTGCATATCCGAATACTGAACCGGGTCGGCCAGTTCCGCCGCTGCATACACCATCACGTTCGCGTCAAGCATCGCCTTGGTCATTCGTCGCCCTCGAGCTCCGACAGGATGGCAAGTCCTTCTTCCACAGACAGAATCGGCTCCGCGAGCAACTTCGTGAAGTCTGCCTGGCGCCAGGTCGGATCGATACGGACGGCCGTGGTTCGCTGCAGGTCGAGTTCGAACTCGCTCCCCAGCTTGCGCCAGCAGGCCTTCAGCTCGACCTTGACCTTGCGACCACTTCGCATGGCCTCGACGAACGAGTCGAACGCGTCCGCGTGAAGCTGCACGTCCTGTGCCTTGCCGTTGATCACGAGGCGCACCTGGTGTCGGGACGACTGTTCTTTGGCTCTGCCCACCCGCAAGACGACGCTGTAGACCTGCGTCCCGCCATGCACTCGGGTTGTGTGCTCGCTGGACGCCAGCTGCTCGAGCACGTGGACCAGCGTCCGGTCGAGCTTGATGCGCGGCGAGTCGCTCTGGCAGGGCACGAAGAACACCCCGCCATCGTCGACCATGTCCTTGCCGCTGTGGGCCAGCGCACGGGCAACGCCAGCGGTACGGATCGGGTCGTTCTGTGATGTGCGAACCGGGTCGAAGACGACGTTGCTCAGAAACGTCAGCGCCTCGTCGCCAGCGGGAGTCCACGCACGAAGGGTCGCAACCATGTTCAGGTTCTTGACGACAAGCGTTATCGCGTCCTCGGCGACGCCGAGGGGAAGGGCTGCTTCGACCGCCTTGGCCAACATCTGCGCGGTATCGGCAACGCGTGCGGGCGTGGCAGCTTTGCCCAGCAGAATCGCTAGACGTTCAACTGGTTGCTGTTGCTCGCGGTCTGGCATGGCGGTCCTCTCTGTGGTGCATGGTACCGGACCTGGGATCGGCAGCAAGTATCCTTGCGTGCCGCGAGGCACCATCCGGCCAGGCTGAAACCTCACACGCCCAACCGCCCGGCGGTACTTTTCCGGCCACGTAGCCGGGGCCACGCTTGCCCCGACGTCGACCGCGCCGGAGGTGCCCGTGTCCGAAGCTGCTTGGATCTCGCTCGGTGCGCTCAGCCTGGCCGTGCTGGCGCAGTTCTGGGCGGCGGCCCGATGGTCGGCCAAGGTCGATGCACAGGGCAAAGCGACGAGGGAACACATCGACCTGGTGATGTCGTTCGTCCCGACCAAAGAGGACCTCGAGCACGCTCGCGGAGAGATTCGCGCCCAGGCCAACCGCATCACCGAACACGACCGCCGCTTGAGCATGGTCGAGCAGCACGTGCATCCCCACGTCCCGATGCGCGCCCAGGAGGTCTGATGTCGTTCCTCCCCCGCGCCCGCTCGGCCATGAACCGTAAGATCCGCTACGGCTTGGGGTGCGGCGGCTACAACCCCAAGGCCGCGCACCCGGGCGCCTGGTCGATCCGCAAGTTCCGCCCCGCCTGGTACTGCGACTGCAGCGGGTTCATCGCGTGGGTCGTCGGCCGCAGCCGCAAGCCCGGGTCCGACTGGAAGTGGTGGTTCTCGACCGACAGCGTCTACGCCGATGCGATGGGCCCGCAGGTTTTGTTCGTGCGCATCCCCGCCGGCCTCGAGCAGCCCGGCGACCTGGTCGTCTATCCCGACAGCCACACCCGCGGGCCCGACGGCAAGCTGGTCACGCACCAAGGCCACATCGCGCTGGTGTCCGACCCGGCGCGCCACATGGTCATCGACTGCGGCAGCACCTCCAACGGCATCACCGAGCGGCGCCTGTCGATCATGTGGAACAAGCCCAAGGCCATCTTCTGCAAGCTGCGCGAGGCCGCCTGATGCATCCCCTTCTGATCGCCGCGCTGACGGCCGCCATGCCGGCCGCGTTTGCCGTGCAGGTGCTCAAGGTCCTGCTCGCCAAGCACCTCGAGCCGCTCATGGGGTCGTGGCGCTGGAACGGCGTGCTGCGGATTCTGTCGGCGCTGGTCGGCGGCACATGGGCATGGCTGTTCTACGGCGATGCAGAGCATGTGGCGGCGGGCCTGGGCGGCGGACTGGCGTGCACCGCCGTCCTCGCGGGCGTCTTCCGCCTCGCCCGCACATGGTCGCCTACCGCCCCCATGGATGAGGGACCCCCGCCCGATGATCCGGAGGTCCCGTGACCTGGGCAACCATCTGGAGGGCGGGGCGGCGCGCCTGGCGATTCCTGCGGGGCATCACGGCGTGGATGTGGCTGGCCGTCTGCGCCGCTATCGCCGCGCTGCAGTACTTCAGCGTGCGACAGCAGCTCGCGGCCGAGCGCCGATCCCGCATCATCGAACGCGACCAGGCCACAGCAGCTCGCATCGCAGCCGAGCGCGCGGCCCTGGCACAGGGCAAGCGCATCGACGCCCGCGACGTCGCCACCCGCGTGCACGACGCCGCTCGAGAGCGCATCGATGCCGACTCGTCCGACATCAGCAAGGCCGCCGCATCCGGCAACCAGGCGATCGCCGACCAGGGCAACGCCATCTTCGGAGGGAAGTAGACCATGGCCAAGACCAAGAAGACCGAGACGCCAGCGAAGCCTAGGGGCGGTCGCCTGGTCTGGATCCCCGAGTCGCCCAAGTACCTGGGCCTGTACTCCACCGCCGGCGCCGACAACTCCGCCGCGTCGACCACATGGCCATGGGACGCCCGGCAATTCAACACCGAGGCCGAGTGCAAGACCTGGTGCGACGCGCACCCCGTGCCCGCGTGGGTCCCCGTCGCCCACGGCTTCGCAGGCGACAAGTGACCAGCCGCCGCCGCTGCGCAGCTCTGCTCGTCATCCTTCTGTCGGCGCTGCGCACGTGCTGCAGCACGCCGGCGTTCGCCGAGCCGTGCGCCAAGATGCAGGCTGTCATCCCCGGCCAGGTCTCCACCTGCGACGGCATCCTGTGGCCGGCGCCATGGACCGTCGAGGCGCTACGCTGCGTCCGAGTCGACCTGCCCAGCTGCAAGGCCAGCCTGCAGCACGAGCAGACCGTGTGCTCGGCCGACCGCCTGGCCGCCGAGGAGCGCGTCTCCGCCGCTCAGGCACTGGCCCAAGAGCGCCTGCAGTTGCTCGAGCAGGCATTGAACATCCCCACCGAGCGCCCCGCGCCCGCACCCAGTTGGACCGCCTCGCCGTGGGTCGTGTTTGTCGCAGGGGCAGCTGCCGGCGGCGCGTTGGCTTCGGGCGCCTGGTACCTGCTGGGCCGCTAGTCTGCGAACGCAGCCTCGATGTCGACGGGCGCAGCGCCCACCAGTTCGGCCAGCCTGGCCAGCGCCTTGGTCTCGATCTCAGCGACCATCTGGCGGGTCATGTTCATCGCCAGACCGATCTCGTCCAGCGTCATCGGGTCACGCCGACCAGCCAAGTCCAGTGCGCACGTATGCTCGATCTCGTCAGGCTCCTTGTCTGGAAACGGCATGATGATGTTGCCGTTTTCCTTCACGTCGACGTACAGGTGATAGCGGCACAGCACGTACGGGCACGGACGGATGGAGTTCTCGCACTCCCCGCGTCGCGACGGCCGACGGTAGTCCTCCTGTAGCTCCGCTCCCTGCGCCATCTCGGCCGAGGACAACTGCCTCTGCCTGATGGTGGCACTGCGTGGGCGTGCTGGCACCCCCGTGATCCGAGAGAGCTCAGCGCGCCCCTTGTTGGAGATCGAATAGGTGCCCTGGCGCACCCTCAGCACATACCCCAAGGTGCGCAAACGTCTCAGCGCGTTGCGGACCCACGAGTTGCCCTTCACGCGGCCGAGTTCTGGAAACGCCGTGGATGCCAAGTCCCCTATGCTTCGGGAGAACTTGCCAACGTTCAATAATGACAGCAGTTTCCGTTCGTGGCGGTTGAGACAAGGCGTTGTGTCCGACGAACAGACCATCGTCACCCTATCGGCTACGCCTGGGGTCCGCTCCTGGGGCAGACCAAGAGACCGACGCCGCCTCGTGGGCCAGCGCGACCTTGTTGAACGCGCCGAACCCATTGACGATCAGCGCATTGAGGCACGCGACGCAGTCGCCGGCCGACACGGGATTGTCGGGGTCGTGGGGAACGTGCACGCACCGTCCGAGCCAGGCGTCCCGAAACGGGCGGACCGCCGCGGCCACGGTGTCGGGGTCCTCGTACCAGGCAGGCAGGGCGGGCTCGGCTTTGGACTTGCGCGGCATGATGTCCCTCGAACCGGTGTCGTGCGGCCAAGTTGACGGATAACGTCCTTCACGTCAAGTCCGCGTCAGCATGACATTGCTACAGGCGGATGATGTTGCAGATGTCGTCGCGGAACTGCCGGGGCTGCAGGTGCGTCGTCGCCAGCAAGTTGTCGAGCTTGTCCGCGTCGACCAGGTCGCACGCCAGCTCGAGCACGCGCATTTGCCGCGCCTCGTCGCACACATCCAGGCGGTCGAGCATCACCAGGCGCAGCCCCTTGGATGCACCCGCCAGCGCCAGCGCCATGCCGGCGCCGTAGACGGCCTGCTCGGAATCCGACGCCGCCTCGAGCGGGATCCAAACCTCGCCGCGCCAGAAGCCCAGCGGCGACTCCTCACCCAAGCCGAACCGGCCGCCCAGCAGCTCGCAGAACGGCTGCATCACTTCGGCGACAGGCGCGAGGCTCGATCGCAGGACCTCCTCGAGCGCGGCCTTGAGCTTGGTCTCGATGCCCTTGACGTGCACCAGGCGCTCGGCCTGCTTTGCGATGTCGGCCGCCAACCGGGACTCGGTCTCGCGCACGGCCTGGCGCTGCACCGCCCCCTCGAGCGCCGCTCGCAGCTCGACCAGGCGATCGGCGTCCTGCTGCGCGTCGCCCACGTCGCCCGGGTGCGCCTTCAAGTCGGCGACGAGCTGCTCGACGGTCTGCCGCGCCGAGCCTTGGGCCATGTCGGCCGACAGGCGATCGCGCTGCAGCTGCGCGGCTTCGCGCGTGGCCTGGTTGCGCGTGGCCGATGCGGCGATCGCCTTGTCGAGCTTGGCCCGCTGGTTCAGGGTGTCGGGGATGTCCTCGGCAACGCCCAGGGCATCGAGCTCCGCGCGCAGCTGTGCGACGCCAGCCTCCCGTTCGACGATGGACTTCTTGACCCGGGCCACCTGGTCGTTGTGGTCCTTGGCCTTGCGGACTGCATCCTCGAGCGCCGCAACGTCCGGACCGGCCGGGACATCTCCGATCGCCCGCAGCTTCTCTTCGGCCGCGGCGCGGTTGGTCTGCAGGAGCAGCGCGCCCGCCGGGTAGCCGCGCACGTCGAGCAGCTGCTGCAGGCCTTCGATGCTCGCCATCACCACTGCGGTATCGCCGGCGAGGACCTCCGCCCGCAAGGCAACCATGGTGGCCTGGACGGGCAAACGTCCTCGGCCGAGCGCTGCGAGCTGCTTGTCAGCGCTCTCGATGTCCAGCTGCGCATCCCGGACATGCAGCTGCAGTTCGCGGATCCGCGCAGATTCGACGCGGGCCCGCTCGAGCGCCGTTTCGGCCGCGGCGACGTCGCGCATCTGGCCTGGGTCGCCCACCGTCACAGCCTGCAGGCGGTCCAGGCGCCCCTGCAGGTCCTTGCGCCGCGCGTGGGCCAAGGTGTGCTGCTCGCGCACAGCTTCGGCTGCCTGCAGCTCCGCCCGGGCCCGGGCCTCGGCGCCGTCGTCCTCTGGCACCACGGGCATGGGGCGGGCCTGCAGGTCGGCGCAGCGCTCCTGGATGGTCTGCAGGTCGGCTTCTGCCTGCGTCAGGCGGGTGTACAGCTTGGCGTAGCTCTCCGCGCGCTTCTGACGGGCTTCGACAGTTGCGATCTCGGCCCGGATCGGCTCGGGGTTCTCGAAGTTGCCGCGGGTGGCGCTCGTCAGGGTGACGGTCGTCACGTCGGACCGGCGCGCCTGGGCCTGCAGCGCCAGGCGCTCCTCCTTCATGGCGGCCTGGGCGCGGGTGATCCAGTCGGCCGCGGACTCGCCGCGCACGGGCAAGACGTCGGGGCACAGGTGCGCGTACGCTGCGACGTCGACGGGGGCGGCCAGCGACAGGAGCGCGGCGCGCTTTTTGTCGTCGGTCATGCCCGTGAACTCGCCCAGGTCGAACACGGCGGGGGCCAGGTGCAGCAGGCTGTCCAGGCGGCCCTGCAGCTCCTTCAGTGTCCCGCGCTCCCAGCCTTCGACCGTCAACTTGTGCTTGGGCGCGATGTCGCGGTGCACCTGCAGCCACTTGTCGCAGCCGCTCTTGCCGTCGGGGTCAACGACCGCCGACGCTCCCACGACCTCGGCCGAGCCGTAGCGTCGGTCCTTGGACTGGGGGCCGCGCAGCGCGAGCTCGGCCGCGAGCAAGCGAGACGACTTGCCCACGCCGTTGAGGCCGGTGAACACGGTGACATGGGACAGATCGTGAGAGAACTCGCGGCCCTTGATGCCGTTGCCGATGACCGTGTGCAGTCTCATCGCAGCACCTCGCACACGCCCACGCTCAGGCTACGGGCGATCGTCAGCATCTCGGACAGGTCGGCCTGGGCGATGTCTTGCTCCAGGGGCAGGGCAAACCCCACGTCGATCTCGACCGCGCGCACGGCCTCGACCACGCCGAGCAGGTGCCGGCGCAGGTGCTCGATGGCGGCGGGGGGCTGTGGTTGGGTGGTGATGGGGAGCGTCTGCAGCTCGGCAGTCAGCACTTCAGCGTTCCCGACACCCGGCGCGGCTTGCATGGTCATGGCCGGCGTCCCGGGCGTGATGCCGATGCTGGTCAACACCTCGCGATCGCATGGTGCTGGTTGAACGAGGACCTTGTCAGCCGCCGACGGCGGTGTCGGGGTCGGGGCCAGCGTCGTCGTCGGCGCGGCGAGCAGTTGATCGAGCAGGGACACGGGACACCTCCACCTCGCCCAGGGCATCCATGACAGCCGCGCCGGCGAGGAAGGCGCGCTGACGCAAGCGGTGCTCCGTGCACCGCAGTTTCCTGGCGATCGCCTCGAGCACGATCTGCACGGTCTCCGGGTCGGGGTGCCGGTGCCCGTTGAGCAGTCGCGACAGGACGGACGAGTCGAGATCTGTCGCTTCCTCGAGCACGGCGTACGAGTAGCCGGCGTGGTCGCGCACGGCATCCAGGCCGGCGACCAGAATCCGCATGTCATCGGTCACGGTGACCGCGCCTCGGCCGAGTTCGACGCGCACGCCCTCGCGCTTGGCGACCCTGCGCACGCTCGACTCGTCCAGGCCGGCAGCGTCAGCCACCGCCTTGATCCCGTGGCCCTTGCGCAGCAGCTTCGCAGCACGATCTCGGGCCTCGTTGCGTGGTTCGACCGAGCCTGGCTTCACGTAGACCTGCATGGATGCTCGTTCTCCCCAAGGCAGCGACTGCCGGACCTCGTCTCTCAGCTCGACCGGCAGTCGCTGCTCGGTCTGGGTGTAGGCGCCCGAGCGACGAAACGTCACTTCGCAGCCCTCTTGCAGCGCGGCCCGTAGCCTCTCAATCAGGCCCGCAGGCAACAGTTCGAAATCCTTCTTGTACCGTGGCATTGTCTCTCCACCGACCGACGGCCCACAGGCCGATGCCGATCGCGTCGTACACGTTGTGCGCCAGCTCGGAGGGACGATCCCCGCGGGTCGGCGGCAAAACAATGCGCGCGGCCTCTTCGGGAGACAACCTTTTATTTACGCGTAGTTGACAGATAACCTTGGAGATCTGCCCTTTCCACTCCCGGGGCTCGACGCGCTGCCTGACCTTGGGGTCGAGGATCGCGTAGAGGCACCCTGCGACGCCGGCGAGCTCGAGCAGGTCGTTGGGGTCGGCGCCGGCACTCGCCCCCATCTTGGTGGCCCCGTAGATGTGCTGGCCCTCGATGACCAGGCTGTCGATGTCGGTAGCGGGAATGGGCAACCATTTCTGGACGGCGCGTGCCATGGCGAGCCACGAGTCCGGACCCTTGCCCATCTTGAAGGGGTTGGGCACGTAGGCCGCCCGGGCCAGCTTCGGATCACCGTCCACGCCGGCGTACAGATACGGCATGAACAACGCCACGCCGCAGCCGCGCAGGCCCGGGTCGACGGCCAGCGTGATCACAGATCGCCTCCGCCATCCGCCGGTACCGACGCAGGCGCAGGCGCGGGCGCGGGCTTGCGGTCGAGGTTGATCCGCATCTTCGAGCCAGACTCCTGGAACGCCCAGTTCAGCGCGCGCACGGCAACATCGAGCAGCTCCTCGGCCGAGAGTTGCTGGTCTGGCGCGATCGAACGTGCCTGGCGTGCGAGCCAGTGGGGCACCGCTCCGTTGGCCAGGACCTTCTTGAGCTGCAGGCCCTGGTCGGCGTGCTGGTCGCGCTCAGTCTCGAGCGTCTTGCGGGTCGCGGCGAGCTGCACCTGCAGGGCGTCCCGCTCGTCGAGCACCGTCACGAACCGCTCGCCGAGCAGCTGCTCGACGACGGGTTGTGGGACGGTGGCGTGGTCGGCGGCAGGAAGGGCTGCCGTCAAGGTGGCAGCGATCGTGTCGGCGCTCTGCACCAGGCGCTGCAGCGCAGCCAGGCCTTCTCGCAGGTGCATCGACGCACGGCTCGCCGCCTCGATGCGCTCGGACGTCTGCACCTCGAGCGTGCGCGCGGCGTTTGCCGTGGCAGCAGTGTGCCGGTGCAAGTTCTCGACGTCGGCCGAGGCAGACGCCAGCGCTCGGTCGTGGTCAGCCAGGCGGGCTGTGAGCGTTCGGACCTGCTGCTGCAGGCGGGCGGTGTCGGTGGGTTTCATCGCTCAGCCCTCCTGGACCCAGTTGCACATGGCGGTCATCTCGCCGAGCCAGGCCTCGGACGCGCGGATGCGGATGAACTTCTCGAAGAGCACCTCGACTGCGGCCTCGAGGTCCTGCAGGCGCGCCATCCGGTTCAGCACCCCAGCCTCGATGCCGTCGGCCTCCTGCTCGTTCGGCATCCGCACGCTCGCCAACTGCAGGCCCTTGTTGAGCGTGGCCGTGTAGGTCAATTGCTCGGTGCCCAACTCGAAACGCAGGCGCTCGACCTTCTTGCCGCAGCGAAGCGCCGTCCGGGCCTCCTCGCACGTGTCGACCGAGTCGTCCTGCACCGTGACCCGCTCGGCAGCCGCTCCACCGCTCGCCAGAACCATCGACTCGACGAGTTCGATGCGAGCCAGATCCACGTCTTCCACGCTCTTGCGGAACCAGAGCCAGGTCAGGAACTCGCGGCCCAGGTACCGGCGCGGATCGTCCGACCCGACAGTCGGCAGGGCAGTGGGCACGCCGAGATGAAACGAGGCGGGTTCGCATGTCTGCGACACATCGATGCGATCGCCGAACACCTGGTCCGCCAGCGTGAGAGGTCCCAGCGGGTTCAGCACGACGTTCAACGTGCTCTCGAGCAGGTCGAACACGCGCATGGCCGTGGCACCCGTCGCGAAGATGCGCACGCAGAACTCGTCGAGATACACGTGCACGATCTTGGTCTTGGGTTCGGTCGTGTGGCGCAGGCGCTGGGTGATCTCGGCCTTCAGGACGCCGAGCTCGCGCTTGGTCAGGCTCTGGCGCATCTGCTCTCGGCACCGCACCTTGGCCTCGGCCGCGACCTTGTCACGCAGGACCGCCGGCGACACCTTCAACGTCTCGATGCGCACCGCCAGGTGCCGCTGTTCATCCGTCGGGTAGAACGGTTCGTCGTGGTCGACAGGGTTGCAGAATGCGACCGACGTCTCCGCCATGCCGTGCGGGTCGATGGGCTTGAACGACGGGAAGTCGGAAGCAAGCACGACTGCCGTATCGAGCTGCGGGCTGGCGATGAACCGGGTGTACGTAAGCGGCCCCTTGTGCAACTGCATCTGCGGTCTCCTGTGGATGGGAACTGGTTGGCGCTGCGGGCAGGAGTCGAACCTGCTAGCTCATGGCCGGGCGTGTAGAGCGCACGGGGTAAGCACCGGCGGGGCATGGCAAGTCCCCTTCCGCAACGTCCTGTCAGGCCGCCTTGGCAGCAGCCAACGTCGCCTTGAAGTCGCTGTTCATCTTCTCGATGGCCGCCGTCGCCTGAGCCTGCATGGCCTCGAGCTGCGGCGTGCGCGACAGCACCGTCCACGTCACCCGTTCGACCGACATCGGCTTGCCCGCGTTCTTGCCCGTCGTCGGCGTGTAGTGGTCCACGCGCATCTCGGCGCGCAGCTTGGTCCCGATGAACATCTGGTGAAGCGCATCGTCCGGGTTCAGCGCCCGGACCAGGTTGCCGCTCGTCACGGCGTTCGGGTCGTCCGCGGCCGCAAGCCGCACCTTCTTCTCGATGACGTTGCCCGCGCTGTCCTTGATCTCCTCGAACCCCGGGTTGCGTGCGGCGATGGCGCCGAGCACCTTGGCCATGAAGCGCTTGCAGTCCACCTGGCCGTTGTCCTGGTTCAGATCGCAGTTGTAGCTGACGATCTGCCCCACGTTGTGCACCCGCTCGTCGCTCGACTTGTCGACCCGCAGCTCGAACGCGGCGAGGTTGCCCCCGTTGCGCGGCTCGATGTACTTGGGGCGAATCAGCTCCGTTTCGAACACGGCCTTCTCGATGCCGCTCTCCTTCATGCCCTTGCCGATGTAGGCCAGCTTGACGCCGCCCGTGACCACCTTGGTGTCGAACCCCTTCGGAATGTTGATGTCCATGTGCTCTCTCTCCGTGTGATGCGCCTTGCAGCGCTGCCCGTTCTCAACTGACCGTCAGCATAACTTTGCTAAGGATCGCTGTCAACAACCCCGCTGTTAGCGCCATCTACGATGTCCGCCACCAACAGAAGCTGCGGTTTTCCAATCGTTCCTTCCTGGTAGCGCGCGGATTGCAGCCCTGCCTCGAGTGCACCCCCGAACGCGCCGTGCACGAACACCGAGCACTCGACCTCGTCGGCCTTCTGACCCTGCCGGTGCAGCCGGCCCAACATCTGTTCCCAGATGGCGCCCGACGTCGGTGGCTCGCAGACGACCATCCGCCGCCAGCCCTGCAGGTTCTTGCCCTTGTGGTGGGGGCCTATCTTGCACGCGATGGTCCGCGTCTTCTGCCGGCCCTCGAGCACGTCCTCGGCCAGTTGGTTCAACCGGACGGACGCGTCTTCGCCCGGGCCGAACATCTCTAGTCCAGCCCGGCGGTACGCGTCCTCCAAAGCATCGGAAGCAAACCAGATAATCGCGTCCTTGCCCGCGGCCTCGATCGCTGCGCGCACCAAGAACTCGTCCACCCAGATGGTTTCCACGGGCGGCGTACGCCGGGGCGCCGGGAACTGATGCCGGAAGGGCAACCACTTCTCTCGGAAGTCCCACAAAGCCCGGACCTTCGGATCCTTCCGGTCGCACGCCCCCGCCACCAACGCCGGCGAGTCGTACCCCTCCTTGCCCATGCCCGACAGGTACCCGCGCAACCCCGAGTGCCAAACCTTGCGCGCGTCCAGCCACGCCTCGTCCTTCTTCCCACCAGGCCAGACCCACCGGTACGCAAACCCCGCACACAACTGCCGGGCCACCCGGGCGTACGCCATCGCGTCCTCGAGCTCGTCGTCAAACAGCTCCCACGTCGCCTCGAGGTGGGCCAGCAGCTTCTGCAACTCGTCAGGAATCGCCGGCCGCAGCAGCTGCAGACGCAGGCTCGCGTTGCACTCGAGCGTGCTCGACGCGACCACGCCCGGACTCGACGTCAGGCGCACCCGCAAGGCCCGCTGGTTCTCGGTCTCGTCCTTCTTCAGCGGCACGTCCTTGACGTACGGCTCGGCGAACGACCGCAGCTTGCGCGCCACGTACTCAGACTCCGGGCCGGGCAGGGCGAGGCGCGCTCCGGACCGCTGTGCTGCAAACCGTGCGTCCATCGCCATCGAGCCGAACACCACGTCCCACACGCCCACCTCGCCGTAGTGTGTGGGCACGGGCGACCCAGACGTCCCCAGCGCCAGCTTGGCCAGGTGCCAGTAGTCGTACAGGCTCTGCGTCGTGACCGTGCCCGACATCGGGCCGAACATCGTCGCCGGAAACGCCTTGAAGAACCGCAAGAACCGCTTGGTCCGCGCCGACTCCATGCGCTTCAAAGCGTGCGCCTCGTCGGCCAGCACCAAATCAGGCCCGATGTCCTGCAGCAGTTGCGGCGTCTTGGGCGAGCTCAGGCGGCTGTACGAGATCACGTGGAATCGGCTCGGCTCGAGCATCCGCCAGCACCTGCGCATCTTCTCGAATTCGCGCTCGGTCTTGTCGACCAGGTCGGGTGGCACCAACAGCACCGTGCGCCTCGAGCCAAGCACCGTCGGCAGCAACGCCGAGATCAGCGTCTTGCCCCCACCCACGCCGATCGGCGCCAACAGCCCCCGGCACAACCGGGCCTGGTGGAGCGCCGCGTTCTGCACGGGCTTCAGACGCCCCGGCCAGGGCGTAGCGCCCGGCTGCAGCAGCTCGTCTGTCAGGTCCGGCGCGCCCCCGATGGCGTCGACGTAGGGCATGGCCAGGATGCGCCCCAGCTCGCTCCGGGATGACGGCGCCACGTCGACCACGTCATCGGCCGCCGGCGGCGGGGCGATGATGTCGGCCAGAGTGAGCTGCAGCCGCGGCCGCACAGGCGCCGCCGGCGGCATGGTGGCCGGCCGGTAGTCCGCGCCCGGTTGCTGCGGCCACTGCGGGGCCACCATCGGGGGCAGGAGCTGGTCGAGCAGACTCAGCGTCACGCGACCCTCCGTTCCTTGGCCTTGCGGTTCTTGACGAAGCCCGGATGCCGGCCGCGCGCGTGCATCTGCTTCATGTTCTCAGCGGCGCTGATGGCCTGCAGGTGGCTGGGCCGCACGCACGCCGGGTTGTCGCAGCGGTGACCGACGAACCGGTGCGCCGGCAGCGGCCCGTTGCTCAGCACGAACGCCACGACATGCGCCTTGTGCATCGCACCGTTGCAGCGGAACTGCCCGTATCCGAGAATGGATCGGCAGTTCGGCCGCCGGCTCGGCTTGTCCCGGAAGCCCTGCCACTCCCAGCACTCGTCGCCGATGCGAACCTTGGACCAGAACCTGCGCTCGGTGGGGGTCATGCGATCCTCCGTGCCCGCTCGCGGGCTTGCCAGTCCTTCAACGTCATGCCGTCGGCCAACGCCCAGAGCTGGTCTGCTATGTCGCAGTCGACCTGCACCTCGCCGCCGGCGGCCTGGTTGCCGAGCACCGTCCAGCCCCTGTGCGGCGTGCGGGCGAACAGCTCCAGGCGCGGGCCCGGCGAGACCAGCTCCGCCCGCCGGCGACCCTCGGACGGCTTCTCGCTGTGCCTGGTGCGCGGCGCGATGATGACGCTCGCCAGCCGCGCCGCCGGCGGCGGAACCATGGCCGCGCCACGCACGCACAACAGCAGGTGTTCGTGGCACTTGCGGCCGTACTGGCCGATGCCCGTCTGCAGCTTGCCGTCCTTCATCTTGACCCACGGGAAGTCGGCCACAGGACGGAAACCCCAGGCATCCGCGACGAGCAGCGCATCGCCGTTGCAGAAGAACGTGTCCGTCGCCCACATCCACAAGTGCGCATCCGGGCAAGCGATCCGCTCGACGGGCAGCGCGGCGATGGCTGACGTCTTCATCAGCGGATAGTGCCCCTGGGCGCCGCGGCACGACTTGCCGCCGCCGCGCTCGAGCCACGGCGGATCAGCCAGGATGCAAGCAAAGCGATGGGGAAACCCTGGCTTGGCTATACCTGTGTAATCGAAGAGATCGCCTTGCATCAGTGCACCAGGTGCAGGCCGGCAGGCTTGCGGTCGAACTTGTCCTTGACGCCACGCACGATGCGGCACAGCTCTTCCACGCCTGCTGCGTCCAGGTTGTTGGCGCTGGCTGCGGTCGCCAGGGCCACGGCCATGCCGTCCAGGACAGCCTTGGGGTCTTCCAGACCCAGGTCGGCGGCAACGGTGTAGGCGGCGGTGTGCACGACGATGGCGATCTCGTGCGCGACCATGGCACGCTCGGAAGCTGCGATGGGGTCTTGCATGACGGTTCTCCGTTCAAGTGGTCGGATGGAATGACGATCACGCGGTCTTGCTGTAGTTCTGCCCCGGCGTGTCCGGCTCTTCCCGCCGGTCGCGGGGAGGCGCGTATCCAGGCAGCGCGTAGAACCCGATGCCCGGGCGGCTCAACAGCCCCGCCTTCGCCAGCTTGGGCAGTTCGACCCGTACGGACATGCGGTTCAGGCTCGGCTTGTGCTTGACCACGAGCTCGACCAGGAGGGCCGCGGGGACAGCCTTGGGGCCGGCGCTCTTCTGCGCATGACGAACCGCCCACAGCAGCATCGACTTGATGGTGGCCCCGGGATCAGGCTCTGCGTCCGGCAGGGCCGGTTGGTGCCGAGCCGTCGCGGCCGCGGTCTGCCCGATGACCTGGTCGACCGCCCGCTCGTGCCACGCGGCAGGACGTTGCGGTGGGGGCGACCCGTACGAGAAGTCCGACGTCGGGACGGCAACCATCGGGGGGATCGACTCGGTTGCCGTCTGTGCGTCCGCCGCGGCGCCGGGCCCGGGCTGCCCCTCGACCAGACACACGCAGGTGTCCTCGCCGCACTCGTGACAGGACCCGCCCGGCTCGTCGTCCTCGGGTTGCCACTGGTCCAAGCCCTCGTCGGTGATGGCGTCCGCCGCGTTGTCCTGGGCCTCGGCGGCGCGCAGCTGCTGCAGCTCGTCGGCCGACAGTGCGCAGGTCGCCGTCGTCGCAGGAGCCGAAGTGGAGTCGTTCGAGATGGTCCCGCCATGCTCGCGAGCGGCGAGCACCTCCTCGCAACGGCACCCGACCACGCCGCAGGCCGGCGCCTCGTCGTGCGGCGGGTCGCGCGGGTCGGACATGCGCTCCCCCCAGCACGGCGGGCAGAACGGCTTGCCGTCGTTGCTGATGAACACATCGGCGAGCGGGGACCACTCTTTGCAGTGCGAGCACCGGAAGGCTTCACCGCCTGGACGCATCGTCGTCTCAGGCGTTGCCGTCGTCGCAGACTCTCGTGCCCGGATGGTCTCGACAGCCTTGGCCAGGCGGTCCTGGGCGAGGCCTTCGAACGGCCGCGCGGCCCGGGCCGGCGCATCGGTCGTCGGTGCACGCGTTGCCGTCGTCGCACACGGCCCTTCGACCGGCGCCTCGACGTGCACCAGGCGGAACATGGCATCCGTCAGGCGCCCCGCCGCAACGGCCACGTCTGCGTTGCACTTGCGCAGGTTCTCGCTCGCCACGTTGCGCCAGGTCACAGCGTGTTCCAGGTCCGCAGCCAGGTCTTGCAGACTAGCCATTGGTCCACCTCGACAGGGCCTCAGCCCAGTTCGCGAGCACGTCGAGCGCCCGCGGCATCCACGCCGGGCCCGACAGCAGCAACAGCAGCACCACCAGGGACACGGCATCCTCGAGCGTCATGCGGTAGTGGGTGTCAGCGTTCATCGTGCCCCCCTCGTGATCGCGTAGGCGTGCGGCACCAGCACTTCGATCGCCAGCGGCGACAGGGGCAGGCGGCTGTCCACCAGCACCCGGCCTGCAGGCAGGTTGGCCTCGAGCAGGGCCGACACGCGCCCCTTGCCCACCCAGCCGTCGATGAACGAGTAGTGCGGCACGCCGGCCTGCTCGCAAACGTGGGCGACCAGCGGCGCCAGGTACTGCTCGAGCGGCACCAGGTCGTCGAGAACCTCGCCGCCGACCGGGACCGGGTAGCAGTCGATGAACAGAGCGAACCCGCGGGGAGCGATCGCCTCGGCCGGGCCCGTGCGTTCCTCCCGCACGTGGAGCGGCTCGGACGCCGGCGGGGCAGGGGATGTGGCCGCCGGCGGCGGCATGAACGAGTCGAGCATGGACATGAGGGAGCCTCCGTCGCCGGGCGTCGCCGGCGCGTGCTGGATGGTGGCCCAGGTTGAACACCTGGTTCTGAAAGGGCAGCCGCTGTACATCGAGCAGGCAGCGCCCGTGATGTCGCCCATGACGTCCTCGGCCGAGGCGCACAGGGCATCCTGGCGCATCAGCGCCACGGTCTGCAGAACCTCGCCGAACGTCTCTGCCGCCTCGAGGCGCGTAATCGTCGTGCCCGTCAGCTTGCCGATGGGGTTCTTGCCCCTGGTCTCGGCGCAGTTGTGGATGACGCCCATCTGCTGTGCAGTGGGGGCGAGCAGGGTGAACACGGCGTGCGCGTAGACGCGGAGCTGGACGTTGTCGTGCAGCTGCTCGGCCGTCAGCGCGCCCTGCAGGAGCGCCATGGTCTTGTGGTCGATCAAGATCGGGTCTTGACCCGGGATCAGAACCACCAGGTCGGCTTGCCCGGTGTATGTGACCGACCCGAAGTCCGGACCGTCCGGGTAGACGACCAGTTGCCAGCTCCACTCGGCCAGCACCTGGCAGCCGTCGGACGCGCAGCCCGCCTCGAACCCGCGGTCGACCAGGTTGTTGATCAGGACTCGACCCGACGCCGTGCGGGGCTCTTGCCCCGTCGTGAGCCACCGCTCGACGTCGGCGTGCCCGAGCGTGCCGCGGTCCAGATGCGTCTTGGGCTTCTGCGGCACGCCCACCCGGATGGCGTAAAACCACTGCCGCCGGCAGCGCCGGTGCAGGGTGATGTCGGATGTGCGAGTGCGCGTCAGCATAGAATTGCTAGACCTCCCCACCGAACAACCTGCCGCGAATAGCAGCGGCCAGGGCATCGCGCACAGCGTTCCGCTTGGACGCTTCGAGCAAAGACCGGCCGGGCGTGTCTTCGAACGCCAGCAGTTGGCCCTCGTTCTCGCCCGGGCGGAACGCAGCCGTCACCCAGCCGTCGTCGTAGTATCTCGACGTGACCAGCTTGAGTGCGCCGGCCTGGCACACCAGGTCATCGCCCTGGGCGCGGAGGCTGCCGATCATGGAAGACGGGATAGACAGCTCCACAAAGTTGAAGACTTCCGAAAGCCTGTCCGTCGTCCAGTAGCCGGCCATCGCGTTCCCCCGTCCCAGCGCAGCTCGTGCGCACGGATAGGAATACGCCCGTCCGCGCATCCTGTCAACAGATCGTCAGCATAATGTTGCTAACGGATTTGGATGGACTCAGCCCCGGTCCGGACCAGACGAACCGACAGGGGCAGCGAAATCGCAGCATACCCGACCAGTCGATTCCCGTGCGTGGGACGGTAGATGGACTCGACGAACTCGCGCGCAGACGCAAAGTTGCGGTACAGCCCCCAGTTGCCGACGTGGCCCACGAGCTGGCTGTCGCGGTCGACAAAGCTGCACACCACGTGTCCCTCAGGGCGGCCGTCCGGACGCACCCATGCCACGGCCACCATCTCTGGCGCGTAGCTCGGGCGCATCCGCAGCGCCGCCCACTGCGCGAAGTCGTCGCAGTCCCGCGCCTCGTCCAACCAGCGCTGCGGGGGCGGCTCGTCCGGACGGTGCGTCGTCGTCCACCGCACCAGGTGCTCGATCGTCGCCGGGTGCCCGATGGCGTCCCACAGCTCCGCCGCGCCGTCCGCTCGGTACGTCACGCGCGCCAGCGCCGCCGCCACCTCCTGGGGCGTCAGCGTCGGCAGCTGCTCGAGCCGCGGCACGTACACGTGGTCCTTCTGCCAGGCGCGCAGCTGCTGCCACTGGTGCACCCGGCTCCACGCCACCCACCAGTACACCGCCACCGGGTACCAGAACCGCCAGAACCACAGGGGGATGTGCTTCATGCGGCACCTCGAGCGAGCGCCTCTTGGCGCCACACTTCAGCCCTGACGTCGAGATCGATCTGAAACGGATAGACCTGGCCGCGGATGGGTAGCACACCGGACCCGCCACAGTTGGCACACCCGGTGATCGGAATTCGGCCAACGATTGTCGTGTGCGGTCCTGGGCAAGTCCCGCCCGGCTCCGGCCACGTGCATCGCGCACCCACCGGATCCGGCAGCGCGATGACATCCGCCAGCACCCAGCCGAACGGTCCGGTGAACCAGGGGGAGTCGCAGACAAGATATGGGGACGTGTACGGAGGAATCCCAACTACGCGTCCGTCCTCGCCACGTGACACCGCCCCGATCAGCCGCGCCGTCGCCACGATGCGCCCGGCGTTGGGCACGGCTTCCGGTACCGGCACCATCAGACGTGGGCCGCTTTCCGTCCTGCGCATCGCCTGCCGGTATCCCGGTCGCCTTGGGTCGGTGGCCCACATCAGCAGCGGCTTCAGGTGTTCCGCCTGTTGGGCGCCATTGGTAACCCACGCGCGCCAAGCGTCGCACCACGCATCCGTCGCCTGCCCCACATGGATGGCGATCCTGCTCCCGATCAGGTCCGTTGGCGGGCGCCTGGTCCTGTTCTCAACGTCCTTGCCGAACTGCGCAATCGCTTGCGCCCATGGCTGCTTCACTGTGATCGCGTGCATCACTTCGCTCCTGCGAGGCGATACGCCCCGCGCTCGGGCCGGCTCAGCACGCCGGCCAGGTACAACTGCTCGGCCGCCTTCTGCACGGCAGCCGGACTCCCGCCCAGCCGCACGGCCATCTGCTGAATCGTCAGCGTGTCCCCGCGCCCCAGGACCTCCGGGATGCGGGCCTGCAGGCTCCTACGGCCGGGCATCGGCGGCCTCCTGTAGCTCGGCCCGCAGCACGTCCATCTCGACCGGACTCAGTCTCCAACCCGACTTGCCAGCCCAGACAAAAAGGCCATCGTCCATGAGCGCCAGCGCAGCTGCCTTGATGCGGCCGTCGCCAAGCGGCTCGCCATCGGGCATGCGCACCGACAGATGCAGTGCCGAGTAGCACCAGTGAAAGCCCTCCCAGACCGTGGGCTCGAGGCACCGGCGCAATTCGCGGCGCGTGGACTCCCGGATGTACGCGAGCACCGCCACCTTGGCTTCGTCGATCGGGTATGTCTTGCGGGGCATGTCTATTCTCCATCGAGGCCGCCCCGGGCCCGACGAGCACCTGCCCGCCGGGCCCGGGGCCGCAGGTGTTCAAGCAACGCAGGGAATCTGCGGCCAAAGGTGCTGGGGCACTCCGCGGTTGGACAGCGTCGCGCGCCGCGCGATGACCAGGTCACGCTCGACCTGCAGCATGTACGCCCCGAGCTTGCGTGGGTCGGCCAGCAGCTCGCGGCCCGCCGAGATCGCGCCCTGCAGCAGCTGTTCGACGTCGTCCTCGGTCTGCTCGCTGCACCAGCCCGCCAGGTACCAGGCGTACGTCGGCCCGAGCTGCGCGACCAGGCCAACTTCGCCTCGCTCGATCCGCTGGATCACGTACTGCGGCCAGTCGTTGTACTCGTCGAACGTGCCCTGCAGCCACGGGCGGTGGTCGAACGCGACCGCCTGCAGATCGCAGTTCTCGACGGCCGGGATGAAGTGTTCGGCCGAGCGCCGGTGCAGCCCCAGACCCAGACCCAAGGCCTTCAACGTATTGATGGAACTGTCGATCTCGGGAGTCGCTCCCCGCAGGTCGATGACGTCGCCTTCGCAGCCGGGGAACTCGTACGTGATCTTCATGGAACACCTCTTGTGGTGCTCCGGCTTGACGCAGGGCGGATCGAACCGCTACCGTTTCCAAGTCCTTGGAAGACGGTTCCTGCCCCTGTCCGGAGCACCGTTCTTGAGAGGCCCGTGGGTTGCCGCCCCGGGCCTCTCGTTGTTTTTGCCTCCGGTCGATGTGACCGGTCGGCCGCGGTGGTCAGGTCAGCCCGCCACCGTGCTCGCGCAGCCACGTCAGCCACGCATCAAGGGTCTCGGTCCGGTGCACGGCCCAACGCCATTTCGGCCGACCGATGTCGTATTGCATGTCGAGCATCTGCGCCTCGACGTACGCGGCCGCCCGCGACACCAGCACGCGCTGCGGGCCGTCGTCGAGCTGCGCAAAGCGCCTGGCCATCGGCACGTACGGCGCCACGCCTGGCAGCGGCGACGTCGCCCACGCCTGCGCGCCCGGTTTGCTGGCCAACACCCGCCACAGCTCCACGCTGACGGCGCCGGCCTGGCCGAGCCACTGCACCAAGGCGCCCTCGAGTTCGCCCTCGAGCACGCTGCGGTCGTCGATGGTGGCTGCCGGCGGCAAGGGTAGGGCGGCGGTCTCGGGCCCGGGGGCTACCATCTCGGGGGGGGACGGTGCGAGCTTCGCCGGCGGCGCGACAACTTCGCGACCTTCGGAGACCGTCTCGACGATCCACTTGCGAATACCGCGGCCTTTGCTCTCAGCCACGATCCGTCGTCCGCCCATTGTGCGGCGGGCGAACTTGCGAACGATGTACTTCAGCTTGTTCTGGTCGACCTCGGTTCCGGACCGGCTCGGTGCTAGCTCGAGCAGCACCGACCCCAGGTCGTTCCCGTCGTTCTCCGACACGATGCGGGCCAGCGTCATGCCCGTCTGGCCGTAGCGCGCCTGCACGAGCTCGAGGAACCCGCGGAACGATGCAATTCGCTCGTCGGCGTTGGTGTTGACGTCGGCCGACCCAGCTCGAGGGTCGGCCATTCCGGCCCAAACCAGCATCCCGCGAACGACTTTCGACCACCCGTTGAACGAGTTGAACGCCGGCAGGCGCATCGGACATCCCGCCAGGTGGTAGGCCCGGGCGAGCGTCAGCACAGCTGCGACGATGCGCCCCCGGTTCTCGACGACCCAGTTCTCGAGCTCGGGGTGCAGGAAGTTCGCACGCTCCTCGGGGTTCTCCTCGGCCGGCTCGAGCCGGATGTAATTCATGCGCCGGCGCGTGTCGTCGTGGATGACCAGGTTGTTCCCGTTGCAGTAGATCGTGAACTCGGCGTCGGCCTTGGCCATCTTCTGGCTGTGGTAGATGCGGCCCTCGATGCCGTCTGTCACCACCATGTTCAACGCCTTGCTCTTGAGCTCCTGCACCTCCTCGAACACGACCATGCGCCTGCCCGACAGGGCGTAGCTGAACAGGTTCAGCTTGTTCTCCTTGTCGTCGTCGGAGAGCGTGTTGCCAGCGGACCTGCGCCCACATGCCAGGCGCGACGCCAGCCGCGCCCAATGGCCCTTGCCCGAGCCGGGTGTCGGCGCGTCGCCCACCATCAGGGGGGTGTTGCCCTCGTACGTGGGTCGCAGCAGCGGCGTGATGATGGCTGCGACCGCGGCCGATCTGTGGCACTCGGCGGCGAACGGGAAGTCCTGCACGATCTCGAGCAGCAGGTCGATCGCCGCCTGACGTTCAGCGGCAGTCGGCGTGTCGGGTATCTCAGGGAACTGGCCCGACGGCAGGTAGAGCAATCCCGTGCGCTCGTCGAACCCAGGCGCTGACAGCAGCGTGCCGTCGGGACGCAAGGTCGGCGCCTCGATGATGCCCTTGAGGTATCGAAACCCCTTGGACGGCTTGACCAGCAGCGTCTTGGCGACCTTGTCGGGCACGGGCGCCGGCGCATCGATCCACAGGCCCGACGTCTTGTCCATCTGACGCTTGGTCCACCTGGCCGACCGCTCGAGCAGCACGGACAACCAGTGCTCGCTGACCTGGTCGATGATGGGCTCGTCGGGGATCTTGAACTGTGACGATGGCTTGCGAGCCTCGCCCACGGTGTGCACGATCACGATCCGCATCAGGCTCTGGTACAGGTCCGGGCAGTTCGCCATCAGGGCTGCCTCGGACTCCCGCACCATCCGGTCCATGTCGGCCATGTCGACGCGGATGACCGGGCGCGGATCGGCCGCCTCTTCCACCGGATTGCCGTCGGCGCCGACGAGCTGCAGCGGCACGCCGGTCGACGTCGTGCGCGTGCCCTCGGCGAGCTTGGAACCGCGCTGGCCTTTGGAGAAGTTGACCGCGTTGGAGATCTTCTTCCGCAGCGCAGTTGCCTCCCACGGCGGATCGCTGCGCTGATTCCACTCGCCCATCATCAACGCGAACGTCTCATCCTCGGACAGTCCGAACCCGTTCCAGAGCTCGCACGCGATCCGGAAGGTCAACGGCTCTCCCGTGCCATCCATCACCGCACCGGGGCACTTGTCCAAGTAGGACCGCGCCCGTTCGACCCGGTCTGGACGGCCGCGGCCTTGATCAAGTTTGGGTGCTAGAACGGTGTTGCCGTCGAAACTATCCGGAACGTAGACCTTTTTCGCTGCGGGCGCCGGCGGAAGGAAGCGTCCGATAAGGCTGTCCTCTGCATCGGCAGGATTGTCCTTGTGTTCTAGCGTGTTGTTCTCTTGGTTGACATAATACCTCTTATCAGACGTCAGACCTGCGCGAACCTGAGTCCGACCTGCCCTCGCCGCGGCCTTCCTCCGAACCAACCCTTCGCCTACACTCGGTCGCCATGAAGCTGACCCTCGCGCAGATCAACACCACCGTCGTCGACTTCCAAGGCAACCTCGCGCAGATCGCCGCGGCCTGTGACCGTGCCAGAGCCCGTCGCGACGATCTGGTGCTGACGCCAGAGCTCGCGCTGACCGGCTATCCCACCTTGGACCTGCTGGAGCGCGCCGAGACCACCCAGGCCGCCGTCGACCTGTTGCCGCGGCTGGCCGAGTGTTCGCGCGACTTGGTGCTCGTCGTCGGCTTGGCCTTGCCCGGCGGTTTCGGTGCGTCGGGTCGCGTGCTGCGGCCCGCCGTGAACGCTGCCGTGGTGTTCGAGGACGGACGCTACGTCGCCACCATCCGCAAGCGGCTGCTGCCGACTTACGACGTGTTCGACGAGGACCGCTACTTTCAACCCGGTCTGTCGGCCCAGGTGCTGTCCCTGCGCGGCCGCCGTCTCGGGATCACGATCTGCGAAGACATCTGGAGTGGCGACGAGCAAGGCCCCAAGCGCTACGACGTCGACCCCACCGCCGAGCTGGCCGCTGCGGGCGCCGACGCCATCCTGAACCTGTCCGCGTCACCCTTCGATCTGGGCAAGGCCGCGCGACGCCTCGAGTTGGTGCGCGACGTCGCGGGCCGTCACGGCTTGCCTGTGGCCTACTGCAACCTGGTCGGTGGCAATGACTCGCTGATCTTCGACGGCCGCTCGTTCGTCACCGACGCCAGAGGCCGCGTGGTCGCTCAGGCGCCCGCGTTCCAAACCGCCGATTTGTGCTGCGAATTGCCGGACGCCGGCCCTCCCGGTTTGCCGCAAGATCGCGAGATCCCATCCGAATTTGCCCCACCTCCCCCTGACGAGACCCGTGCAGCGCTGGTTTTGGGGTTGCGGGATTATGTCACCAAATGCGGCTTCCGTTCTGTTTTGCTTGGGCTTTCCGGTGGCATCGACTCTGCGCTGACCGCCGCGCTTGCGGTGGAGGCGCTGGGCGCTGAACACGTGACCGGCGTCGCCATGCCCGGTCCCTACAGCAGCGGCGGCAGCGTTACCGACGCCCTCGCGCTGGCCACCAACCTCGGCATTCGCTGCCCGATCCTGCCGATCGGCGCGCCCTACCTCGCTTCCCGCGAGCTGCTGGCCGGCGAGTTCGACCGCCATCCCGGCCCTGAGCACGACATCGCGGACCAGAACCTGCAGGCGCGGATGCGTGGTCTTGTGCTGATGGGCTTGTCGAACCGCACCGGGGCGATGCTGTTGACAACAGGCAACAAAAGCGAGCTGGCGGTCGGCTATTGCACGCTCTACGGCGACATGAACGGCGGTTTGGCCCCGTTGGGCGACTTGCCAAAGATGCTGGTCTACGAGGTCGCCCGCACCTACAACCGCGACCGCGAGGTCATCCCTGAGGCGACCCTGACCAAGCCTCCCAGCGCTGAGCTGGCCCCCGGCCAGACCGACCAGGACTCGCTGCCACCCTACCCCGTGCTGGACGCGCTGCTCGAGCTGTACCTGGTGCACCAGCTGGACGCCGAAACGATTATCGCGCGGGGGTTCGATGCCCAGACGGTGCGCCGCGTGGTGCGGTTGGTCGAACTGAACGAGTACAAGCGCCGTCAAGCCGCCCCGGTGCTGCGCGTGACGCGCAAGGCGTTCGGCGGTGGGCGCCGGGTGCCGATGGCCCGCAAGATGCCAACCCCTTGAGGTGGACGTGACCGGATTCTCCCCAGAAGCCAAGCTGTTCCCTCGCTGTGCCGGCGTCCTGCTGCACCCCACCAGCCTGCCCGGACCCTACGGCATCGGCGACTTGGGGGCGGGCGCCCGCGCGTTCATCGACTGGATGGCTGAGGCGCAGATGTCCGTGTGGCAGATGCTGCCGTTGGTGCCGCCCGGTGCCGCGGAGTCGCCGTATGCCAGCCCGTCCGCGATGGCCGGCAACCCGTGGCTGATCGACCCGCAGGCGCTGGTCGACGACGGCCTGCTGACGGCGGAAGAGGCCCAGGCGCCCCCGTTCCTGCGCCGCGACAAGGTCGATTTCGACGTCGTGAAGCGCTGGAAGCAGCCGCTGGTCGAGCAAGCCGCGGACCGGTTGGCGCGCAACACGGCGCATCCCCTGCATCGCGAGTTCCGCGAGTGGCTGGGGGCGAACCCGTGGGCAATGGACGCCGCGTTGTTCCTCAGTCTTCGCGCGCACTTGGACCATCAGGCGTGGTGGCAGTGGCCGGACGACCTGCGCACCCGGCAGCCGGACGCGCTGGCTAAGGCCCGCAAGGACCTCGCCCCTGAGGTCGACCGCACGCTGGCCCTGCAGTTCCTGTTCGACCATCAGCTGGGGCGCCTGCGCAGGTATGCTCACGCCAAGGGGATTCGCCTGTTTGGGGACGTGCCGATCTACGTGGACGGTGACAGCGCCGACACCTGGGCCAGTCCGCACCTGTTCCAGATGGGCGCCAACGGCCGCCCGGACCATGTCGCTGGCGTGCCCCCGGACTACTTCAGCGAGACCGGGCAGCTATGGGGCAACCCGCTGTACGACTGGGACGCGATGGCCAAGGACGGTTATCGCTGGTGGATCCAGAGGTTGAAGCGCGTGCTGGCGCAGACTGATCTGGTGCGCATCGACCACTTCCGCGGTTTCTCTGCCTACTGGTCGATTCCGGCCGACGCTGAGGACGCACGCGCCGGAAAGTGGTTGCCGGGTCCGGGGTTGCCGTTGTTCCAAGCCTTGCGCGCCGCACTGGGCGATCTGCCGCTGGTGGCCGAAGATCTGGGCGTGGTGGACGACGATCTGGTCCAACTGAGAGAGGCAGCGGGCCTTCCCGGGATGCTGGTGCTGCAGTTCGCTTGGGGCGAGGACGCGATGAACCCGTTCCTGCCCCACAACCACCTGACGCATCGCGTGGTCTATACGGGGACCCACGACAACGACACGGTGCTGGGCTGGTGGCAGGGGTCGTCTGAGAAGGCGCGCGACCACGTTCGGCGCTACTACGGCATCGACGGGCACGACATCTCTTGGTCGATGGTGCGGTCGGCGCTGGCCTCGGTGGCGCACACGGCGATCGTGCCACTGCAGGACCTGCTGGGACTCGACAGTCAGGCGCGGATGAACACGCCTGGGGTGGCCGAGGGCAACTGGACGTGGCGCTTCACGATCGACGCCTTGACGCCAGAGCGCGCCGCACGTCTCGCAGGGCTGGCAAACCTCTACGACCGCATTCCGGCGCTGCACGAGGCGAAGCTGGAGGCAGACCGGTTGGCGGCGGACCGTACGAAAAATCCGTTGTAGCTATCCGAGCTTGCCGTGCGGAGGCTCCCGGTGCCCGCGCGCCGCAAGGGCCTGAGCCACCAGACCCATCCGCAATCCGGCCATCGACACCGTCCAGCGCTCGATGTGCAGCACTTCTGACAGCGCTTCGTGCAGCATCGCCCCACCCAGCAGCGTGTCGGCGCGCGAGGGGTCCATGCCCAAAATCGCCTTGCGTTCTGCGGTAGACCGCGTGGCGGCGAGCTTCTCGACTACCTCGTGGACGTGGCCGGCCTCCAGCTCAAAACCGTGGACGTCGTCTCGCGGGTCTTCGCCCCGCAGCCCCAGCGCGATGCGGGCCACCCGCTGCACGGTCCCCGACGTGGCAAAGGTGCGGTAGGGGCCGACGTGTCGCAGTTCAGCCGCAAGATCCTGCAACTGTTCGCGGATCTCGTGCCTCGCATGGGCCAGCGTCTTCGCCGCCACCGGGTCCGGACCAAGCAGGTCACGGGCAACGACGATCGCCCCCAACGGCAGGCTGCTGGCCCAGACGGCGCGGTCGCGGCGCCCCAGCAACAGCTCGGTCGACCCGCCGCCCACGTCGACGCACAGGATCTGGCCGTCGTCTGCTGCGCGCCCCATCGCGTGCCGTGCGCCCAACCACGCGAGGCGGGCTTCCTCGTGCCCCGAGATCACGTGGACGTCCAAGCCGACCTCTTCCTTGATCCGCAGCACCACCTGGCGCGCATTGGTCGCGGCGCGCAAGGCAGCGGTTGCGACAGCGTAGGGCACTGCGTGCAGTCGCGTGATCTCGTTCTGGAACTGCGCCAGCACCGCCAGCATCCGGTCCACACCGGTGCTGGACAGACGCCCCTCAGGCCCGACCTGGGCGCGCAGCTGCGCGTCGTCCTTGATCTTCGAAAGAATCTCAAGGGTTCCGTCATGTCGCGGGCGAACGACCAGCAAGCAGATCGAATTCGACCCGATGTCGATGACAGCGACGGGCGGCTCGGAGGTCGGGTCGTGCTCTCGATGCGGCTGTGTCACCGGACCTCACGTGCGCCACCACGGCGGCCTCTGTACTGTGCGTGACCCCTGCGCTCGCGTCCAGCCGAACGGGCTGAAAGGGGACTCCTCACCCCATTTCTTCAAGCCGACGCGAATTTCGCGTTGTCCGCGATGGGAAGGACCGCTACATTCGCTTTGGCCTGAGCAGCAGCGCGGCGGCTTCCAATGTGAAGTCGGCGGCACAATCGGCTGGCAGGATGGTCGGTTCCCGTGAGGTTCGGGACCGGCAGCAAGCGAATCGCCCCGACGGGGCAACGGAGACCAAGCTATGCCTAATCGTCGTCCTTTTGACCACATCGGCAATTTCAATTTCAAGGTGGAAATCGAAGGCGTGACCCAGGGTGCCTTCCGCAACGTGGAAGGTCTCGACTCCGAGACCGAGGTTGTCGAGTTCCAGGACGGTGACGACATGGTGCTGCGCAAGCGCCCGGGTCGCACCAAGTACAGCAACGTCACCCTGAAGCGCGGCTACGTGAACAACGTCGAGCTGTGGGACTGGCGCAAGAAGGTCATCGAGGGCAAGGTTGAGCGCAAGGCGGGATCGATCATCCTGTGCGCGGACGACGGGTCCGAGGTCATGCGCTACAACTTCTTCGAGGGATGGCCCACCAAGTGGAAGGGCTTCACCTTGGACGGCAAGGGCACCGACGTGAACGTCGAAGAGCTCGAGCTGGCCGTCGAGAAGATCGAGCGCGGCTAGGTTTCCGTGTGGCCGGTGCGTGACACGCTCTGGCCCCCCGTGACACTTCCGATGCGAGTGTCCCTGCGGCGTCGATTCGTGCAAACGGATCGGCGCCGCAGTCTTTTTGCGGACTTGCAGGGCGCGCTTGTCAGTTCGCGGCCCTCCGGTCTACAACGCCTCGCGCTTTCACCCGCGAGGTCGCCATGTTCGTCCGCTCCCCCGCCCCCTTCGCTGCCCTGCTCTGCCTTTCCCTTGCCGCCCTGACCCTGTCTGGGTGTGGGGAGAAGGACAAGGCTGAGAAGAAGAAGACCGTCGACTTTCTGGCCAAGCCAGAGGGCATCGACTTCAGCCAAGTGCCCGTGCAGGAGGTCAAGGCGGAGGCTCCCGCCAAGCCCGCCGTCGATACGTGGTCCACGCGCACCAAAGAGCAGGTCAAGCTTGCGCACGACGACCTGATGAAGTGCCGCAACGACTACATGATCCCGTTCCAGTTCAACAAGATGCGTCGTCGCGACGTCGAGTGGGTCAGCCTCTCCGACATGGACGAGTTCTGCATGGACGGCAGCCCGGAGAAGAAGACGCGCGGGCCGTGGAAGACCGTGCGTGCGCTGGCGGAGGAGCATCTGGGGCGCAACCCCGCGCTCGATCGCTTCATCGTGCTCGCCACCGACCAGATGGAGCACTACCGCGTGCTGTCCTTCATGGCCAAGAAGATCGGCGCGCCCGACATCGACATCGTGACCGAGACCGCTCAGCAGTCGCGCGACCGCGTGCTGTTTGCCGGGGCGGACCTGGACCGCGCAGCCGCCGACATCGAGAAGTGGCCGGACGAGCTGCAGCCCGACGACGACCCGGCGGTGGTGGGGGCCGATGTGGATGTCGCCACATTCCGCCAGCAGCTGGTCGATTCGTATGGCTTTTTCCTTGCTGACCTTGGAGGCGCATACGACCGGTACGCGAACAAGAGCTGGCTGGGCTACAACATGCCCAAGATGGAATCGCTGCGCCGCTGGGTCGCCGTCCCCACCAAGCGCATCGCCAAGGACCGCGCGCGTTTGGAGAAGGTCAAGGGTCTGGATGGCAAGCAGGCAGCCGAATTCAGGGCGTTCTTCGACGCAACTGACAAGGCGATGCGGCAGATTGAGGCTGGCTACGACCGCTACACCAAGCAGTCCAAAGACGAGCGCGGCGAGAAGGACCCGAATCGCAAGGCCGTCGAGACCACCCAGAAGGCCGCGCTGAAGCACCTGACCGGGTGGGGCCTGAAGGTCGAAGTCGCGAAGTGAGTCGAATCGCCCGTCTGACCGCGGAGTTGCGCTTCCCCGACCCTGAGGACGCCCATCCCTCCGGCGTACTGGCAGTTGGCGGCGACCTGCGCCCCGAGCGACTTCTGCTCGCCTATCGCCAAGGCATCTTCCCCTGGCCGGCTGAGGGCTATCCGCTGATGTGGCACGCGCCGCCTGAGCGTTGTGTGCTGGCGCCTGGCCTGCTGCGGGTGAATCGGACGCTGCACAAGGTTCTGAAACGACACCCTTTCTCTATCACGCTGGACACCTCGTTTGCCGAGGTGATGAAGGCCTGCGCCCTCGCCTACCGACCCGATCAGGACGGCACGTGGATTACGCCCGAGATGCTGGCGGCCTACACCGACTTGCATCGGCGTGGCTACGCACACTCGGTCGAGGCCTGGCGCGAGGGCCAGTTGGTCGGAGGGCTGTACGGGATCTCGTTGGGGAAAGCCTTCTTCGGTGAGTCGATGTTTGCGGTAGCCGACGACGCCAGCAAAGTGGCTTTCGTCACCCTTGTCCGGCAGCTGCAGGCTTGGGCGTTCACGCTGGTGGACGCGCAGGTCGAGACTCCGCTGCTGGCCGGGTTTGGCGCGACGCTGGTGCCGAGACGGGTATTTGGACAGCTGCTGGCGCACGCGGTGGCGGCCCCTGACCGACGGGGACCGTGGCAGCTGGACGAGGGGTTGCGCGCGGGGGCGGACAAATAGCCGCACCGGCACCAAGAACCTGAGACCGAATTGGAGCTTGCGATGGCCCGCGTGTTCCTGATCCAGCCGCCGTCGTCCGAGGCGATGCGTCGCCCCGGGTTGGCGCTGGGCTTTCTTGCGGCAGCACTGCGGCGGGCGGGTCACGAAGTGGCAGTTGCGGACGCGGCGGCGCCCCACGGAACCCGCGAGACCATCGCAATCGCCAGACAGATCGCAGCCTTCGACCCGCAAGTGGTGGGTGTGCACCTCAAGACGTTGGGCCTGCACCGGGCGTACCGGCTGGTGGCCGAGTTGCGCGCACATCCCGAGACGCCGCGCGGGGTTGTCTGGGTTGCCGGGGGGCCACACGCGACAGTGCGGCCGCTGGAGCCCTTGCACCACGGCTTTGACCTGACGGTGGCTGGCGAGGGGGAGGAGGCGTTGGTCGCGCTTGCGGACGCGGCAGACCGGGGTGCCCTGCCCGCTTCGCAGGATCTCTCGCACGTACAGGGACTTGCGTGGCGCGCCGACGGCCGGCCGGTGCAGACGGCTGGGCGTGGGCCGACGATGGACCTGGACGCCCTGGCCTCTCCCACCGACGCACTGGACCTGTTCGACCCCGCTTGGTACGGCCTGACCGGTCCCGCCAGCTTTGGCGGGATGTTGGCGAGCCGTGGCTGTCCCGCGGCGTGTACGTTCTGCTGCAACGCCGTGACCGGGCGGACGTTCCGCGCCCACTCACCTGAGCGAATCGCCCAGGAAGCCAAGCGGTTGCGCGACGAGCAGGCCTCGCCCGCGTTCGTGTTCTTCGACGACTCGTTTGCGGTGAACCGGCGGCGCGTCGCACAGGTGGCGTTGGCGTTGGAGCGGCTGGGCGGCATGCACTGGAGCGCTTCGGTCCACCCGACGCATCTGGATGCGGAGACCTTGGACGCGATGCGGCGCGCGGGTTGTGGCGGCTTGGACCTGGGCGCAGAGAGCGGAGACCCCTTGCGGATCAAGCAGATCAGTAAGGGCGTGACGGTTGACCGGGTCCTGCACGCGGTCGAGCTGTGCCGGGATGCCGGCGTGCGGGTGATGGTCAACGCGATGTTTGGTTGGCCCGACGAGACGGAGGCGGAGGTCGACGCAACCTGTGCCTTCATGGAGCGAGCGGCGGCCTCCGGAGCGATGCTGAACGCGCGCGGTGTGCTGGTGCCCTATCCCGGCACCGCGTTGTACGACAAGCACCACCAACGTCACGGCTTCACGGATTGGTGGTTGGACGGCGAAACACCCTTTGAGTACGAGCCTTTTCCCAACTCGGCCGACCCCGAGTCGTTGCGTCAGGCGTACGCCACCGACGCCGCGCTGTCGCGCAACTTCTTTGGCCATCCGGACGACCATCTGCGGCGCATCCAGCGGGCGCTGGACCTGAAAGCCAGCCTGACGTGGCGGACTTGAACGCGTCGACCGTCTGACCGACCATCGGCGTGCATTCCCTTCGACCCTGAGGTGCCCAGTGGCCGACGCTACCGACCCCATCGATGACGACGACGACCCGCCTGTCACCTACGTCGGGCTGCCCCCACTGCACGACACCGGCTGCGGGTCGCTGTTGTTGTTTCTACTGCTGATGTTTGGCGGCCTCGGGCTGATGATGTTCGGCCTGCTGTTGGCGGGCATGTCCGCCGGACCGGGTACACCGGACCCCGTCCTGATCAGCGCAGGGCTACTGGCCGCCGCGTTGGGCATCGTGGGCATGGTGTTCGCGCGCTTGCTGGGCAACCGCTGTCCGAAGTGCGCGGCGCTGGGCGGTCGCAAGCCTCGAGTGCCGGAGCCAGCGTGGCCGGCAGAGCCCCCGGACGGCGGCGGTCGCATTCGCTACTTCACGTGTCGGTCTTGTGGGCATGAATGGCGTGAAGGCCCGGACCTGCCGGGAGACGATCCCGAGTACGAAGCTGCAGTTCGCGAGTCTGAGGCTGAGGAAGACGCTGCAGAGTCAGAGCGTGACCGACCATGAGACGCGGGACGGCGCTGGGGAATGACCGCGCGTATCCCCGCGTTCTGGTGACGGCGAGACCTGTGACCGACCTCCGACCGGCCACCTCCCCCTGATGCGAGTCCGAATGCGCCTTGCCAGAACACCCAACCCCTCGCGACCGCTGCCGTTTCTGGCCGCGCTGTGTCTGACGACGGTGTGGCAGTTGGTCGAGGCAGGCAGCGCCCGAGCTCAGCGCGCGGACGACGGCGCCGAGGCGGTGCGTGCGGGGGGCGGAGACGAAGCATCCAGCGAATACGAGGACATGCGCGTCCTGCTGGGCGGCCGATGCTCCATTCGTGTCCACCACCCGGACGCCGAGCTTGCCCGCATGGCCATCCAGACAGCGATGACGGAGGTTACGCGCATCGGACAACAGCTCGACAGCGCGGCCCCCGGTTCGGAAGTGCGGGCCATCAACACCGTCGCCTCGTTGGAGGCCGTTCCCGTCAGCCCCGAGACCTTGGGACTTCTGGACCGCAGCCTGACGCTGTGCCGGCAGACATCAGGCGCGTTCGACCCGACGGTGGCCAGCTATGACTACCTGTGGAGCTTCTCTGCCCGTCCGTTCGTTCGACCCTTGCCGCAGGAGCTCGGCGCCCGGCGCGCGTTGACCGGTTGCCGTCAGGTCGTGCTCACGCCAGGGACCACCCCAACCGTCCGCATCCTGCAGCATGGGGTTCGCGTGACGTTGCAGGACCTTTGGCACGGCTACGCTTGCGACCGGGCCGCGCAGGTGCTGCGTCAGGCGGGGGTGCAGGACTTTCAAATCCGCATCGGCCAGGACGCCTATGCCCAGGGACGAAGTCAGGGGCGCATCTGGTCGATTCCCATCGCGAATCCGCGCAACCCGGGTCAGATCGTCACCCGCCTGTTCGTCGACGGCGAGGCGGTGGCCACGCGCTCAGACGGCGAGCGATTCACGGTGAAGGGGCGCCATCGCTATCACGACGTGCTGGACCCACGGACGGGTGTGCCAGTAGACGGCGTCCTGCAAGTCACCGTCGTGGCAAAGGATGCGACGCTGGCAGACGGGCTCAGCGCCGCCGTGTTCGTGCTGGGGCCGCGTGCCGGCATCGATCTGCTGAACCACGAGGACCAGGCGGAGGGCTTCCTGATCGACAGCACCGGCCGGGTGTTTGCTTCCAGCGGGATGGGAGCGTACGGAAGGGTTCCAGAGCGTACGCCCCTGAACGCCGCGGGCGACTAGGCGGTTACCAGCACAAGGACGGCTAGTTCCACCGCGATCGGTCACGGTCATTCTTGCGTCCACCGTCGATGACGTGAAACGGTCGTTGCTTTCGCAGCCCGAGTCGCTTCAACAGCCACACCCAAGTTCCGCGTGCCGTCGCGGCCATGTGTCGCCGGGGAGGGATTCCGCGCAACAGTACCCATGCCGCGGCCAGACCACCCAGGTGGGCGAAGAACGCAACGCCGCCGTCCGTCAGCCACACCAGCAGGTCCATCCCCACCGTCACCGGGATCAGGTAGCGCGCCTGCACCGGGATCACGAAGAACAGCAGGATCTGGGCGTTGGGGTTGCTCCAGGCAAAGGCGGCCAACAGCGCCATCAGGCCCGCCGAAGCCCCTACCGTCAGATTCTCCCGCCCGGCCATCAGGTCGAAGCCGCCCTGAAACACACCGCCAGCGACCACCGCGATGGCGAAATAGCGCAGGAAGGCCGCCGTGCCCCAGCGCCGCTCGAGAGCCGGACCGAAGAAGTACAACACCATGCAATTGAACAGGATGTGCAGATAGCCGTCGAGATCGTGCAGCAGGCCGTAGGTCGCGAGCGTCTGCAGCTCGCCCCGCCGCAACGCCCCGGCAGACAGCGCCAAGTGCTCGTTGTACAGTGTCATGGCCGCGCCGTCGGGGCCGCCCATGCTCCGTCCCAGCAGGAACAGGACGTGGACGCCCAGCAACGTGGCCATCAGCCACAGGGTGCCCCGCCCGAGCCGCTGCTCCAGACGCCAGATCAGGGTCGGTTCGGACGCCACGGTGCCTCCCGGACTCACTTTGGAGCCCACACGATAGGTGGCGGATCCACTCCACGCAAGCACTCGACAAGGACACCTACCGCCCATGACGCCACGTCCGACGCCCGATTCCTCCCCCCGCGACGAACCCTGGAGTGCAGAGCAGACGGCCGATGACCTGCTTGGGCAGGCATCAGACCTGCTTGCCGAAGGCGCCACGCCCAATGCGCTGATTCGCGCCTTTGAGCGCAGCGGGTTTTCGGCCGCCATCGCGCAAGCGGTGGTCGATGACCTGCTGGCGCAGTTGCCCGCGGCGGACGCCGACGCGCCCGAGTCAGACGACGGCGAATTCGGCATCGAAACTGTGTACTTGTGGCGATACCTGCGGCGGGCACGGCGTGGCGATGCGTTTGACGACGTCCAGTTGGAGCAGCTTCGAATCGCGTTGACGCGGCATGGCCTGTCCACCACCACGGCGGCGGATCTGGTGACCGAGGTGGCGACCGACACGCGCAGGGTCGAGGACATCCAGGTCCGCAGGATGCGGCGGCTGGGCGCGCAGGCCATGGGCGCGGGTGCGGCGTTTACGGCCTTCTTTCTGTGGACCGCATACGTCGATGGGCCGGCCGGAAAGTGGAATCTGGCGACCGCGGCGGTAACGGCTGCGCTTGCGGTGTTCGGCGTCGTGCTGTATCTGCGCCACCGCTTGAGCAAATAGCTTTGCAGAACGGGTTGTTGTCGTTTCGACCCAGCCGCGGGCGGCCGACGGGATCCGCGTTGAGTTCAGGACGGCGCAAGAATCCTTGCAGCCTCAGGTGTTCGCGGCGCTGACCTGGAAGGCGATTTGGGGACGAGTGCATGCCACGGCGTGCGAAAGATCTAGCTAAATCAGTGACTTGAAAACGGAACGGGATGGATCGCCGCGAAGCTTGCTTTGACCTGCCCGTGCGTCATCCGCCCAAGGGTCCCTTTCCGGTGCGCCCAAGGGGCTGCCTCGCTATCGAATCGGTGCACCGTGGACTATCCTTGCGGTCGTGTGACCCCGGGCTCCCCCCGCCCGTGTGCCGTGCGCCCCCTGCCATTCCGGTGAAACATGTCCCAGCCGCTCCTGCAGGACGTCCTTCCCTCCATCCTGACCCTGAAGACGCACGCGCGTGGCCGCGACTGGCTGTTGCGCTGCTCAGAAGACCTGGGCGAGGTGGTGAGGCGGTCCGACGCCGACGAGGTCTCGCTCTCCGTTCAAGTGGCGCTGCACGCTGCCCTGATTGCCCCCGGTCGCGGCTGCTGGCGGACCAGCATCGACATCGGCAGCCACCTGTTCAGCGTGGTCGTCAATGAAGAGGCCGGATGGATCCTGTTGGGTTCGCCCAGGTTCTCGGCCGAGGCCAGCATCCTGCACGCCGTGCGTCACCGCGGCGAGACGGCGGACTCAGGCGCGCGGGTGCAGCGGGCACTGTCCGATCTGGAGGCACTGGTCGCTGGCTACCGCACTGCGCGCGACGACAACTCGCCGCTGGTCATCGAGACCCTGATCGCCCGCCACAACCTGCCCGACGTGCTGCACCCGCAGGGAGAGTTCGCGCGTCAGCACGAGGAGTTGAACCGTCGCATCGCCGTGCGGGTCGCTGCTATCGAGCCCGACCTGCGCGCCTATCGGCCGACGACGCTCGAGCGCATCAGCCAGTGGGGTCTCGACCTGAACGCGAGGTACGCCATTCTTCGCGTGCACGCCCTGCGGTTTGTCGCTGCCCTGCCCGCCTTGGACCACGACCGCAAGGGCGGCGAGGTGGTGCGCCTGCTGCGCGAGATGATGCGACGCATCGTCGATGACTCGGGGTTGGCCCGCCGAAACGAACGCACCGGTGACCGGCAGCCGCTGCCCAAGTGGCTGGAGAACCTGTGTAGATTCGCAAACTTCGTGGTGCCACTGTTCCCGGTCGTCTGGGTGGCTTGGGGCACGCGGCGGGCCGTGCGGATGCTCGCGCGCATCTTCATCGCCGGCGAGTCCATGGAGACGGCGTGGCCCGCACTGCAGGGGTTGGCCGACTCGGGGCGTGACGCGACGGTTGACCAGCTGGGCGAGCTTGTCGTCAGCGAGGCCGAAGCCGACGTGTACTGCGACCGCGTGCTTGCGTTGGTGCGCGGTCTGGGAGAGCGGCACGGCCCCAGCCAGCCCAAGAATCGGGCGGGCGTCGAACGGGCGAACGTGTCGGTGAAGGTGTCTGCGCTGTGCAGCGACTTCAATCCCGACGACCCGGAGGGAACGTGGCAACGTGTGGGGCCACGGCTCGAGCGTATCCTGCTGGAGGCTCGCCGGTTGGGCGTCTTCATCAACCTGGACGCCGAGCACTTCCACGTCCGAGATCTGAACTTCCTGATGCTGCGCCGTGTGTTGTCGCATCCGGACCTGCGTCGGCACGCGGGCATCGGCCTCGCGATTCAGGCGTACCTGCGTGACGCCCCAGAGCATCTGGACGCCGTGACGGGGTACTGTCGCCAGCGCGGCGTGCGGATGCCGATTCGTCTGGTCAAGGGTGCCTACTGGGACGCCGAGACCACCGAAGCCGACGCGCATGGCTTCTGCGCCCCCGAGTTCCTGAACAAGGCCGAGTCGGACGCGATGTTCCAGATGCTGGTGCTGCGCATCCTGGCCTGCCACGACGCCGTCCAGCTGTGCATCGGCAGCCACAACCTGCGCGACCACTGCTTTGCCCACGAGGCTCGCGAGCTGATGTACCCGGGTGCACCGCCGGTCGAGCATCAGGCACTGCACATGACGTACGAGGGCCTCAGCACCGCGTTGGCCAAGCAGGGCTGGGCCGTTCGCAACTACATCCCGGTGGGCAGTCTGCTGGTGGGCATGGCGTATCTGGTGCGGCGTATCCTCGAAAACAGCTCGCAGGTCGGCGTGCTGACGATGGCGCGCGCGGGCGTGGACCTGCAGCTCGGCCTGACGCCCCCAAGTCGCGTGCTGCACGGGGCGATGGAACAGGGCCAGATCGCACGCGATCCTCTCAACGTCGCTGACCCGCCCAGTGAGATGCCGCCGTTCCGCAACTGCGGACCTGCACGCCTCTATCTGGCCCCGCATCGCGCGGCGTTCGACGAGGCGATTGCGATGCGACGGCTGCTGCTGCCGTTCCGCGAGGATGCGACGGCGGTCGACGTGCGCTCTGGTCCGATGATGGTGGTTCGATCCCCCTCCGACACCGACGACGTGCTGGGGCACATTGCGTTCTGCACAGCCGCCGACGTCGACGTGGCGGTCACAGACGCTCTGGCGCAACAGCCCCTGTGGGCGGCGCGGTCGGTGGGTCAGCGCGCCACGCTGGTGATGCGGGCTGCCGAGCGGATGCGCGTGCGGCGTCTGGACTTTGCGGCCGTCGCAGCTCTGGAAGGCGGCAAGGCCCGCAACGAGGCACTGGCTGACGTCGATGAAGCCATCGACTTCATGATGTTTTATGCCCGCGAGGCGTTCCGCGTCGAGACGACCTGGCCTGAGGCCAAGCCGTGGGGCGTGGTGGCCGTGGTGGCACCGTGGAACTTCCCCTTGGCGATTCCCTGCGGCATGGCCATCGCCGCCCTTGTGTCGGGCAACGCGGTGCTGCTGAAGTCCGCGCGCCCCACCCCCCTGATCGTCGAGCTTCTGGTGCGGCTGCTGCGCGAAGTGGGCGTCCCGCCTGCAGTCTTCCGCCACATGACGGGTCCGGGTGCTGAGGTCGGCAACCGTCTGGTGCAGCACCCCGACGTCTCGGCCAGCGTCTTCACCGGGTCGGTGGGCGTGGGCTCGTGGATCTACAGCGCGATGGCGCCTCAGGTGGTCGATGGCCGAACCAAGCGCGCCATCACCGAAATGGGCGGCAAGAACGCGGTCATCGTCACGGCCTCTGCCGACCTGGACGAGGCGGTCAGCGGTTGCCTGTATTCGGCGTTCGGTCACGCGGGACAGAAGTGCTCGGCGGCGTCGCGGATCCTGGTGGACGAGCGAATCCTGCCCGCCTTCCTCGCCCGTTTCCGCAGAGCCGCCAACGACTTGCAACTGGGTCCGGCAGCGTCGCACGGCACTCGCGTCAATCCGGTGATCACCGCGCAGGAGCAGGCCCGCTTGCGCAAGGATGCGGAGGCTGCGGGACAGGAAGCCCGCGACAACGGCGGCGAGGTCCTGGTCGATCGCAGCCAGCAGTCTGCTCCGGGACCGATGCCGGCCCAGCCCGAGCCCGGTCGCTCGTTCGCCGGAACACCGCGGGGAGGCCATCTGGTCGGCCCGACCGTCGTCCTGTTACCAGCTGAAGCGGCGGTGAAGCCAGACAGTTACGCGCAAAAGGAGCTGTTCGGCCCCATCGTCCACATCATCCCCACCAAGTCCATGGAGCACGCGGTCCAGCTCTTCAACGGCACCGACTTCGCCTTGACAGGGGGCATGTTCACCCAGTCGCAAGACGACATCGCCCGACTCGGCGACCTGCTCGAGTGCGGCAATGTCTATGTGAACAGAACGGTCACGGGTGCGCGCGTAGGTATTGAACCCTTCGGAGGTTTCAAGCTTTCCGGTACAGGCCCCAAAGCCGGCGGTCACGAGTACCTGCCCTCCTTCTATTCGTCGCTGGCGCCTTCGGTGCTCTCGCGTGGTCCCATGGACCCGCAGGCCGCTGCCGTGCTGAACGACATGGAGAATCCCGAGACTTCGACGGTGGAAGACGACGACCTGCCGCACGCAGCTCACGACCACGCGGTGCACGAGCATGGCCCGGCTCCCAAGTCCACTTCGGTGGCCAAGGGGCTGCGACTGGCGGCGGCGATGCAGCGGGCGCTCGAGACGCTGCCCAAGGGGATGCTGGACCCGGAGTCGCGGGGTCACGTCGAGGCCCTTCTGACGTGGATGCTGCAGCAGCTGCCCGGACTTGCGTCAGGCGCCGAGCTGAACCGCGTGATCCCCGGTCAGGACAGCTTCAATCGCTGGTCGTTGCCGCGCGGCCCTGTGGTGGTGCTGGCGGGTCGGCGGGTTCCCGGCGGCAACGCGGTCATGCACGCGGTGGCGGCGGCCTGCACCGGCAACCCCGTGGAAGTGCTTGCCTGCTCTGCGGAATCTCACGTGGCGTGGCAGGGGCTGGCGCAGCAACTGGCGGGTGCAGACGAGCCCCCGGCGTTCGACGTGGTGCGTGTGGTCGACGGTGACGGAATTCTGGCCGCGCTGGGACGCTTGCACGTGACGACGGTCGTGCTGGATGGGACGGCCGAGGAGTGGGAGCCCGTTCTCGCCGCCGCCACCGCACTGCCCAAGGGACAAAGGCACGTGCGCGCGGTGCACTGCGCGGTGTCCTGGCCGCAGGCGCCGGACTACGAGGGCGTTGCCAAGGCGCACCTGCACTGCCGCAGCTTTGCGGTGCACACCATGCGCCATGGGGCGCCGTTGTCGCTGTAGACCGGGGCGGCGCGCCTGGGGTGTCTCTGCCGGTCGCCAGGGGTTCTCTCGCGGCGCTGGCGGGCTTACCATCGCGGCCCCCCATCGGGCCCCCCTGCCCGGCCCAGGTCTCGCCATGCGCCCCGCCGTTCACGATCTCTTGATCCGCATCGCCCTCGTCACCGCTGGCTCGCTGCTGGCGGCGGCGGGGATCCAGCTGTTTCTCGTGCCCATCCACCTGTTGACGGCCGGCGTCGCCGGAATCGCGCTGCTGGTGTCCTACCTGACGCCGTTGCCGTCGGCGGCGGTGCTGGTCGCACTGAACATCCCGATTTTCTTGGGGACCCGCCGGCTGCTCGAGCGCGAGTTCCTGCTGTGGAGCTTGCTGGGCATGGCCGGTCTGTCGCTGGCACTGGCGGTCACGCAGCCGCTCGCAACCCTGCATCCAGTCAAGGATTTCTATCTGAACCTGCTGGCGGGCAGCGTGGTGGCGGGGCTGGGGACCGGTCTGGTGTTTCGCGCGCGGGCGTCGCAAGGCGGCACCGACGTGATCGCGGCAGCGATCCGCAAGGTCAGCTCAGTCCGCATCGGGCCGCTGTTCTTCGTGCTGAATGCGTCGGGCGTCCTGGGGTTGGCCTGGTTCTACGGCCTGGAACCCGCCCTTGCGACCGCCGTGGCGATCCTGGTCGAGTCGGTGGTGGTCGAGCAGACGATCGTGGGCGTGGGCGCGAACAAGGCCATGCTGACGATCACCAACCGCCCCCGCGAAGTGGCCGACGCGTTGATGAACGGCCTGGACCGCGGCGCGACCTTTCTGCAGGGAGAGGGCGCCTACACGGGAAACCAGACCAAGGTGGTCCTGTGTATCCTGCGCACCCGGCAGTTGGCCGTGGCCCGCAAGATCGTCAAGGACCAGGACCCCAACGCCTTTACCTTCGTGCAAGATGTGACCGAGGTGATCGGCCACGGCTTCGAGCGGCCGCCGATCTGAAGGTAGTTGGGGGAGGTCAGGGGGCCGGGAGGAAGCTAGGCGGTCGCCAGATGCGCCAGATGGTGCGGGACCGTCTTGTACGTGATGCAGTCCTCGACCGGGCAAATGTGCTTGCACATCAGGCAGCCGAAGCACTCGTTCTCGTCGACGACGGCCTTGCGGCGCGGGTCCAGCGTGATGGCTTGCGCCCCGCCGTCACGGCAAGCCAGCAGGCACTGGCCGCAACCGACGCACTTGTCCTTGTCGATCAGCGAGATCGCTTGGGTCTTGTGTGTCAGGCCGTTCGGGTCGGTCACGTTCGTCAGCGCGAGGCCGATGATGTCATGCACGGACTGGAAGCCGCGGTCGGCCAAGTAGTCCTCGAGACCCTCGTTCATGTCCTCGACGATGCGATAGCCGTGGTGCATGACCGCCGTGGTGCACTGCAACGTGGTGGCGCCCAGCAGCAGGAACTCGACCGCGTCCATCCACGTGTACAGGCCGCCCATCGCGCTGATCGGCAGCTGCAGCCGCGGGTCCGACGCCAACTCAGACACGAAACGCAGTGCAATCGGCTTGACCGCTGCGCCCGAGAAGCCGGACACCGAGCCCTTCTGGCCCACCGTCGGCATCGGGACGTAGTTGAAGATGTCCACCGCCGAGATCGCGCGCACGGTGTTGATGGCCGAGATCGCATCCGCACCGCCCGCCTTGGCACCGAGCGCCATGGGCAGCATGTCCGCGACGTTCGGCGTCATCTTGGCCATCACAGGGATGGAGCAGCCGCTCTTGGTCAGCTTGGTCAACGTCTCGATCAGCGCGGCGTCCTGTCCGACCTTGTGCCCCGTTCCCTCGACCGTCATTTGCGGGCAAGAGAAGTTGCACTCGATCATGTCCGCGCCCGAGTCCTGCGCCATCTTCGCGAGCTCGACCCAGTCTTGCGAGTGCGTCAGGCCCATGATCGACGCGATGACCGCGTGCTTGGGGTAGTTCTTCTTCAGGCGCGCGATGTCGGTGAAGTTCTCGGTCGTGGTGCGATCCGAGATCTGCTCGACGTTTTGCAGGCCAACCACCTTGTGGTTCGCGAAGTTGTAGCCATTCAGGCGAGGCGACGGGTGGGTGATCTTGACCTCGTAGTCCAGACCGACCGTCTTGAACGCCGCGCCGCCCCATCCGTGGTCAAACGCCCGCGCCACCATGTCGTAGGTGTTGCCGACGGGCGACGACGACAGGCAGAACGGGTTGGGGAACTTCACGCCGCAGAAATTCACTTCCAGGCTGGGACGCTTCTTCATGCCGTCACCTCCGTACCCGTGAGCATTTTGTGGATGGCGTCCGCTGCTCGTTTGCCGTCGGCGACCGCCTTCACGACCGTCGCTGCGCCGCGCACGATGTCGCCGCCTGCGAAGACGCGATCGACGCTGGTGGCCAGGGTGACCGCGTCGGCCGCGACCAACCGGCCCTTGCGCTCGGCCTGAGACAGGATGCGGCCGACGACCTCGCTGGGTCCCTGACCGATGGCTTGGATCACGGCACCCACGCGCAACTCGAAGCCGGTGCCGTCGACGTCGCGGGCGTTGTCGGGCGTCAGCTTGCCCTTGACCACCCACTCGGTCTCGCAGCCCTGCAGCCCGGTGACGAAGCCGCCCTGACCGGCGATGGCTACGACACGGCTCTGGGGCTTGAAGATGATGTGGTCTTCACGGGCTTGGTCGAGCTCAGCCGCGGTGGCCGGAAGCTCGCTGAGCCCCTCGAGTGTCAGGACGTAGATGCGCTGGGCGCCAAGCTCGCGCGCCGTGTGCGCCACGTCCATCGCGACCGCGCCGCCACCGATGACCGCGATGTTGCGGCCCGCGACGCGCTGGGCAGCCGCTTGGGTGTCGGTGCGGGCGAGCTCGAGGAACTCGAGGGCCGTACCAACACCTTGCAGGTCCTTGCCGGGCAGATTCAACTCGAACGCCTTCCACAAACCCGGGGCCACAAACACCGCCGCGTAGCCCTGGTCGAGCAACGCGGTCGCGTTCTCGCGGTCGATGGGGTGCGAGGTCTTGATCTCGACGCCCAGCGACTGAATCTCCCGCACGTCGGCGTTGAGCGCCTCCAGCGGCAGCCGGTGCGCCGGAACGCCGTAGCGGAGCATGCCGCCCGCTTCCGCCCGTGCCTCAAAGACCGTGACCTTGTAGCCGAAACGCGCCAAGTTGGCCGCCGCCGCCAGGCCCGCAGGACCTGCGCCGATGACCGCGATGCGTGCAGCCTTGTCCTGGCCCTTCTCGAGCACCGTCAGGCCCTGGCTGCGGCCGTACTCCACCGCGAATCGCTGCAACCCGTCGATGTCGATCGGGGTGTCGATCTCGCCGCGCAAGCACGCATGGCGACAGGTTTCTTCCGTCGGGCAGACGTACGCGCACACGCCGCCCAGCGGATTGTTGCGCAGCACGGTCCGGGCCGCCCCCTTGAAGTTGTAGAAGCGGATCTGGCGAATGAACTTCGACGGATCCGTGCCGCCGGGGCAGCCCTTGCTGCACGGGGCGTCATGGCACAGGAGGCAGCGGTGGGCTTCCGCGATGGCCTGCTGCAGGGTCAGGCCGTTGGAGGCCGCGCCGTCTGGAGACTGGGTAGGGGGAGACATGGACTCTCCTGAACCAGAGAAAGCCTACGCCTTGGCGGACCTTCCGCGCGGGACGCTGTCGGCTTTTTTGGAGGAGGCCGGTGATCGGTGGTCGCCGGCATCGTGCTCTGGGAGGAGCCCAGAGGCTGGCGATGCTGGCTCCGCTTCTGGCGCAAGTCAACGTCTCGGATTCACGATTGATTTAGGACCGGAACGGCCCTATTTCGCTGCGGGGGCGGACCCGGGCTCGTGCATGGCGGCTGAATCATCGCCCTGCCCCGAGTTCAAAGGGCTTTCGATGGACGCCGGGGCTTCCGACAGGCCCCGGACCAACGGTCGGGCGGTGCGCGTCCCTGGCCACGGAATCGCGATCAGGGTGGCCACCAGCGCCAGCGAGAAGCCGATGGCGGTCCTGCGGTGTTTGGCCACGGGCTCGACGGCGCGCTTGGCCGTGGCGAAACCGACATGCACGGCCACCAAAGCGGTGACCATGAGGAAAATGTGCTCCACGGCCCAGAATCGCGAGATGGGGTCGCGCATCGCGGCGCCGAAGTTTGCGAAGGCGGAGTGTGTCATCGGGCTGAGGAACGCGTAGAGCAGCAGGCCAAGCAGAAGTTGCACGTCCATCGCAATGACACCGATGCGACCCCAGCGAGCGCTGGCCGACGTCCAAGGGCGGGCTCCCGTCCAGCCACGCACCGCGGCAGTAGCCGTCAGGATCAGGGCGACGAGGACGACCCAGCGCAACAGCGAATGTAGGGCAAGGACGGTCAGGTACATGAGCGGCTCCGGATGGGTGGAAAGGGCGGGCGGCGGTCTGGCGAGTGCCGCCGGAGAATAGTCGTGGTGGCAAGCGGGTCAAGCGGCGCGGCGCCAACATGGCCTTGCCGTTGCCGATCAAACGTCGCAAGGTTGCGCATCCCGGTGTGACCCGACGAGTGGAGTCCGACATGACCGACCTGCTGGCCGCGCGATCCCAGATGGCGATGTCGCTTGGCTTTCACATGTTCTTTGCGGTCGTCGGCATGGCGATGCCATTGCTGATGGTGATCGCCGAGGGGCTGTGGCTGCGCACCCGCGAACCGGACTACCGCGAGCTCGCGCACCGGTGGGCCAAGGGCACCGCCATCCTGTTCGCGGTCGGGGCGGTCTCGGGCTCGGTGTTGTCGTTCGAGTTGGGGCTGCTGTGGCCCACGTTCATGCGCCACGCGGGACCCGTCATCGGGATGCCGTTCTCGCTCGAGGGATTCGCCTTCTTCCTCGAGGCCATCTTCCTGGGCATCTGGCTGTACGGATGGGATCGCGTGAGTCCTCTCATCCATTGGCTTTCTGGCGTCGCCGTGCTGGTCAGCGGCACCGCGAGCGGCGTCTTCGTCGTCATGGCCAATGCGTGGATGAACACGCCGGCGGGTTTCTCGATCGTCGGCGGCGAGATCCGCGACGTGAACGTGTGGGCGGCGATGCTGAACCCGGCGGCGCCCACCCAGGTGACCCACATGGCGATCGCGGCGTTTCAAGCGGTCGCGTTCGCTGTCGCCGCCATCCACGCCTGGGTCCTGCTGCGACAGCCCGGCCAGGGCTTCCACCAAAGGGCGTTTGCCATCGCGCTGGGCGTTGCCATCGTGTCGGGCGTGCTGCAGCCGATCAGCGGCGACTTCAGCGCCAAGCAGATCGCCCGCAACCAACCCGCCAAGCTCGCGGCTGCCGAGGCCCACTGGGAGACCCGTGCGGCCGCACCGCTGTCGATCGGCGGCTGGCCCGACGAGGTGGCCGAGACGACGTCGTGGGCGCTGGAGATCCCGTATGGTCTCAGCTTTCTCGCGCATGGCGACCCGAACGCCGCTGTGACGGGGCTGAAGGACATCCCCAAGCAGGACCGCCCCCCCGTGGCCGTCGTGCACGTGGCCTTTCAGGCGATGGTGGGCATGGGCATGTACATGGCCGCGGTGGCGTTGGCGGCGGCGGTGCTGTGGCGGCGTCGCAAGCGCGTGCCGCTGGATCCGTGGCTGTTGAAGGCCTTGGTCGTGGCAGGGCCGATGGGGATGCTGTCCGTCCAGGCGGGTTGGGTCGTCACCGAGGTCGGCAGGCAACCTTGGGTGATCCATGGGTTCTTGCGCACCGCCGACGCCGTCACACCGATGCCGTACCTGATCGTGCCGTTCTTGACCTTCACCCTGCTCTACCTGGTGCTGGCGGTCGTGGTCGTCTTGCTGATGAAGCGACAGGTGTTCGCCAGCCCGGGTCTGGCCGCGACGGACAAGGCGCAAGGCGGCGCGACCGCGACGGATCGAGGTGACGCATGAACACCGAGGCGTTGGCGGTGGCCGGCGTGTTGTTGGCTGGCTTGGTCGTGTACGCGGTGTCGGGCGGCGCGGACTTTGGCGGCGGCGTGTGGGACCTGCTGGCGTCTGGCCCGCGCAAGGCCAGGCAGCGCAAGGTCATTTCCGATGCGCTGGGACCGATTTGGGAGGCGAATCACGTCTGGCTGATCCTCGCCGTCGTCTTGCTGTTCGTCTGCTTTCCCCTCGCGTTCGCCGCGATGGCGACGGCCCTGCACATCCCGTTGACCGTCATGCTGATCGGCGTCGTGCTGCGAGGCTCGGCGTTCACGTTCCGGTCGTATGGCGGTGGCACGGACGAGACGCTGCGCTGGTGGGGGCGGGTGTTCGCAAGCGCCAGTGTCGTCACGCCATTCATGCTGGGCGTCTCGGCCGGGGCGGTGGCGTCGGGACAACTGCCCGTCGATCCGCGCACGCATCAGGTCGTCACCGACTTCGTCTCGGCCTGGGCGGCGCCGTTTCCCTTGGCCGTCGGTCTGCTGGCGGTCGCCCTGTTCGCGTTCCTGGCGGCCGTGTACCTGACGCTCGAGACGCGAGACCCCAGGCTGCAAGAGGACTTTCGGTGGCGTGCGCTGATGACGGCGCCGATCGTGTTCCTGACGGCCTGGGGCGCCTTCGTGCTCGCCCGCCAACACGCACCGCTGGTCGCCGCGGGGTTGACGCAGCGGTCGTGGTCCCTGGCATTCCACGTCATGGTCGGCGGTTCGGCCGTGGTGGCGGTGGCGGCGCTGTGGCGGAGGTGGTATTCCGTGGCCCGGGTCGCCGCTGCCCTGCATGTGGCGCTGATCGTTGCTGGTTGGGGGTTTGCCCAGTTCCCCTACCTGCTGCCGCCCAACCTGACCGTCGAGTCGGCGGCGGCGCCCCAGACCGTGCTGCGTCCCGTGCTGTGGGTGCTCGGCCTGGGAAGTCTGGTGCTGCTGCCGTCGTTCTTCTTCCTTTTCCGTGTGTTCAAGTCGAATCCCCCCACCGATGCATGACGTGACACCGATGAACACCCCGTCCTTCTTTCACTTTTTCGCTGCCGTCGCCCTCACCCTCCTGGCCCTGTCGGGGTGCGAGACCGATGCCGTCGACTCCGCAGCGCCGGGCGATTCCGTCGCGGATGACGCCACAGCGCAGGACGCCACGGCCGACGCCGAAGATGCCAGTACCGACGCCGACATCCCGCCGTTCACCCCCGACCGGTGCGGCGCCGCTCCGTTTGCCTGGCTGCCCGCCGCACAGGTCGGCCAACCGGTGCAGTTCGACGAGATGGCGCTGACCAACCTGTCTGCCGCCACCATTGCGCAGCTGCTCAAGAACACGGGCTACGACCTCGGCGAGATCCGCAACGGCGCCCGCACCTTCAAGCTGCGCTACACCACGCAAGACAAGGGCCAACTGACCGAGGCCACCGCGCTGGTCGGCGTGCCAGTGGGCCTGGAGGCCAAGGAGCCCGTGCCGACGATCCTGTGGCTGCACGGCACGACCGGCTTCATGGACGACTGCGCGCCGTCGAAGAACGAGCTCGAGGGGGCGGGGCTGGTCGCCCTGCTGGCCTCGCTGGGCTATGTCGCCGTGGCTCCGGATTACCTGGGGTTGCGCGGCTTCGGTCCGCCGTCGCCGGCCGGATCGATCCACTCGTACCTGGTCGGAGAGGCCACCGCCCTCGCGAGTCTCGACGCCGTGCGTGCCGCTGGGGTCGCCCTGGCCAACGACGCGACGCTGACGCACCCGGACCTGCAGCGCACCATCGTTTGGGGCGGCTCGCAGGGAGGGCACGCTGCGTTCTTCGTCGATCGCTATCAACCGCACTACGCGCCAGAGATCGACGTGCTGGCCGTTGCCGCCGCCGTTCCCGCGACCGACTTGCGCGCGTTGGCGGTCTGGGGCGCCAACCATCCAGGGGCGACCGCCATTACGCTGGTGGCCGCGCTGACGGCCTGGCAGCAGTGGTACGGCCTGGGCGACCTGAAGGAAGTGCTTGCGAATGCAGAGCCTTTGAAGCTTGCCGAGAACGTGCCGATCTGGCTGTCGACGACCTGCAAGCCCGACGTCGACGTCTCGACGCTGAAGACGCTGTCCGATCTGTACTCGCCCGATTTTCTGACCAAAGTGGCCGCCGGTCAGTTCGATGCCCTTCCGCCTTGGGGCTGCATGATCAGCGAGAACAGCGTGCCCTGGACCTCGGTGCCGCGGCTGAAGGACCGCCCGGTGCTGGTGACCTACAGCGAGAAGGACGAGCTCGTCATCACCGAAACAGAGCGCAAGAGCATCCCGGAGCTGTGCAAGCAGGGCTATCGTATCGAGTATCTGGAGTGCGCGGGTCTGGGCCACACCGACGGGGCGCTTGCGTCGCTGCCCTACATGCGCAAGTGGATCGATGACCGCGTTGCGGGAAAGCCCTTGGTCGCCGAGCGCAATTGCGTCATTCGCCCTGCTGTGGACTGCAACGACCCCAGCGTGATGCCATGAGCGAGACCGGCGACACTGAGGCCTTTGCGCTGGTGCAGGCCACGCCCAAGCAGCGTGCGCAGCGGTGGCGTCTGCATCATCAGGCGTGGGGTGACGGTTTCGCCATCGACGACTTTCTGCGGCGGGAGGAAACGCTCGCAACTGATGATTTCCTCCGCGATGTCCTCAGGATGTGGCTGCTGGTCGACCCGGACGGTGAGCCGGTGGCCAGCTGCGAGACCTATGCCTGCGAGCTGTGGGCGGCGGACGCCGAAGGCCGTGCCGAGCGGGTGAAGGGCCAGACGATCGCCTCGGTGCTGGTCGCGCCCCAGCTGCGTCAACAGGGTCACGCAACCGAGCTGCTGCGCCGTCTGGGGGCAGAGCTGCGTTTCGAGGGCAATTCGGCCCTGACGCTGTACAGCGACGTCGGGCCGCAGCTCTACCGGCGTCTGGGCTATCTGCTTCATCCGGCAAGGGAATCCGTCTTGCGCGTGGCCTCGTCCGACCGCTGGCCGCTGCGGGCGACCGAGCTGGGACTGGCCGATGTGGCGGACCTGTTGCACCAGCAAGTCGAGCGGACGCCCTCGTGGCTGGGCGTGACCACGGCGCCGGCGGTGGCCGAGGCTCCTCGGGCCGAGCGCATCGAGTGGTTCCGCGTGCGTGCGCGCGCGCGTGCGTGGGCCCGGCGGCTGCCAGAGCCACACGTCATCGGCGCCCGGGGGCCCGACGGCGGTTGGGTGCTGTGGACCAGCGATGCCGCCGAAACCGTGCTGCATGTGCTGCTTTGGCGGCCAGAGAGCGCTCAGGACGCCCGCATGTTGACCCAGGCCGCTGCTGCTCAAGCTGTGCGCGAGGGACTGACGCACGTGGTCTGGTGGGACGCCGACCGCGACACCGGGCTGGACCCGTGGCACGAGCCGAACCGCCGTCCACTGGGCACGGTCGATCGTACGCGGGACAAGGGCCTGCCGATGATCGCCTGGCTGGACGCCGAACGACCGATGCCGCTGATCTGGATGGGAATTGAGCGTTTTGGCTGGGCCTGAGCGAGCGTCGTTCTAGACGCGCGACCGCCGCCGCCACGTCATCAGCGCAAGAGCCGCGAACAGCAACGCAAGTCCCGCAGGTGCCGTGCGCCCGCCCGCTGCGCAGCCGCTCGAATTCGACGGGACCAGCGAACCGACTACCGGCACGTCCGGCACGTTGGGGATGTCCTCGACGAGCACGCACGCTCCCAACCCCACGCCCAGCGCGCGACAGGCCAAGCCGGGTCCGCAGGAATCCTGAGACGGATCGCAGGGTTTCTGGCAGCGCAGCTCAAGCGGGCTGGCCAACTCTGGGGCGCACAACAGCGACTTGCAGTCCGAGTCCTGCGCGCACAGGTCGCCCAGATTGGTCGCGCCGGTCTTCTCGCAGCGCCCCTGACTGTTGGCGTTCTGGACACGCAGGCACGCCTCACCCTGCAGGCAGCCGCCCTGTCCGGTGCCAACGTCGCAGCTGGCGACGCAGAGGCCCCCCGCGCAAAGCCCAGAGAAACACTCGCTGTCTGCCGTACAAGACTGGCCGATCGACACGCACGCCTGTTTGGTGCCGGGGTAGCAGATGGGGCCGATGCTGGTGCTGGTGCAGGCCATGCCGCAGGGGCAGACGCCGACCTGATTCAAGTCGCAGTTCTTCGAACAGAACATCGCGTTGCCGGCGTCGATGCACAGGTTGGTGTCGCAGTCGCCGGTGCCGGTGCACGCGCTGCCCACCGGGACCTTGTCGTTGCCGGGCAGGCAGGCCATGAAGCCCTCGACCTGCTGAACGCAGGAGAATCCGCTGGGGCACGTCCCCTTGCCCGAGCACTTCTGTCGACACAGACCGTAGTTGGCCTGCAGGTCAGCCTTCAGGCATGCGCCGGAGTCGCACTCGGTGGCGTCGAAGCACTTGGCCCCCAGCGGCAGTTTCTGGGCGGGCTGGTCTACGGGCAGGCAGCCGCCGTAACCGGCTGACGGAATGGGCGCGCACTGCTCGGTGCCCTTGGCGCACTCGATGGGATTGCCGGTGGTGCACTTCACGCGGCACACGTTGTCCAGACACATCAGGGTGGTGCACTCAGCGCTGGAACTGCAGGCGGTGCCTGGCGTCTTGCTGGGCGTCGGCTCGCCTTGGCCGGGCAGGCAGGCGCCCTTGCCGCCGCCGTTCTGGTAGGCGTAGCACGTGTAGCCCGTCGGGCAGTTCTTGGCGGTGACCGTACACTCCTGCGAGCAGTAGGCCTGGGACCCGAACGGTTGGCAGAACAGACCGGTCTTGCAGTCCTTGGACGCGGTGCAGACGCCGCCCAGTGCAGTGGTGCCGCCCACCGGCGTGCCGGCGCCGGACCACGCGCATGAGCCGGAATTGCAGAGGAGCTTGGCGGAGTAGTACTCCTCACCCGACTGTTGGTTCTGCTCGTTGATGTAGGGGCAGTCCGCGTCGGTACCGCAGGTGTAAGGCCCCGACTTCGGGTTCAGAAAGCACGCGACCTTCTGGTCATCCGTGTTCAGCGTCGCCGACATGCCGAACGGCTGCACGGTGGGTGCCATCGTCGGAGGATCCTTGGCATTGTAGCCACCGAGCACGTGCTGGGCGCCGAAGAAGTGGCCCTGTTCGTGGATGGCGACGCTGAGCAGGTGCTGCGTGCCGGACCCCGCCTCTCCCGACTTGGTCGTCCACTTCTGGCTGTAGCCGTTGAAGGCGATGTCGGCCTCGAGGATCGCACCGTTGCTGCCGAAGACTGGCGAAGTGACGCCCAGTACGTACTTGCCAAACTGCCAGTCGGCGTTCTCGACAAAGACCAACTCGTTGCGGTTGTTGGGGTTATAGCCGATCGGGACGACCTTGACGTTCAAGGCTGACGGGCAGTCTGCATCCTTGCTGCACGAGACCGCCACGCCGCCGGACTTGTCGTACAGGCACTTCCCTTGCGCCGTGTTGCAGTGGTAGCCCTCGATGAACTGCAATCCGGTGCAGTTGATGCCCATCCAACCCTTCCAGCCCAGCCGCAGCTCGTCCAGAGAGGCGGCCGCGCCGATGTCGGGCGTGCCGAAGGGGTGCAGGTAGTACATCACCTTGTTGGTGTACCACTTGACGAAGGTCTTGGTGGTCGGCGTCGGCACAGAGACCGAGAACGCCTGAGCCTGGGCCGGCCAACACAAGGCCAGGGTCAACAGGGCGCGCGCCAGAGGGGCGAAGGAGGGAGCGCCGGTGAGCCGCATGGGGAGGACTCCTGTCTCGGGAAGCTGCGAAGCGGTGGGTGGGCTACTTCCCGATGGGGCCGGGGGGGGAAACCTTGACGGGGGCGGCGGGCTTGACGGCGACCTTGGCCTGAGCAGCGACATGGCCCAGCACCTCTGCGCGGAAGTCCTTCAGGAAGCGCGTGACTTGCGTCGTGGTGGGAGCTTCGCTGACCTTGCCGGTCTGGGTGTCGCGGTGCAGCAAGTGGACGTCCAGCAGATCGCGCGTGACGGTCTTGCGCCCCAACTTGTCGGTGCGAACGAAGAACTTGCCCTGGGGACCGGCGGAAATCACGTGCCCTTCTGAGGTCTTCTCAAGGATGACAACCACTTCCTCGCCTTGAACGAAGGTGGGCATGCCTGGCACGGCGACGGTGATGCCGTCCTGTCCGGTGCCGCCAACGTGACGCCAAGTGAAGCGGGGGCCGACCTTTTTGGCGTCACCCTTCCAGACCTCCGTCACCCGCAGCGTGAATTCCGTCCAGATGCTGCGACCTTCCTTGCGGCGATCGATCACGGTCGTGCGCTCGACCACTCCGTAGGCGACGACATCCGCACTCTGGACGAGGTCGTACAGGTCGACCTGCAGCACGGTGAACGCGCAGGCCGTCTGGGGCAAGGCGACGAAGGCGGTGCCGAGGGCCGTGGCGAGGGCGACGGCTGCCATGCGGCGAACGCCGAACAACCGACGCGGGGCAAGCGGGGGGAGCATTCGGGAACTCCTTGCGTCACCATTCGTTGACGGTGGCGGCGGGGGGTCAGTCCGGCGCGGGGGCGGCGGCGGTGCGCGCCCGGACGAATCCCCACGATAGCCGAATCGACAAGGCATCATCAAGGGAAGGAATGCAAGCGCGTCGCCGGATCGGTGCGATTCCTGGCGCCCCTGTCGTCGGCAGACGTGACCGACGTGTCGTGTTAGCTTTCTGCTCTGCCCGTCCTGAGGAACGCCATGACTGTTCAACCGCCCACCCGCACCGGCCTGCTGCTCGTCAACACCGGGACCCCGAAGTCGCCGCAAACGGCAGACGTGCGCCGCTATCTGCGTCAATTCCTGAGCGATCCCAGGGTCATCGACATGCCTGCTTTGGGGCGGTGGCTGCTGCTCAACCTGATCATCCTGCCGTTCCGGCCGCGCAAGTCTGCCCACGCGTACCGACAGATTTGGACACCGCGAGGCTCGCCGCTGCTGTTCCATGGCCAGGACTTGGCGGCGGGGGTGCAGACGGCTTTGGGGACAGGCGTGGAAGTGCGGCTGGCGATGCAGTTCGGTGAACCGTCGATCGCCGGCGCGCTGGACGCGTTTCAGGCGGCGGGCATCGATCGCGTGGTCGCCCTGCCCTTGTTTCCGCAGTATGCGTCGGCGTCGTTCGGGTCGGCAGCGGCAGCGGTGCTGAACGAAGCGGGTCGGCGCTGGACCGTACCATCGGTGCAGATCATTCCGCCCTTCTTTCAGGAAGCCGAGTACTTGGACGTGATTGCCGCTCTGCTGCAGCGGGCCATCGCGTGCGAGCAGCCCGACCACGTCGTCTTGAGCTACCACGGCGTGCCAGAGCGCCACTGTACTCGCACGGACCTGACGGGGGCGCACTGCCTGAAGTCCGAGGGCTGCTGCAGCACGCTCGAGTCCGCGAACCGCAGCTGCTACCGCGCCCAGTGCATGGCAACCTCGCGGGCGTTGATCGAGCGCCTGCACCTCGACCCGACGGCGACGACCACCTGCTTCCAGAGCCGCCTTGGCAAGATCCCGTGGATTCGCCCCTATTTCGACGACGTGATCGCCGAACTGGGCCGCAAAGGGGTGAAGAAGGTGGTGGTGGCCGAGCCCTCGTTCGTTGCCGACTGTCTGGAGACCATCGAGGAGATCGGGCTGCGCGGCCGCGAAACGTTCCAGCAGGCGGGGGGCGGCGACTTGGTGCTGGTCCCGGCGCCCAACGCGACGCCAGAGTGGGTCGCTGCAGTCGCGAAGCTGGTGCGTCGGTCAAGCACTTGGATCGTCTGAGTCAATGACTATCTACAAGCAACCGTACTGAAAGACGATCTTGCCGCCGATCATGCCCTGACAGGTGGTGTCGCAGACAATGACCTTGGTCGGGTTGGCGTTGTCGTCGAAGAACCAGCCGTTCGGAGTGGCAGCGCAGTCGTTGGCCTCGATCACGTGCTTCAACGGCTCGACGACCTCCTTGCCCGTGAAGTAGCTGAGCTGCAGCTGCTGCAGGTCCGGGTTCTTGCCTGCAACCGGCGGAATGGCGTAGGTGCACAGCGCAGAGACGGTCTTGGCCACGTTGGCGGCCAATTTCTCGAACATCGGCGCCCAGTTCTGCTCGCATACCTTGAAGCGCGAACCGCCGGTGTTCTGCGTCAGCTTCAGGTAGACGGTGCCCAAGCTCGCGCCCGTGTTGCACATGCCGGGCAGCAGGTTGCCCTGCGCGTCCTCGTTGAACGCAACGATGCTGTGGTGCACGAACCCGTCCTTGAACTTCGGCTTGGCCAGCAGATTCAGGGTGAAGTTCTCCGCCGTCATCGAGCTGTTGTCGTCGGTCACCGCCACGATGTTCTTCTTGGCGTCGTCGCGCAGGAATGCCTCGTAGGTGTTATAGCTGGACAGGAACTTCGTGGGGCCATTGGTGCTGGAGACGGCGACCTTGTTCCAGAAGTGGTTGGGCGCGGGGGCGAAACACTTCGGCGAGCACAGCCCAAGGCCCGTGCCCATGATCATCAGGTTGTAGTCGATGCCCTTCTTGGCGATGAAGTCGGCAAACCCCTGCAGGTTCTGCGTCAGCCACTTCGCCTCTTCGGTCATGCTGCCCGAGGTGTCGATCCAGAACAGGATGTCCAGCTTGCCGCCACCGGACACCGTCTCCTCGACCGGCGTGGCGTTGGCAACGGGCGAGCACACGCGGCTGGGCGGGTTGCTGCTGTCCCAAACCGGCGGCGGCACATCCACGGTTCCGGCATCGGCGTCCGGCAGGTCCCACCACGGCTCCTCGTCGACGTCGGAGATGTCCGCAGCATCCTTGATGTCCGTCACGTCCACCACGTCGGCGGCGTCCTTGGCGTCGACGGCATCGGTCCCCGGCGGGACGTCCTCGACGTCCTTGGCGTCGACGGCGACGTCTACCGTGTCGGGCACGGCGGCGACGTCGGTGGTGCCGGCCAAGTCAGGGTCTTCACTCTCGTCGGGTGCTGCATCGGCCGGGTCTGTGTCGGTTTGAACTTCCAGATCGACGTCGGTCACCGGGTCCGTGTCGAATTCCGCGGAGTCCGCCAGCCCTGCATCCACCGCATCGTCTTCGGCCACGTCCTGCGCGATGGCGGTGTCCTTCGCGTCCTTCTTGATCTGGATGTCGAATGTATAGGGGACGGGTGCGGCCGGGTCGGCGCTGCACGCCGCAAGCACGCCCGCCACCCACCAGGCGGCCGCACGCGAGCCCGGGGGACAGAAGCCTGGCCAGATTCGGTTGGCGGACATGGTCACCTTCCGCGAAGTGGGCGCGCAGGCGGTGCAGCATAGTACAAGCGTGGCGAGGAACGCAACGCCGCTTGTGCCATCCAATATCCTGAAACGACTTATGAAATGGACGGTGTTTGCGACAGCTCTTCGGCCACCCGCAGCACGCCCAGCACGTCCTCATCGGGCAGGTAGACGCCCTCGTCGCCGCCACTTCTCACTCGGTCTACAAACCGCTCAAGGTCGCTGCGGAACAGTCCGGGTTCCGGGCGCTCGGGTTCGGCCTGCCAACGATCGCCGTCGGCGCCTTGCACGACCAGTGTTCGGCCTCGCACCATGCCGTCTGCCCTGCGCTCGACCAGTGTCGCTGAGCCTCCCCACCCCGTCAGTCTTGCCTCCAATCGATAGCCTCGGCCTTCGCGGTGCAGCGCGGCGGACTGGACCGTCAGCGGCCCCAGAAGGTCCCACAGCACATGCAGACGGCCGACAGCCAGCTGGCCCAACCGGCCGGCGTTCGCCTCTTCCGCAACCCAACCCTGCAAATCCCCTTGAAAGTTCAGGTCGAGCTCGACGAACGCTTGGTCGCGGCAGAACGCGCGCAGCGCGGCGTGAGACCGGGTCAGCAGGCCAATGGCCTCCGTGTGCAGCACCCGCCCCTGTTGCTGGGCCAGCCGGAACAAGTCGACCGCATCGTCCGCGGTGTTGGCCAGCGGAAACTCGACGGCCACGTGCCGTCCGGCGGCGAGAAACTGCCGGGCCAGCTGGGCATGGGTATCGTTTTCTGTCGCGAGGATGACGGCGTGCACGTCAGGTCGCGTCAGCGCATCGTCCAAGGTGATCGACCCGGCACCCGGACGCCGCGAGACGGTCCCGACCAGACGGCAGCCGCCGACCTCAGACACGTCGCGGACCCGCGCCTGCCCTGCCCGGCCCAAGCCGACCACGACCACTCCGATCTCGAATTCGCGTTCGTGCATCCTCACCTCGGTCGAGCGGTTCCGTTCGCCATTCGATGTCCGATGCTGCCCAAAGGGGGCGCAAGAAGAAAGTGTCGCGGGGAGGGAATGGAGTGCGAGGCGGCGGGTTGCATAAAGGTCGCAGCTTTCCGAGCCGGCTGCGCCCCATCCGCTGCGGGTGCCATGACCCGGGGGCGGTTCAGCGATGCCGCGCGGCAAGGCCGGCGATGACGTGTGCGTGCACCAGCCCAGCCCAGGGTGCACATGCAGGATCGCCGGCCGCCGCGCGGTGCCATGCGGTGCGGCGTCGGCCGGGGCCCCCTCTTCAGGCTGGCCGACGCCGCTCGCACCGCGCGCTTGCCCGCTTTCGACGTAGCTGCCCCCATCGCACCAGACTTGTGGCAGAATCCGCGGAACGCACGCATCGGGAGGCCACCGTGACCCCGTCGACGACCCCGCGAACCCCGAACCTGGAACCGTCGTGGCTGTCGGTGCTGGGTGACGCTTTCGAACAACCCTACATGCAGGATCTACGTGCGTTTCTGGCGGAGGAGAAGCGGTTGCACGACGTCTACCCGCCCGGAAACGAGATCTTTCAGGCGTTCTGGCTGACGCCCTTCGACAAAGTCCGGGTCGTGATCTTGGGTCAGGACCCGTACATCGGACCCGGTCAGGCGCACGGGCTGTGCTTTTCGGTGCGCCCCGACGTGCGGCCGCCACCGTCTTTGGTCAACGTGTTCAAGGAGATCGAGCGGGACTTGGGAATTCCGCCGCCCGACCACGGATGTCTGGTGTCGTGGGCGCGTCAGGGCGTGCTGTTGCTGAATTCCATCCTGACGGTCCGCGCGGGCATGCCGCTGTCGCACGCCCACCACGGCTGGGAGACTTTCACGGACCGGGTGATCCTCGAGCTCAACCGTCGCCGTGACGGGTTGGTGTTTGCGTTGTGGGGAGGGCCCGCCGCCACCAAGGCCGAGGTCGTCGACCGCAGCAGGCATCTGGTGTTGAAGGCCGCCCATCCGTCACCGAAGTCGGTCTGGGGCTTCACGGGTCGCGACCACTTCTCGCAGATCAACAGCCACTTGCAGGCCAGGGGCGAGCCGCCGATCCAGTGGGCCTTGCCGCCTCGCCACACGCCGCTCGGGTAGGTCGGGCGTTTTGTGTCGTCACGCCGACCGCAGCAACTCCAGCGCCGCACGTCGCGCACCGAACAACGATGTCTGGGGCTCGAGGATGGCGTGCACGGGGATCTGCTGCAGCAATCCGCGGTATCGACCCTTTGCGGCGAAGGCTTCCAAGAACGGACCGTGGATGAACCGTGGCAGCAGCTTGGCTACGATCCCGCCGCCCAGCCAGACGCCGCCGAACGACATCACCGTCAGCGCGAGGTTGCCTGCTTGGGTGCCGTAGAGCCGCACAAACCAGTCGACCGCCGCGGTGCAGGTGAGGCACTCGCCGGTCAACGCCGCCTGACCGATGACGGCACCAGCGTCGGCTTCTGGCAGTCGCGCCAGCACGGACGGCGCCACTGGATGTCCCAACTCCTCGACCAGACAGCGAAAAATCACATTCAGGCCTGGGCCTGACACCAACCGCTCCCACGACACGTGGCCGAACTGACGGCGGGCAAACGCCAGCAGTCGCTCGTCCTCTGGCGTCGTGGGGGCGAAGTCGGTGTGTCCACCCTCTGTCGCAGCCGGGCGGAAGCGCTGGCCGTCCCAGAACAGGAAGGCCTGACCCAACCCCGTTCCGGCCGCGATGACGGCGATGTGTCCGGGGCGGCGAACGCCAGGCTGCAACACGTGAAACCGGTCGGCCGACAGGTCCAGTGCCCCAAGTGCCGTCGACTCGAGGTCGTTCAGCAGCGCCACGCGCGAGGTGCCGCAGGCCGCTCCGACGCCCTCGGGACTCACGATCCACGGCAGGTTGGTCGTCGTCACGCGACCGTCCACCACCGGCCCGGCGATGCCGAACGCAGCGGCATCGACCGTTTGCTCCGCTCCCAGAAACGCAGCGATGACATCCTCAAGCGCCTGAAAGTCGCGGCTGGGGAATACGTGATCCCGTAGAAGTTCGGAACGATTATCAATCGATCGGTAAAGTGCGAGATGAGTCTTCGTGCCGCCGATGTCACCTGCCAGCACTGTCGCTTGCTGCGGGGCCATGTAGCCTCCTCACCGCCCCGGGTGGTGGAGCAGCGGTTTCGCCATACCGGCGGGAGCATCGAAGGATTCGCGGTCGCTTGGCAAGCCGGTCGTTGGGCCCTCTGCCTTGACGCAGCCCGCCTGCTTGCGCACGCTGCAAGCAGAACCGTCGCCTGACGCAGCACCATGAGGCAACCCAGGATGCAGCCGAGCCCCTTTGACACCGTCGAGCCCGTGGACCTCCGCTGGAACACAGACGGCTCCGTCGGCATCACCTGGGACGACAGCCACGAGAGCACGTTCGACCTCGCCTTCCTGCGCTCTCGCTGCCCCTGTGCGACCTGCAAAGGCACCCATGGGCCACCGACGACGCTGGTGAAGGACACGCGGCGTGCGGGAAGAACGGAACCGTCCTCTGAGGTGCAGTCCGTCGAGCCCGTCGGTCAGTACGCCATCCGCTTCAAGTGGGGCGATGGTCACGACGCCGGTTTGTACTCGTACCGCTACCTGCGCGTGATCTGCCCGTGTGCGGCGTGCGAGGCCGAGCGAACTGTCCAAGCGTGACGCGTACTTCCGTGCCCAGGCTGCTCACGCTTGCGCGCGCCGATCCATGACCAAGCGCGCGATCGTGACGCTGATCGTACCCAACAGCCAGACCACGCTGAACAGCACGGCCAGACGCACCCGCAGCCGCTCCAGTTGGTCGTTACGGGCATCGACGCCTACGAAGTACGCGGTCGTTCGGCCGTCCTCGACCACCGGTGAGTAGCCCGACAGCGATAGGCCCCAGTCGTCCGCGACGAAGTCCGTGTCGGACCCCGCCCTGCCGGTCCGCAACACCTCAGCCATCGCGGGTGTGCCACTGCCGTCATAGCGCCGCCCTGGTGCGGAACCTTGTTCCTCCTGACTGATCACGCCGTCGCCATTCAGGTCGCGGTCCTTGGGCAGCAGGTCGACGACGATCTCGTACTGGTTGTCGTGCGAGGTCGAGCGCATCACGTACAACGACAACAGCTCAGGATTCGAGTCCTTGTAGCGTTCGAGCACCCGGTGAGCGCGTACGAAGGCCGGTGAGTCGATGGCCTTGGTGCGGTTGACCTCGTCCAAGGCGCGCGCATCCATCTGCAGCGCGATCACCTCTGCCAGACGCGCCTGCGAGGGGCGCATCTCCTGCATGACGGCCGACTTCGCCATCGTCCACAGGCCCAGTCCGGTCAACAGCAGCAGCCCGGCGAGTGCCAGCGAAATCCCTGCCAGAGAAAGGACTTGCTTGCGGCGACGGGCACCTCGCTGCAGCTCGTTCAGCACGGCGTCCACGCTGTCCGGGCGGTCCTGCGGGCGCTTGGCCAGACAGTGACGGATCAACTTGGCCAGGTCCCGGTCGACGCCGGGCACCAACGCCGCAACGTCCGGGATCGGCGCGTTCTTGTGCAGCATCGCCAGTGCTTCGGCACTTTCCGCGCGGTATGGGGCGCGACGTGTCAGGCACACGAACAGGATGACCCCGAAGGCGTACATGTCGGTGCGGGCATCGCCGCTCTCGTCGTCCCACTGCTCTGGGGCCATGTAGGTCGGTGTACCGCGGCCCGCCGAGGTCACTTCCCAAGGAATGGTGGCGTTCTGCTCCAGCGGTGCGCGGGTTCCGTGCTGCTCGTCCTCATCTCCCGCTCGCGCGATGCCGAAGTCCATGATGACGGCCTTGCGGTCGTCGTTCACCAGCATCACGTTCGCAGGCTTGAGGTCACGGTGCACGACGCCGGCGCGGTGGGCGGCCCGCAGGCCCTGACACAGCGGGACCGCGATCTCGCGCACCTCTGCGGAGGTCATGGCAGCGCCTTCGCGCAGGCGGTCCACCAGCGTCCGACCCTCCAGGAACTCCATCGTCAGGTAGTGGACGCCGGCCGACTCGCCCAAGTCATAGGTGCGCGCGATGTTGGGATGGTTGACGGCATGGGCGATCGAGACTTCGCGGCGAAAGCGGTCCAGGTCCTCCTCATCCAGTTGCGCATTCGAGAACAGGGTCTTCAGCGCAACTCGTCGCCGCAGCAGCACGTCGTCGCACAGGTAGACGGCGCCCATGCCGCCTGCGCCCAGCTTGCGGACCATGCGGTACCGGCCGTTCAGCAATCGCCCGGTCGTCCAATCGATCGAGCGCACGGGCGGGCGTGGTCTCGGTCGCGGCGCAGGTCCCGCTGGCGGCGACGGGAGGGCGCCGGGCGCGTGGTTGGGAGTGGCGGGGTCGTGGGCCATGCCGCGGTGCTCCTCAGGGTGTCAGGTGTGCGGTTGCGCGCGATTGCGAGCCCATGCAGCAAGGGCGCGGCGGTGCTGTCGACCGGGGGCCAGCAGGAACGAGAACGCGATGCAGAGGCCAAGCTCCGCAAGTCCCAACAACCCCGTCAGTGCGAGCCGCAGCCGCGACAACTGGTCGTTGGTGACGTCCACTGCGACGAAGTACCGCGCCGGCTTTTCCCCAATCGGCACCGCAGCGTACCCCGACAGCGTGATCTCCAGGCCGTCTCGCGCGAAGTCCTGATCCGTATGCGGTCGCCCCGTGTCCACCGTCGCGGCCATCGCGGGCATGTCGCGCCCGTCGTAGAACTCACCGGGGGGCGTGCCCTCCTCGAAGAACGTCGCAGTGTTGCGGATCTGTCCGTCGCCATTCAGGTCCCGGTCGCGCGGCTGCTCGTCGACGACGTAGTGGTAGAGCCCGCGAGAGGCCCCCGGCCGCATCGTGTAGAAGTAACGGATCTCCGGGTTTTCCCTGTGGTATCGCTCCATGATGGCGTGAACCCGCCGAAACGGCGCGGTGTCGATGTCGGCGGAAGTCCGGACCCGATCCATGTCGGCGGGGTCGATGTCGTGCGCCACCAGCTCCGCCAGTCTGGACAGGGCCGGCCGCATCTCTTGCAGCACCGCCTGTTCGGCGACGGCATAGACTGACCAGCCCAACAGACCAAGGACGGCGGCGCTGGACAGCAACACAGTGGTCAACTGCAACGCGAATCGCTTGCGCCGCTCGCCCCGCTCCAGCAGCTCCAGCAGCTCGTCGACCGACTGCGGCCGGTCCTCCGGGCGCTTGGCCAGACACCTGCGGATCAGCGCTGCCAGATCGCGGTCGACGCCCGCTGCCAATGCGTGCACGTCGGGCACCGGTGACTGGCGATGCCGGTCACCTAATTCCGTAGGCGTGTCAGCGGCATATGGCGCCTGTCCGGTCAAGCAGACAAACAGGATCACGCCCAAGGCGTAGATGTCGGTGCGCTGATCGCCGCTGGCCGAGTCCCACTGCTCCGGTGCCATGTACGCGGGGGTGCCCAGACCGGCCGAGGTCACGTCCCAAACCGTCGCACCGACGCGAGGCCGTGACAGCGTCACCTCATCGCCCATCGCCTCGCCCATCGACCGGGCGATGCCGAAGTCCATGATCACGGCTTTGCGCGAGTCGGGCACCAGCATCACGTTCGCGGGCTTCAGGTCGCGGTGGACGACGCCCGACCGGTGAGCGGCTGCCAAGCCTCGGCACAGCGGTACGGCGACCTCGCGCACCTCTTTGGAGGTCAGCACGGGACCGCGCCGGATGCGCGCCATCAGCGTCTCGCCCCGCAGATGCTCCATGCTCAGGAAGTGGACGCCCCCCTCCTCACCGAGGTCGTAGGTCCGCGCGACATTGGGGTGGTTGATGCTGTGGGCGAGCGCAACTTCCTTGCGAAAACGCTCGATGTCCGCGGGCTCAAAAGCGTCTTCCGCGAACACGGTCTTCAGAGCGACCCGTCGGCGCAGCAACAGGTCCTCGACGAGGTAGACGGTGCCCATGCCGCCCTCGCCCAGCTTGTCGACCATCACGTAGCGGCCGCTCAGGGGCTTGCCTGCGGTCCACTCCAGACGGGTGACAGCGCGAGGGGGCGGCCGACCGCCGAGCGGACGGGTGGCGTCCAAGCCAGCGGCGGGCGAGTCGTCGGGGGGGAGCGGCGGGCGGGCTTCCGACATGGTGAGGGCTAGACTGGGACCACCCGCCCCCGGTCGTCAAGCAGCGAACGTCTGGGTGCGGGTCAAGCCCGGAGCATTGGCCAGGACGCCAGGTCTTCCAGAGACATGCGCAACGGCGTCCGCCCGGTCACTTCGGTCACCAGCACGTCGCTCAGCCGACCGCTGCGCTGGAAGTCGCGCATGTGCAGGATCGGCACCGACCCAAGCTGTGCCACCGTCTGTCCCGCCACGCGGTGCGGGTCCATGCGGGGCCGCAGCGCCTCGAGTGCCGCGCTCGGTGTCCCGACCAGCTGCAGCGCGTCCAGCAGCCCGTCCAAGTGATTCATGCGCATGTACGGGCAGGTCGCGCAGCCGCCTGCGGTTGAGCAACCCTCTCCGTTGGAGGCACCCGGAATCACGCCAAGCGGAGAGTCGGCATCGGCAGTGGCAGCTTCGGCAGCCACCGGAAACAGGATCTCGACCGTGACATCATCCCGGCCACTTGCCCGCAGCACCGCCTGCACGCCAAGGACGATCGAGGTCATCAAGCCGGCTTCCGTCCCCAAAACGACAGGAATTCGCGTCGGTCCGGGTTGGCGCAGCGCCGCTCTCACGTGGTCCACGATGCAGCCCAGAATGTCGGAGGTGGAGCCTACAACGCCCCTGCCCTCGACAGCCGCCTGACTCGCCAGCGCAAACAGCTCGCCCGGTACTTCCAGATGGGCCGTGATCAAGGCGTCGGAGTGTCGCTCGCGCACGGCTTGGGCCACGGCGGGGCCGAACAACTGATGCACGATGCAATTGCCCTGTTGGAATGGGTGGAACCGTTGCAGCAGCCCCCGGATCGAGGCCTGATCGTGGGCCGGGTGCAGCGCGCGGATGCGGTCGTCCGGCAGCTGCGCGTAGGCGGTGAACAGGTGGCGCAGGTTCTCACCCATGTACGTGTCGGGGCCGAACCAAAGGTGCAGGTCCGCGACTTGCGAGGTCGCTTGCAGGATCGTGCGAACCACATTCGACGACGTACAGGTGATCGTGGGGACCAGCCGATGCGCGTGCGCCTTCACCCGCAGGCTGGTGTTGATGTAGATGACATGCAGCGAATTCGGCGTCTGTGCGGCCTGGCGAAGAAACGCAGCGTAGGCCGGTGCTTCTGCCGATGCGGCCAGGGAACAGCCGATCTCGCCCGCCGCCAGTCGGTACACGGCAATCGCGGCAAATCCCGCATGATCCAGCACGGCGCGGACGTTCTCGGCCATGAAGTCCACGCCAGCGACGCAGATCGCCTGCACGCCTGCCTTGGCCATGTCGACTGCGCGGTCCGCCATCACCAGCGAGTCGGAGATGTGGATGTGTGGCCACTTGCATGCCGACAAAACGCCTTGAAGCTCCGGGTCCATGTAGAAGTGCGCGACCACGCCGACGTTCCTGTCGCGCAGCAGGTCGTCCAGTTCCTGTACGGCACGGGCGTCGGGGCGCAGGAACGCCGCCTGCGCTTCCGCGAACGGCCCAAGCGGGGTCAGGGCGTCGCGAGCGATGCGCAAGGACGGAAAGGCGGCGGGTGCGACGGGAGCGGACAACGGAACCTCCTCAGGGAATGCAGGACAGGTTCGCGCACCTTGCGGGTCGGGAGCAAGCGTTGCTTGGTGAGCCTCTGCGTCCGCGCCATTTGACGCGCCCGGCCGGGAACGGCTATGTCGCCCGGTCCGCTCCCCACCCTATGGCTGCCCCTGCGAGCGCGAGGACGTCCGATGGCTGCGTCGTTCACTTTGGGTTTGTTGCAGTTGCGTGCCAACGCCGACGGCGGCGATCGGCTCGAAGACGGCGTTCGCGCCATTCGCGAGGCAGCGGCCCAGGGCGCGCAAATCTGCGTCCTGCCCGAGCTGTTCCGCTCGCCGTACTTCTGCCAGGAGATGGAGACCAAGCACTTCGCCCTTGCGGAGCCGATCCCCGGTCCCGGCACGCGTCGCTTGGGACAAGTCGCTGCCGAGTGTGGCGTGGTGGTCGTCGGTTCCCTGTTCGAGCGCGCTGGCGTGGGCGTGTACTTCAACACCGCGGTCGTGCTGGACGCAGACGGCACGCTGCTGGGCAAGTACCGCAAGCTGCACATTCCGCAGGACCCCCTGTACGCTGAGAAATTCTACTTCACTCCCGGTGACTTGCCGCCGCAGGTGTTCAAGACGCGCTTTGGCAAGGTGGGGGTGCTGGTCTGCTGGGACCAGTGGTACCCGGAAGTCGCGAGGTTGCTGGCGCTGCAGGGCGCCGAGGTGATCGTCTATCCCACCGCCATCGGCAGCATCGACAGCGAGCCTGCGGAAGAGCACGCCCGGCAGCTGGACGCTTGGCAGACCGTCCAGCGTGGTCACGCGATCGCCAACGGGGTGTTCGTCGCGGCCGTCAATCGCGTTGGACGCGAGGGCGGTATCGATTTTTGGGGCCACAGCTTCGCGGTCGGCCCGCTGGGCGAGTGGCTTGTGGACGCCTCGCAGACCCACGCCGAGCTACAGATCGTGCACTGCGACCGCGACCGCCAGGCCGAGGTGCGCAACATCTGGCCTTTCTTCCGCGATCGCCGAATCGACGCCTATGCCGGTATCGACCGGCGATTCGCCGCATCCAACGACGACGAGCCTCAGGGCTGAGCCCCTGCCCCTCGAAAGGATCCTTCCTTGCTGTTCATCCGCCCACTGACGACCCCCTCCACGTTCACCCGAACGTCGGTCGTCCTGTTTCAGCCGTTTACGCTCGCTGAGCGCATCGCACGCACGCAGTGCAGGATCCGTCCATGGACCTCGACCCGTCTCTCGACGTTCGCCACTACCGTATGCCCGCCGAGTGGGCCCCACACGAGGGTACGGTTCTCACTTGGCCGCATCGTCCGGCGATCTGGCGCGGCCTTCATGACGCCGTCCTATCGCTCTTTGCGAAGCTGGCGGCGGAACTGAGCGAAGTCGAGACCGTCCACATCAACGTCCCGCACGCCGAGTGGCGCGACCGCGCGCTGAACAACGTGACGCGCGCCGGCGGCGACCCCAAGCGGCTGGTCTGGCATCTCGTCGACAGCGACGACGTTTGGGCGCGCGACCACGGGCCGATCTTCGTCAAGGCCTTGGACCCCCAGGCGGCGCAGCAGCTTGCGATGCTCGACTGGGGCTTCAACGCTTGGGGCGGCAAGTTTGCTTCGGAGCTGGACAATCTGGTGCCGCGCGAGATGAACCGCACGTGGGGCCTGCCGCGGATCGAGCCCGGTCTGGTGATGGAGGGCGGGTCGCTGGAGGTCAACGGCCGGGGCGACCTGCTGACGACCGAGTCCGTGCTGCTGAACACCAATCGCAATCCGGAGTTCGACCGCGCTGGTATCGAAAAGAGCCTGAAGGACCATCTGGGCGTGCAGCGTCTGCACTGGCTCGGCGACGGACTCGAAGGCGACGACACCGACGGCCACATCGACGACATGGCGCGGTTCGTTTCGGACGACACCATCGTTGTGGTCGCTCCGCCGCCGGGCCATCTGGACCATGAAGCGATGGCAGAAAACATCGTGCGGCTCAAGGCGATGCGCGGCGCCGATGGACGACCGTTTCAGATCGTGGCGCTGCCCGTACCCGAGCCGATTCGCTTTCAGGGCGAGCACCTGCCGGCCAGCTATGCGAACTTCTACCTCGCCAACGGCAAGGCGCTGGTCCCGGTGTTCCGCCAGAAGACCGACGACGCCGCACTGGCCATCCTTCGCGAGCTGCTGCCCGGTCGTCAGGTGATCGGTCTGGACGCGCGGGCCCTTGTGTCGCAGTACGGCGGCATCCACTGCATCACCCAGCAGATCCCGGCCGTCTGACGCCGCCACCCCTGCCGCCGGAGCTCCATGGCCCAGCCTGTGCACTCGAATTCCTCTCCTTCCCTCGCCGATCCGCAGCCTCCCAAAGGGCGCCTGCGTCTGGACCCGCTGTGGCAGCTGCTGGCGCTGGTCGGGCCGTACAAGGCCAAGTTCTGGATCGCCACGATCGCGCTGTTCGTCAGCTCAGGTCTGGGCTTGGTGTACCCGCAGGCGGCGCGCAACGCCGTCGACATCGGTCTGGCGTCGGGCTCGATGGACAAGCTGAACCAGCTGACTTGGGTGCTGGTCGCGGTGTTTCTGATCCAGGCCGGGTTCATCTACATCCGTCACTACCTGATGAGCTGGCTGGGCGAGAAGGTGGTGGCCGACCTGCGCGTGCAGGTGTTCGCCAAGCTGCTGCGCTTGCCGCCGGGGTGGTTTCAGGAGCGTCACACGGGCGAGATTCTGTCGCGGTTGGCCAGCGACGTGACGGTGGTCGAGGGGCTGGTCGGCACCGAGCTGAGCATGGCCTTGCGCAACGGCGTGACGCTGTTGGGCGGCATCGTGCTGTTGTTCGTCGAGAATCCCAAGCTGACGCTGATGATGCTGGCGATTGTGCCTCCCACCGTCATCTTCATGGTCGTGTTCGGGCGCAAGGTGCGCAGGCTCAGCCGCGCGGTGCAGGACCGTCATGCGATCACTTCGACGCGGGTGGAAGAGGTCGTGTCGTCGATGCAGACGGTGCAAGCCTTCGTGCGCGAGCCGCGCGAGGCCGAGACCTATCGGGGCAACATCCTGGCCGCCTTTGGACAGTCGCTGCACCTGATCCGCTGGCGAGCGCTGTTCTTCGCGGTGATCACGCTGGGCGTCTCGCTGGCCATCGCCGCGATCGTTTGGGTTGGCGGCCGGGCGGTCGTGCGGCATGAGCTTTCGGGCGGCGATTTGACGGCGTTTCTGCTCTACACCGTGATGGTCGCGGGGGCGGTCGGTGCGCTGGCGAGCCTGGGAGGCGCGCTGCAAAGGGCCGTAGGCGCTACGGAACGCCTCTTCGAGATCCTGAACGCAGAGCCAGCGATCGCCGATCCGGAGCATCCTGTCGACCTGCCCAAAGGCCGCGGTGCCGTAAAGTTCGAGGACGTGCGGTTCGTGTACCCGGCCCGGCCGGACCATCCGGTGCTGCAAGGGATCACGCTGGAGGTGGCTCCCGGCGAGTCGGTGGCGTTGGTGGGGGCTTCTGGAGCGGGCAAGACGACCCTGACGGCGCTGCTACAGCGGTTCCACGACGTGACGAGCGGTCGCGTGACGTTCGAGGGCGTCGATGTGCGCGACTTGCGCTTGGCCGACCTGCGCCACGCGATCGCGATTGTCGCACAGGAGCCCGTACTGTTCTCCGGCACGGTCCGCGAGAACATCGCCTATGGCCGCGAAGGTGCAACGGAATCCGAGGTCGAACAGGCAGCTCGCGACGCGCACGCACATGAGTTCATCCTCGAGTTTCCCGACGGGTACGACACCAAGGTGGGAGAGCGCGGCGTGCAGCTGTCCGGCGGGCAACGTCAACGCGTCGCCATTGCCCGGGCGCTGCTGGCGGACCCGAGGGTGCTCATCCTCGACGAAGCGACCTCCAACCTGGACGCTGAGAGCGAGTCGCTGGTGCAGAAGGCCCTGCAGCGCCTGATGGAAGGCCGCACGACCCTGATCATCGCCCACCGCCTCAGCACGGTGCGCAACGCCGACGCCATCGCGGTGCTGGAGCACGGGCAGCTCATCGAGCGCGGCCGTCACGACGACCTGATGGCGCTGGACGGCGTGTACCGGCGGCTGGTCGAGCATCAGGTCTTTGTGGGTACGGAGCGCGAGACGGCCTAACGGTCAAGGCCAGTCGATGCCGTCCGGCCTGAGCTCGCCCACTTCCCCGTGGACCCAAGCGTAGTTGTGCGCGGTGTGGCCGATGGGCACGCCGGCCACGACGGGCAGTCCCAGCGGCTGCAGCAGGTCGTGCAGCACGTCACGCACGCTGTAGCTCGCCACCTCGGACCGGCACTGGTTGAAGTCGCCCAGCGCCACGCCGACGGCTCCATCGAACGTTCCACAGTCGATCAACTGGGTCAGCAGGCGGTCGATGCGGTAGGGGGCCTCGCCGACGTCCTCGAGCACCACGATGGCGCCCTGCCCCCGCAGCGCCCACGGCGTGCCGCAGAGGCTTGCCAGCACGCTCAGGTTGCCACCCACCACTGGACCCCGCACCACCACATCGGGGCCGCAGAATGGCTCGGCGGGCAGCGGCGCGGCTCGCCCCGTCGACAGCAGCGTCTGCACGGACTTGCGGCTTTCGGGGTCGGCGCACACAACCGGCGGCGCAGCCTGCAGGTCGTAGTCGCACAGCCCTTGCAGCACCGGACCGTGCACGGTGCGGAATCCCTTGGACCAGCATGCGGCGTGCAGTGCGGTCGCGTCGGAAAAGCCGATGACCGGACGTCCATCCAAGCGATCCCATGGCAGGGTCGCAAGCGTGTGGACCGTGCCGTATCCGCCGCGGGCAAACCAGACGGCGTCGATGCCGGGCTCGGTCAGCGCCCAGATCAAGTCGGCGGTGCGCTCAGAAGCCGTTCCAGCGCAATACCGGTGTTGGCAGCGCAGGTTGGGAGCTTCGACGACCGAGTGGCCCCACGATCGGACGACCTCGATCCCGCGGGCGAGGCGGTCGGTGGAAAACACCCCGGCAGGGGCGACAACGGCGATGCGGGCGTGGATGGGCAGCGGCAGCATGACCCGGGAGCGTAGGGCTGGCGTCGCAGACGTCAACAAGTCCGGGCAAAACGAGCCTTTCGGTTGTCGCGGCCAACCACTACACTGCGCCCCACTACGGCATCGCCGATCAGGGGGATTCTTCATGCATTCGCGTACCGCAATCTGTTGCCTTGTCCTTGGCGCCTTGGCCGTTGCGGCGTGCAGCTCGGAGACCGAGGCCCCTGGCTTGGTGCTGGACGACACGATCGTCGCCGACCCCGACGCCGTGGGCGACATCGCGGGCGACGCGACCCAGACCAACGACACGATTCAACAGGACGATGCCGTTGCGGACGTCGCAGAAGACGCGGTGGAACAGGACGCGACCGCTGACATCACCGAAGTCATCGCTACGTATGCGAATTGTCCGGACCTCGTGCAGTGCATCACCCTCGCCTGTGCCTCCGGTGTGGCGGGTTGCGAAAAGGCTTGTCTTGCGGATGCAAGCTCGGCGGCCATCGTCGCGGCGGCTCCCCTGCTGATGTGCGTCCAGGGCACGTGTCAGGCGGGTCTGTGCAAGGGCAGCCAAGACCCGAAGTGCGTGGACCAGTGCATCGAGGCCAAGTGCATGTCGCAGCTGTACACGTGCCTCGACGACGGCACGGCCGGCCCCGTGGCGTGCAAGGACGCCTCGGCCTGCTTCGACGGCTGCTCGATGGCCAACGCCGACGGGCTGCAGTGCATGGCGAGTTGCTACAACGGCCTGACGGCCAAGGCGAAGACCCGTGTGCAGGCGATCAGCGACTGCGTGGCCAAGTCAACGTCCGCAGATCCGATGGCAGCGTGCGGTGCGGAGGTGATGGCGTGCCTGCTGGAGGGCCAGTCAGGCTCGCTGGAGTGCTGGCAGCTGTTCGACTGCAACCAGACCTGCGCGCCTGAGCGCAGCGACGGCGACTGCTTGATCAAGTGCTTGTCCCAAGCCTCGCCCGCCGCTCAGCAGAAGTTCACTCCCTTGCTGCCCTGCTTGGGCCAGACCGAGACCACGCCCGAGTGCGCCACGGCCTTCATGGGCTGCATCGACCCGACCGGCAGCAAGACCTGTTGGGATGCCATCACTTGCGCCAACGAGTGCAAGAAGGCGGCCGGGGACACCGACCCGGGGCCCGGCTGCGCGTTCGGTTGCCTGCACCAGTCCAAGCCCGCCGCGGCGGCCCAAGCGCTGGAGTTGTTCAACTGCACCAGCGACGGCGGTTCCCTGACACCCGAGTGCCAGGACAAGTACATCCAGTGCCTGGACCCCCAGGGCACCAAGACCTGCAGCCAGACGCTGGCGTGCGCGGCGAATTGCGGCCAAGGCAACGACAGTTGCGGGCTTGCGTGCTTGAAGGATGCGACGCCGCAGGCTGCTGGTCAGGCGTGGTCGGCGATGCAGTGTTTCGGACAAACCACGACGGAGTGCACCGACACGACGATCGCGTGCTTGGACCCCAAGGGCTTGGGCGACTGCAAGACCGTGCTGGGCTGCATGAACCTGTGCGCTGGCAAGCCCGCGTGCGGCCTGCAGTGCTTTGACCTGGGCAGCAAGCAGGCAGCCACAGAGGCGTTCGCCTTCATCAGCTGCAACGCCGCCTGCGACGACCAGTGCAAGACCGACATGGTTTGCAAGGGCATCTGCATGGCCGGCAAGTGCGCCGGGGCGTCGCTGGCCTGCGGCTTCTAGCGCGAGCGACGAGCCACGGTCGTCGTCAGTTGCACTTCATGTCCTGACCGCCGTGTACAGCGATCCAAGCGTGGACGGCAGCCTCCGTCAAGTCCTTGTGGTTGTTGCAGAACCGGACTTGACCGCACGACGTGACCGCGTCCAGTCCGGCCATGCTCTTCAGGTACGGGTTGCTGCCGACAAACAGCCCGGTCTCCACCTGCGTCAGCACCGGGAAGTGCAGAGAAGCCACCGCTGCGTTGTCGGTGACGGTCAGGGTCTCCACCTTGGTCAGGGACGGCCATGCACTGACCGACAAGAAGCCCGTGGCTGTGGTCTCCAGAGCGGCGACTTCCGTCACCTTGTCCATCGTCGGAAACGACTGCAGCAGCTGTAGTTGGCTGAGCCAGACGGTCTCGACCTGCCCCGTGACGTTGGCGCCAAGGCCCAGGACCGTCTTTAGCTTGGACAGATAGCTGAGCTTGAGGTGCGCGAGCGACGACAGGCTGGAAAACCCGTCGATCAACTCGAGGTTGGGCAGATTGTTGACCTCGACCACTTGGGTAGCGGTCAAGCTCGCAAAGCCGCGGATCTCCTGAATGCCCGTGGAGTTCATGAACGTCACGCCGCCGTCCGCCTGTAGCAGTGCGTCGAAACCGGACACCAGGGGCGCGCCGATGTTCTGCAGCGTGATCGAGCCGTTGACTTGCGTCAGGTGCGGCAGCACCGGCCCCGGATCGGTCGCGCCGTTCTGGAGTTCCAGATCCCCGGTCACGACCTGCAGACCCTGAACCGTCGCCAGCTCATCGGCCGCTGCGTCCAGCGAGATCGTCAGCGAACCGTTGATGGTGCAAGGGTTCTTCAGCCCCGCCTTCACGCTGGGCCGGATGAGGAAGGTGCCGCTCACCGTTCCACTGCACGTCGGCTCCGTCTGCGTGTCGGTCTGCACTTCCGTCGTGTCGGCCGTGACGTCGGGATCGACCGGTGTCACGTTGACCTGAGAGGTCTGGCATCCGACCAACAACGCGAGAACCGGAAGGGCGAAGCGTGTGTACGGCATGGCGATCTCTCAGTTGGGGGCGACGGTGCGGGGGTCAGAAGGCGACCCCCAAGCCGATGCGGATCAGGTTCTCAAAGTCTTGCCGGGTCGTGGTGCCAAACACGTTCAACCCACCGTATTCCTGCGACTTCGTGGTGTCGAACGACTCCTGCTCGCGTCGGCTGGAGTAGTACTCGCCCCATGCAAAGAAGGCTGGATCGTCGCCGATGTAAAGGGTGCCCTTCAAGCTGGTCGCATCGTTGCCGACGCCGTCGGGGCCCGTCGCATAGCTGGTCGCGCCGGGCCACCAGGTTCCTGTCAGGTCACCCTCCACTTCGCCAACCGCAAACCCGCCACGCAGCTTCATGTTCAGGTACGAGGCCTGATAGCTCATCCCCATGCCGGGCTCGAACGTCAGTTGAAACAGGTCGCCGATGCGGAACAGCGAGACGGGAAAACCGGCCCACATGTCGAACTGGAAGCTGCCCAGGCCGATCGTGTCGTCGCCTGAGGCCGGTACGCCGTCCCACCCCATCTGGATGCCGCCTGAGAGTCCACCCAAGTTGCCCAGCGTCGAGGCGTGCGTGAACAGACCGCCCTCAGCAAACAGGATCACCTGCGACCCGCCCTGTCCCCATCGCTCGCCCTGGCCGAAGAAGCCGCCTACCAGACCGTTGCGGGTCATCCCGTAGGGCCCGGCCACCGTTTCCGCCAGCGCGGTAGAGGCAGCAAGCGATAGCAGCGCCGCCAGAAAGTAACCCGCAAAGTGTGGCTTAGTGGACTGATGCATGACGTCCTCCTTGCGCCTAGAAGCGCAGCCCGAGCGACCCGGAGTACCCGAAGTCACCCGACGTCAGCGAAGGTGTGGTGGCGGCTCCGTCGACGTAGAGCCGGCCGAACAGCGCGGCCTGCACACCCAGGCGCCACGGGAAGGCGTCGGACTCGACCTCTTTCGTGTTCTTGGATGCCCCCGAGATGACCGGGGCCTTGTGCTCGGCGTGGCTGAGCCAGTTCCAGTCGAAGTGCAGGTAAGTCACGACCGGTCCCATCACCAGGTTGAGCCGCATGGGCATTCCGAAGTACGTGTAGCGACTGACGAAATATTGGCCCTTGTCCTGAAACGCCGACGTGACCTTGCCCAACCCCATGCCGACGTCGACCATGCCGCCCTCGAACGGGATGCCCACGAACATGAGGTTGGCCTTGTAGCCGGCCGTGGTGCCACCGAGTGAGCGCGAGAAGATCTGCAGGTCGAAGCTTTGGTTGGGCGAGCCCATCAGCTCGGACGCCGACTGTGCGGCAGACCCGGTGATCGCTGCCTGTTCGGCAGCGCTGTAGTAGGTTGTTTTGGTATAGCGGTAGTTCGAGTCTTCCCAGGTCTCGACGCTCTTGGGTCCCGATGCCGCCATCGCGCCGCCCAGAACCACGGCCACGGCGCCGATCGTGCCTGAGATCAAGCCGTTGCGCTCGAAGTAACGGAAGCCGTAAGCGGTCGGCGTGGGATCGACGCCGTCGCGCCAACCGCTGAGCTCGCCGCGCCCGGCCTCGTAGATGGCCCCGCCGGTGACGGAATAGCCCATCAGCAGCGACTCGCCGCTCTCAAAGACCTGTGCCTGCGCGAGGGCCGGCATCATCAGCAACCCCGCCCACATCAGAACCAATCTACGGCGGCGCCAAGGCGTACCAATGCCTACCATCGGGTCCCTCCCACGGAGAAGCCGCAACGCGCGGCTGTCGTCGTTCAGTTACGGCGGGGATCCTCGCCACGCCGCGACGCCTGTCAAGTCGATTCCAAATTCCGGACCCAATTGACCCGATTTATTCCGTCCATGCACCTTGCCTTGTCCGCCCCTGCGACGACCCGTATCATGCAAGGCTGTCTCCCACCTTTCGCAGAGGCCACCGCATGCACTCCTTCTGCCCTCGCGCCCTTGCGACCGTTGTCCTGCTGGTCGCCCTGACCGCCGGTTGCTCCAATGTCACGACCCCGCTCGGCGGCATGACCGCTGCGGATGTCGCGGAAGACACTGGCGATGTTTCGCTCAGCGACACGTCGCTGCCAGACGGCGCCACGGTTTCGGACGATGCCACCACCGACGGCGTGACCGACCCCGACGCAGCGACGGAGACCTCCTCCGACGCCGTCACCGACCCCGATGCGACCCCCGCGGGATGCACCGCAGCGTCGGAGTGCGCAGACGAGGATGCCTGCACCATCGACGGGTGCAGTGCCACGGGCGCCTGCACCCACGAGGCCATTCCCGGCTGCACGCAAACCGTTGCTCCTTGCGACGACAAGAACCCATGCAAGACGGGCGTTTGCGACCTCGCGACCCGTGCGTGTGTCCCGTGCCTGACGTCGGCCGACTGCGGCGCTGGCCTGCTCTGTCTCGAACGCAAGTGCTCCGCGTCGAAGACCTGCAAGTCCGACGTCGAGTGCAAGGCCAACAACCAGGTATGCGACAAGCCGATAGGACTGTGCGCTGATTGCGTGGTGGCCGCCGACTGCGGTGACCAACAGGCCTGCCTGGACCACCGCTGCATCGGCGCAAAGCCCTGCAAGACCAGCAAGGAATGCGACCTGATCTGCGACACCGTGGCGGGCGTGTGCGTCGACTGCGAGACGGCCGACGACTGCCTGCCGGGCAAGTTCTGCGACGCCAGCCACCGCTGCCAGGAAGACCTTTGCGCCAAGGGGGGATGCGGCAGCTCGCTCGGGTATTTCGAGTGCCGCGCGGACGGCGGTGGCTACAACGTCGGCGTCGTCTGCTCGGACAACGACATCTGCACCGACACGGTCTGCGTGCCGGGTCAGGGTTGCGGCCAGAAGCCCAACACGCAGGCCTGCGACGACAGCAACCCATGCACAAAGGGCGACTTGTGTGCCGTCGGCTTGTGCAAAGGTACGGCCGACACGTGTGACGATCAGGACTTGTGCACCAGCGATGCCTGCGACCCCAAGGCTGGCTGTCAGCACACGGCGCTGCCGAACAGCTGCGACGACGGCAATCCCTGCACCGACAACAAGTGTGACCCGAAGGGTGGCTGCCTGTTCGTCGAGAATGCGGCACCGTGCAACGACGGCAACGTCTGCACCGACGCGGACTTGTGCAAGGCAGGCAAGTGCGCCGGCACCAAGCCTTTGGTGTGCGACGACGGCAACGCCTGCACCGACGAGGCGTGCGACCCCAAGGCACCCGGAGGTTGCGTGTTTCTGGCCAACAGCGGCGACTGCACCGATGGCAGCGTGTGCACCGTGGGCGACAAGTGCCTGAACGGCAAGTGCATCGCGGGCGCAGCCAAGACTTGCACCGACAACAATCCCTGTACCGTCGATACCTGCGACGCGGCCAAGGACTGCACGTTCCCCGCCAACACGGCGCTTTGCGACGACGGCAACGCTTGCACCACCGACGCGTGCACCCCGGGGACGGGCGCGTGCACGCACACGGCGATCGCCAGCTGCTGCGACCCCAAGAAGGTGTTCTGGCAAGAGGGTTTCGACAGCGGACTGCCCGCGGGCGCCAAGATCAGCAACAGCAACAGCCCGAGCAAGGGGTGGCAGGTCTACGCGACGCCCTGGGCTTTCACGCCCGGCAGTGTCCTGTACTACGGCGACCCTGCCACGCTGAAGTACTCGTTCAACAACAACAAGGGCACCGTCACCCTGCCTGAGGTCTCGCTGCCTCCCGGCACCAAGCGCCAGCTTCGGCTGCAGATTCAGGCCAAGGTCGAGGCGTGCGTGAACTACGACAAGATCACGATCTCGGCAGAGGCGACCGGCAAGCCTGCCAAGGTGCTGTGGACCAAGTCGTCGCTGCCGGCCGCGCAGTGTCCTCAAGGCACCAACTGTGGGCAGGGCGGCAGCTGCGTGAAGACAACCGGCGACAACTGGCTGGAGCTGGTGTTGGATCTGCCGGCCGACTTGGGCGACAAGCTCTGGATTCGGTTGGATTTTGATGCGGTCGATGACCAGTCCAACGACACCCTGGGCGTGCTGGTCGACGACCTGCGGATCCTTCAGGTCTGCCCGTAGCGCCCACGACCGCTTGGTCGTCCCCGCCGTCAGGTTCTGCACGCTCTCTCACGCAGGACCGTCGACAAACCCACCGCCGATGTGCTCCAATTCTCACCTCGACGGCCCCCACTTCTCGGGTCGTCCTGCATTCCCCTCCCCCCTACCGAATGCTCCCCGGAGAATCATGCCTAACGACACCGCCTCTCGCCCGACCCGCATCGTTCCGGGTGGTCCCGCCCCCAAGGTCATGAACGCCGTCGTCGTCCCGAAATTCGGCGTCTGGGAGTACCGCACCGACGTGCCCACGCCAGAGCCTGGCCCCAATCAGGTGCGCATCGCCGTCGCCGCCTGTGGCATCTGCGGCACCGACGTGCACATCGCCAAGTTCGACGAGTCGCTGCGCAAGCTGCTCGAGCCGCCGTTTATCCAAGGTCATGAATTCGCCGGGTATATCGACAAGCTCGGCGCTGGCGTCACCGGTTGGGAGATTGGCGAGTACGTCACGGCCGAGATGCACGAGGTCTGCGGCCACTGCCCCGCGTGCCTCGACGGCAAGGCCCACGCCTGTGCCAACACCCGCTACCGTGGCGCCAATGAAGCCGGTTCCTTCGCCGATTACCTGTGCGTCAGCGCCGCAAACGTCCAGCGCGTGCCTGCCAAGGTGCCGCTGCGCGTCGCCGCGTTCCTGGACCCGCTGGGCAACGCCATCCACACCGCGTGCAAGGTGCCGGTCGCTGGCAAGACGGTGCTGGTCGCTGGCTACGGCGCGATCGGCGCGATGGTCGTCGAGGTGCTGGCAGTGCTGGGCGCCAAGGCGATCCACGTGATGGACGTCAAGCCCAAGGCGTTGCGCAAGGCTGAGGACCGCGCCAAGGTCGGTGGCTTCAGCGACCGGCTGACGACCCACCTGATCGACAGCGCCCACCGCAACACCTTGGTCCAGCACATCATCGACATCACCGGCGGCGGCGTCGACGTGTCGATGGAGATCAGCGGTCACCCGGATGCCATCAACGACTGCATCCGCTGCGCGCGCGCCGCGGGCGACGTGGTGCTGCTGGGCCTGCCGACCGACTCGGCCGTGACGCTGCAGGACTTCGGCCAGAAGATCATCTATCGCGGCCTGACGTTGCACGCGATCATCGGCCGCGAGATGTTCCGCTCGTGGGACACCATGATGGACTTGCTGAACAAGGGACTGGATACCTCGTTCCTGATCACCAGCGAGCTGCCCCTGAGCCAGCTGGGCGTGGGCTACAAGCGCATCGCAGCGGGTACCGAGCAGAAGGTCGTGCTCTACCCGACTTGGGACCGCCAGCAGTAGGCCCTCAGGCCGCTACCGCCCTACCGTCCGCACGCAGCGAAAACCGATGAAGTCGACGCGGTTGCCGGGACCATAGGCGTTGCGGAACCCTGCCCTCGATTCGACGTCCGGGTATTGGAAGCTGCCGCCGCGGAACACACGGTTCTGTCCCGTCGCCGGCCCCACGGGGTCGGTCACGGGGCCGGCCGGATAGTCGCCCATCCAGTCCTGCGTCCACTCGCAAATGTTGCCCAGCGGGTCAAGGATCCCCCATGGATTCGGCCTCTTCTGGCCGACCGGGTGTGCCTTCAGGCTGGAGTTGCTGTCGACCCACGCGACCTCGTCGGTGGGGCCAAACCGCGGTCCAGCGGTGCCGGCGCGCGCTGCGTACTCCCACTCTGCCTCTGTCGGCAGCCGATAGCCGCGACAGGTCAGCCCCTCGAAGGTGGCGTCGGTCGCCGACAGCGTGTGACACATGGGCAGGTTCTTCTGTCGCGACAGCTGGTTGCAGTACTCGGCGGCCTGAAACCACGAGACGTTCGCCACCGGACAGTCCGGGCACTTCGTGTCCTGATCGGGCTGCAACCCCGCAAGCCAGGCGTACTGCGCCTGGGTCACCTCCGTCTTCTGAATCTCGAAGGCGTGCGTCAGGACGACCTCGTGGACGGGTGCGTCGTTCCAGTCCTCCTCGATTTCTCCGTTGGGGGTGCCCATCCGAAAGCGCCCCGGCGGCACCAGCACAAAGCCCTGGCTGACGGTGGCCGTGGGGTCCGACGCCAGCTCGGCCACCAGCTTTGCCTGTGCCTGTTGGGCGGGCGAGGGACCGGAAGGGGCGGTCGGCTCCTGAACCTTCGGCGGGGCGGGCTTCGGCGGAGGCACTGGCGGCGAGGCCTCGCGGCAGGCCGGCAGCAGCACGAGTCCGAGTGCTGCGGCGAAAGTCAACAAGTACATCATCCACTTCATCGCAAGCCTCGATGGGGCCCGAACTTTCTGCGAATGGCAAGCAACGCGCCCGTGGCCAGCAGCAGCCACAAGCTGACCGGTTCTGTGACGCGCGAGCCTTGGGAGACGGTGCAGCCGCCCGACGAAGATTTCTCCTTTGCGGCGGTGGGCGACGCATCTCCGTCCGATTCTGCCGGGCCGACGCCGTCCGCATCCGTCCAAGCTTCGGCGGCGGTATCCTGGGCGGTGTCAGGCAGTTCCACGACCTCTGGGTCGGCGTCGGCCACCGTCTCCACCGGGGCATCCGGCGGGTCCTTCGCGTCGTCACCCGCGTCGGGTCCAGGGTCCGGGTCGGGGTTTTGCGGGGCGAGGCACGCGGTCAGGTCGTCGTCCCAGTCGGCGCCGCCCAGAGCCAGCAGCAGTGCACCACCGCCGAAGCCCATCATCGGGATGGCACCGTCGAACTGCCCGGCCGTGGCCCCTTGAGTTGCCAGCAATTCCGGCAAGATGCCACCGCCAGCCAGCGCGACGTCCAGCACCCGCTGGCGCAGAGGCGCTGCCCACGGATGCACCTGACCCAAGGCGGCGCGGCGGTCCATCCAGCGCAGCAAGCGCAAGTCGATGAACAACCACTCCTTGCTGTCGTACTCGCCGCCGTCGTCGTTGCGGAAGAAGCCGGGACCGCCCCCCGCCGCCAGTTTCTGCTGCCACAGAGAGAGCGTCGCGTTTGCCACCGCGCCCGCCGGGTCCAACTGTCCGTCCAGAAAGGCTTCCACGGCCGCGGCGTCGACGGCGCTGCCTTGCGACTCCTCCAGATTGCCCAGCAGCGCGCCGTTGCTGCCCACCAGCTTGGTCTGAACCGCGTTGCGGATGCCCTGCGCGGCCTTGCGGTACTTCGCGGCATCGTCGCCCTGCCCGACTGCGGCTGCCAGCTCCGCCGCCCCACACAGCCCGCGCACGGCCGTCAGGCTGGTATAGGCGAAGTGCTTCTGCTTGCCGTTCCAGTGCACCTCCCAGATGCTCGAGTCGGGCTTGATCAGGCCGGTTCCGTCTGCGAACTGCACCAGCAACTCCGCCGCGCCATCGCGCAGGTCGGGCCAGGCCTTCTGCAGCCACGTCAGGTCGTTCGAGGCCTGCACGTACCGCGCCGCCTGCCACAGCACCAAGCCAAAGCCGTCGAACTCGATGTTGGGGCCGTCCTGATTGTGGTCCGACTCCTCCAGACCGCCGCCAAAGTAGCGGGTCGGAGAAATCAGATACGGCGCGCCCACTTCCGCCTGATAGCTGCCCGTTTGGCCCGCCAGCAGGAAGTCCAGCGCCGCGCGTGCCTCGTCCAAGTGGCCCGCCGCCGCCAGCGCCACCGCTGCGTAGGCCTGGTCGCGCGGCCACGTGTAGTTCCACATGCCGGGTGGCAGGCTGGCCACGATCTGGCCGTTCGGCGTCTGGTTCGTGTGCGGCGGTCCCGTGTTCGGCTCACGCACCTGCCCCATGCGCAACTGCGCCAGCGACCGACGAGCGGCGAACTCCTCTTGCGGCGTCAGTGCTTGGGGCAGCTTGGCCTTGCCCTGCCACGTCTGCCACTCGGCCAGCTCGTCCTGCAGCACGTCCAGCGCCGTCCGTCCCGCCAGCCACACGTCAGCCTGCAGGGTCAGGGTAGCCGCCGTCGCGTTCTCGCCGTACAGCACCAACACGCCCAAGGTCCGCTCGGCCCCCGGGGCCAGCGTCAGGTCCGACCACTGCAGCCCCGCCACACGGTCAGTCCCCACGCTGGACACCGCATCTGTCGAGAACGTCTGATTCTTTTGGAACTTGTCCCACGGATTCCACACGTCCAGCCCAGTCGGCGAGTCTGGGCCCGAGGGCGTCCGGTTGCCCGCACCGTCCAGCGCCCGGTACAGCAGTGCGTGCGGACTCTGCGCCGACTTCTCGTACAGAGCGTGGGGCGAGACCTGCAGGATTTGCTCCGCCTGCTCCGTGGCCTCTGGCATTCCCGGCCCCACGTGCGCGTTCAGCAGCAGTCCCAGATCGATCTTCTTCTGTGTCGTTGCGGTGTTGCGTACGACGGCCACCAACACCATCGCCTGCCCGGCCAGCGTTTGCGGGGCAAAGGCGTGGGTCTGCAGCAGCACGCCGTCCTGAACCCGCACATCGCGCACGATGCCGGTGGTGCCGACATAGCCGAATGCCGCCTCGTCTGCCACACAAGCCTTGCCTTCCAAGCACTTGGCAAACGGCACCGGATGCGGCAGCGCGTTGGCCCACACGCCCTGCCCGCCGGAAGGCCGCAGCCCGAAGTAGGCGTCGTACAGCACGTCGGTCGTTGTCTCGGTGGGCGAGCGATGGCGGTACAGGTGCAGGAAGAAGTCGCGTACCCGGCCCGTGGCCTCGTCGACGACAACTGCGGCGTGGCCGTTGGTGGTCGTGCGCAGCCCGTAGGCTTGGACGGGGGGAAGTGCGGCGTGGGCCGGCCAGGCAAGCGAGACCGCAAGAGTGGCCAGCGGAACGACCAGAAGCTTCGGCAGGATGCGCATGGCGGCAGGCCTTGGGTGCGGACTGCCGGTACGGTACTTCGGCAGACGCTAGCGGGCCACCGCTGCCGCCATCGCGTCGGCCACACGACGGGCAAACTGCGCAGGATTCTTCAGCGGTGCGCCCTCGGCCAGCAACGCCTGGTCCAACAGCATCTCTGCGTAGTCCTTCAGCTTCTCTTCCGATCCCTCTCGGCCTGCCAGGTCCTGCAGCCCGCGAATCGCCGGGTGCGTGGCGTTGATCTCCATCAGCCGCTTCTGCGCCGGCACCGACTGGCCCATCGACTGCATCAGCCGCGCCAGATGCGGGCTCAGCGCCTGCTCGTCGGACACCAGACACACCGCCGAGTCGGTCAATCGATTCGACACGCGCACGTCCGACACGTCGTCCTTCAGCAGGTCTTTCAGCTTGGTGGTCAGCAGCGTCAGATCGCCAGCCTCTTCCTGGGGTTTGGCGTCGTCGCCCTGCGCCTCGGGCAGCTCGTCCAGCTCGCCGCGCGCCGCCGACTTCAGGGGCTTGTCGGCGAACTTGTCCAGCGTGCCGACCATGATCTCGTCGATGGGGTCGCCCAGCAGGATCACCTCGACGCCGCGCTTGCGGAACACCTCGAGCTGCGGCGCCTGCCCCAGGATCTCGCGGTTGTCGCCCGTGAGGTAGTAGAGCGCCTTCTGCCCTTCCTTGGCCCGCTCGGCGATCTCCTTCAGGGTGAACAGCCCGGGGCCGTGCGTTGACGCCACCAGCACCAGGTCGGCCAGCTTGTCCTTGACCGTCGGGTCGTAGTGGAAGCCCTCTTTCAGCGCGGGACCAAACTCGGTCCACAGGGTTTCATAGCGGGGGCGATCCTTTGCCTGCAGATCCTTCAAGTAACTGATCACCTTATTGGTCAGGTGCTTGCGGATCACCGCCACCAGCCGGTCTTGCTGAATCACCTCGCGCGACATGTTCAGCGGCAGGTCCGACGAGTCCACCAAGCCCTTCACGAAGCGCAGGTACTCCGGGATCAGCTCCTTGACCTCTTCGCTGATGAAGACGCGCTTGATGTAGAGCTGCAACCCGCGCCGCTGCTCGCGCGAGTACAGGTCAAACGGCGCCTTGGACGGGATGTACAGCAGTGCGGTGTACTCCTGCGTGCCCTCGACGTGCAGGTGGATGACCTCGGACGGGTCGGTCCAGTCGTGCGTGACGTGCTTGTAGAACTCGTCGTACTCCGTGCGCTCGATGCCCGACGCGGGGCGGGTCCACAGCGCCTTCATCGAGTTCAGCGTGTCGGTCTCGACGGTCTTCGTGGGGGTGCCGCCCGCGATCACCTTGCCGTCGTCGTCGCGCTCGACGTCGATGTGCTCGCGGTCCATGACGATCGGGAACGCGATGAAGTCACTGTACTTCTTGACGATCTGCCGCAGCACCCACGGCTCGGCATAGTCCTGATCGTTGCGGGCGTCGTCACCGGCGGTCGCGATGTCGTCGGTCGCATCCCCCTCGTCGTCGCCGTGCTCTTTGGTCGGGCGCAGGAACAGCGTGATGGTCGTGCCGCGCTCGCGGGGCGGCAGGCGCTCGATCGTGTACTGGCCGTCGCCCGTCGATTCCCAGCGGATCGCCTCGGGTTCTCCGGCCTTTTGCGTCTCGAGCAGCACTTTGCGTGCCACCATGAACGCGCTGTAGAAGCCCACGCCGAACTGGCCGATCAGCTCCGGAATGGCCGTGTCGGTCGATGCCGTGCGCAGCTTCTCGGCATAGGCCTCTGACCCCGACTTCGCGATCGTGCCGATGTGCTCGACCACCTCGTCGTGCGACATGCCGATGCCGTTGTCGATGATCGTCAGCGTGCGGTTGTCGGCGTCGGGCACCAGCTTGATGCGGTGTTCGGCGGTCGCCAGCTCGGGGTTGGTCAGGGCCTCGAAGCGCACCTTGTCGATGGCGTCCGAGGCATTCGACAACAGCTCGCGCAGGAAGATCTCCTTGTGCGAGTAGATGCTGTGGATCATCAGGTCCAACAGCTTGCGGGTATGGGCTTGGAATGCGCGGGTCTCGACAGTCATGCGAAAAGCCTCTCTGGTCTGGGGATGTCGCGGCCGGCGAGCGCGGCAAATGGCGGCGCGCGTCGCAGGAGCCACGGCAACGAAAGGCGGCGGAGGACGGGTGTCAAGGCGTCCACCGGCCACGCACCGCAGCTATCACGACTCCGCAGGTGTTGCGTGGGGCGGAAACTCGGGCCTGCTGCCCGTTTGCGTGAGGTGTCAGATCGCGACAAGCAGCGCCCGATGCATCACGCGGAACGTAGCCGGAGCGTGTCCCAGCAACTCTCCGTCCGCCTCGACCAACATCGGCATCTGGCTGGGCATCGGCGTCAGCGTCAGGGTGCGCGCAGTGCCGGTCCAGATGCCTGCGTGCAGGTGCATCCGGCCAGAGTAGGACGCCAAACCAGCGCGGATCGAGCGAATCGGCCCGAGGTCGCCGATCGAGACGAGGTCGAGCTGCCCGTCGTCCAGCTTGGCCTGTGGGGCGGGATTCATGCCGCCGCCTTGGTATCGCCCGTTGCAGATCGCGAGGTTGCGCATCCGTCGAGTCTCAGGAGCACCGTCGTCCACCTGCAGTTCGACGTCCCATGGCGCGATGCGAAAGGCTCTGACGACGCCGTAGGCGACGAACGGGAAGCCGCCGCCGATGCCCTTGAAGCCGCGGTTGACGGTCTGCACCAAGTCACCCGCCTGCCCCACGGACGCGATGTTGATCGAGATCGCCTTTCGCTCGCCCTGTTCCGTGGTTGCCGTGCATGCGATGACGTCGATGGGCACGCCTGGACTTGCCACCAGTCGCTCCAGGTCGGCCTCCAGGCTCTCGCCCAACCCAAACGACCGTACCAGATCGCTGCCCGTGCCGCTCGACAGCAAGCCCAGCACCGCGTCGGGGGCCAAGGGTCGCTGCGTCTCCGGGTCGAAAAAGCCGTTGGTGACCTCGTGATGCGTGCCGTCACCGCCAACGCTGATGACGCGCCGGACACCCGACCGCAGCGCCTGTCGCACGATGCGCGTGGCTTCGTGGGGACCGTGGGTCAGGTGGACCTCGCACGGACCCAGCCGCGCAAGCACGGTGTCCTGCATGATGGCCCACGCGCGACCGGTACGCCCCCCTCTCGACGCCGGATTGACGACGACAAGCGTTTGCATCTCCCCTCCGATGCTAGCGAATTCACACTTGATGACCGTGGTCCCCCAACCCCGGTCGGTCGCCGCGTCGCCACGTCACGGAATGACGGCTACCGCGTCGATCTCCACCTTCACGTCGCGCGGAAGTCGGCTCACCTCCACCGTGGCGCGGGCCGGATACGGCGGCGTCAGGTAGCTGGCGTACACCTCGTTCACGTGTGCGAAGTCAGCAAGATCGCGCAGGAAGATCGACGTCTTCACCACGTGCTGGAAGTCGCCTCCCGCCGCCCGCAACACCGCCTGCAGGTTGCGCATGACCTGGTGCGTCTGTTCCTTCACGTCGCCCGCCACTGGAGCGCCCGTCGCGGGGTCCAGCGGGATCTGCCCGCTCAGGAACACGAAACGCCCCTCACCGGCGCGAATGGCCTGGCTGTAGGGTCCGATGGCCGCGGGGGCCGAAGTCGTCTGGATGGGTTGGTTGCTCACGGTTCACCGTCGGTTGCCCAGGTCGTCGGCATCGCGCCCGTCGCCCCAGATGTCGTCGTAATCCACGTCGTGAAAGACCCGCTCGGGGTCGCGTCGGTCGCGGGCCGCCGCTTGGTAGCCGTCCCAGGCCTTCTGCACCAGAGCGCCAGCGTCCGCCGCAGCCACGAACTGGGCCTCAACGTGCCACTTGGACAGATTGAAGTCCACATGGCTGATGGTATCGGGGTCGATGCGGGACTCGCGCAACCACTGCAGCACGGTCTCGGGCGAGGCCGCGCACGTCTTTGCCACGTCCGACAAGTTGCGAAAGCGGTAGGAGCCCTGAGCGTCGAGTCCCAGGTGATACAGCGCGAAAAGATCCTTGGGCGCGGGTCGGGCCATCGGGGCTCGGTCTCCGGCGGAATGCCGCCAAAACAACGACGGGCGGTCGAACCCCGGGATCCCCGAGTGCACGACCGCCCGCCGCAAGAACCTCAGTGCGGAAGCGCTACATCATGCCGCCCATACCGCCCATTCCGCCCATGCCGCCCATTCCGCCCATGCCACCGCCGTGGTCGTGGCCGGCCTCTTCCTTGCGGGGCTTGTCGGTGATCATGGCGTCGGTCGTGAGCATCAGGCTGGTAACCGAAGCCGCGTTGATCAAGGCGGAACGGACGACCTTGGTCGGGTCGATGACGCCCTGGGCCGCCAGGTCGCCGTACGTCTCGGTCGCGGCGTTGAAGCCGAAGCCGCCGACGCCCTCGCGGACCTTGTTGACCACGATCGAGCCTTCCCAGCCCGCGTTGGCGGCGATCTGGCGCATGGGCTCTTCGATGGCGCGGCGCACGCAGTTGATGCCGAACTGACGATCGCCCTCGCCCTTCAGGTTTGCGAGGGCCTTCTGGGCGCGCACCAGAGCAACGCCGCCGCCGGGAACGATGCCTGCCTCGACGGCTGCGCGCGTGGCGTGCAGGGCGTCCTCGACGCGGGCCTTCTTCTCCTTCATCTCGACTTCGGTCGCCGCGCCGACGCGCACGATCGCGACGCCGCCGGACAGCTTGGCCAGCCGCTCTTCGAGCTTCTCGCGGTCGTAATCCGACGTGGTCTCTTCGATCTGGCGACGCAGCTGCTTCTTGCGGGCGGTCAGCTGCTCTTCGGTTCCGGCGCCGTCGACGATGGTCGTGGCGTCCTTCTCGATGACGACGCGCTTGGCGCGACCCAGCTGATCCACGGTCACGGTCTCGAGTTTGTAGCCCAGCTCTTCGCTCAGGAACGTGCCACCCGTCAGGACCGCGATGTCCTCGAGCATGGCCTTGCGGCGGTCGCCGAAGCCGGGCGCCTTGACGGCCACCACCTGCAGGGCGCCGCGCAGCTTGTTCAGCACCAGCACCGGCAGGGCCTCACCGTCGATGTCCTCAGCGATGAGGACGATCGGGCGCTGCTCGCGGGCCACCTGCTCGAGCACGGGCAGCAGGTCCTTGGCGCTCGAGATCTTCTTTTCGTAGATGAGGATGTACGGGTCCTCGAACACGCACTCCATCGACTCGGCGTCGGTGACGAAGTACGGCGAGATGTAGCCGCGGTCGAACTGCATGCCGTCCACGACGTCGAGGGTCGTCTCGATCGACTTGGCCTCTTCGACGGTGATGACGCCTTCCTTGCCGACCTTCTCCATCGCCTCGGCGATGATGTCGCCGATGGTCGAGTCGCCGTTCGCCGAGATGGTCGCCACCTGGGCGATCTCGTTCTTGTTTTCGACGGGGCGGCTGAGCTTGTTCAGTTCCTCGACGACAACCGCGACGGCCTGGTCGATACCGCGCTTCAGCTCCATCGGGTTTGCGCCAGCCTCGATCAGCTTGCGGCCCTCGCGGTACAGCGCCTGGGCGAGCACGGTCGCGGTCGTGGTGCCGTCGCCGGCCACGTCGGACGTCTTGGAGGCGACTTCGCGCACCATCTGCGCGCCCATGTTCTGGAACTTGTCGGCCAGCTCGATCTCCTTGGCGACGGTGACGCCGTCCTTGGTGATCGTCGGAGCGCCGAAGCTCTTCTCGATGACGACGTTGCGACCCTTGGGGCCGAGCGTCACCTTGACCGCGTTGGCGAGCGCGTTGACGCCGGCCAGGATCTTGTCCTTGGCCTCTGAGCCGTAAATGATGTCCTTCGCTGCCATTTGCTTTCTCCCTCTCTATGGTTGCTTGCGTTCGTCTTGGGGGCGCGCGGTCCGGGCTCTAGTCGAGGACGGCCAGGATCTCGTCTTCGCGCATCACCAGGTAGGTCGTTCCGTCGAGCTTCACTTCGCTGCCAGCGTACTTGCCGAACAGCACGCGCTCGCCGCCCTTGAGCTCGAGTGGGACGATGACACCGTCCTCTGTCGCGCGGCCGGTGCCGACGGAGACCACGGTCCCCTCTTGCCGCTTCTCTTGGGATGCGTCGGGCAGCAGGATGCCACCGGGAGACACGGACTCACCCTCAGAGCGGGTGACGACGATGCGGTCGAATAGCGGTTTGATCTGCATGGATGGCTTTCCTTGGCGCTGGGTCCAACCGAAGCGGCGTCTGGCCGCGTTCCGGCGGGCCATGCGCTTGCCGCCGTGTGGCGACGAGGTCGTTCGGTGGGGTCGATGTCCGGTTTGCCGCCGCGGTCGCCGCAACAGCGTCGTCAAGGTAGGAGGCGACCTCGGGGTGTCAAGGCGCACACCCTCGCTGCGTCAGTCGCCGCCGCGCCGAAGTGCCAGCAACACCCACGCATACCGCATCGCATGGTTCGACACCGCCAGCACCGCGCACGCGATGACCAGGCCGGTGTCGCGCCCCAGCAGCAGGTCGGCCATCACCACAAGGCCCGGCGCCACCAGTCCCACGACCGTCGTTGCTGCGGCCAGCGAGTGACCTCTTTCCAGCATCGCGACCCGCAACCCCGCCTTGCGCATCCGGTCCATGCGTCGCCGCGACCCTCGCAACAGCCAAGCGGACCACAGTAGCGTGTGGGCGCAGGCTGCCGTCACCGCTGCACCCAACGCAATCTTCAGCTCCAGGCCCATCGCCCCCGAAGCAAACGCGATCAACACCAGCAAGCCCAGCCCGCCCAACATGCCGTGGCCGGTCGCCTGAAACAGCTGCGCCACTGGCATCGGCGCGCCCCCATCCACCGCCGCGATCGCTCGCAGTCCCAAGGCCGCCAGCAACGGCAACGCCGCCCCCAGACTCGCAACCGCCATCACGGTGAACCCGGCAGAGTCCAGCGCCCCCGGATACAAGGGCGGGTCCGCCGCGTTGCCGCGCGACACCAGCGCAACGGCGAGCCAGCCAAGCACGCTTGCGACCGCCCCCAGCGCAACCATGGGACGAAACGTCAGAGGCAGGGCCGCCGGGCGCCGTGACGACCCTCCCAACCCCAGATAGCGCCCCACGAAAGCGACGCCGACGCCGCACGCCAGCAGTCCGGACGAGGCCGCGAGCGCCGGCAGAACGAGCCCCACCGCGGCCGAACCCTGCACCAGCGCCGCAAGTGTCGTGGCGATCAGCGTGCCGGCACCCAGACCCAACAGGCTGTGTTCGCTGGCGATCAGGCCGGCCCGCGCATAGATCTCGTCGGGTGGGCTGCCCAGCTGCACGCGCACGGATTCGCCGGGCTCAGTGGGGGTGCGGGGCCGTTCGTCCACCATCAGGACCCTCAGTTCAGGATCGACAGTCCCCAAGCGACTGCAGCGACTTGCACGACGGCGATGGCCACCGCCACAACCCAGGCTCGCGCAGAAGGTCGGCCGTCCAGCGCAATCGCATGAGGCCGACGCAGCGACTGTCTCCATTCGCGCACCAGTTGCCAGCGCATCGGCCCTCTCGTCTGCCGTTCCGGCGGGTTCGATCCGAGCTTGGCACGTTCGCCGGGGTCGTGCAAAGTGACCCGGTGCCGTCCGTCGGCCCCCGAGGTACTCCGATGCGCTTGTGCCTGCTGTCCGCTGCCTGCTTGCTGCCGGGTTTGCTTGCGTTGTCTCCTGCCCGCGCGCACGCGTGGACGTGCCAGCCGGTTGCGGTTGCGCCGATGGCCTCGATGCCCGGCTGTGACTACGGGGTGCCGGTGCGCAGCGAGGGACGTCTGCTGGTGCCCCGTGTTTGCCGCGTGGACGTCGGCGCGCAGAAGGTCGAGCGTCACACGGTCGAGGTGCGCAACGCCCTGACGTTGGAGCGGACCCTGCAGGCGTCGCTGCCGGCCTCTCCCGTGCGGGAAGGCAAGCCGATGCCGGCCGTGGGGCAGATTCTGGGCGGCCCTTACCCGCTGTTCGTGCACGCTGGAGGCATTGCCGCCATCGATGCCCGCCAGGGGCGGCTCGAGCCTGTCTTCGAACCCACCGGGCGGTTGCGTGGCGTGGCGCGATTGGGCGACGTGCTGGCCTTGGTCGAAGAGCTGCCGAAGGCGGAAGGCGTAGAAGCGAGCCTTGCCTGGACGATTCTGGACTACGAGTCGGGGCAGGTGCTGGGAGAAGTGCCGCTGGCGGGAACTGGGCTGCTGGGACTGGCGGTGCGCAAGGTCGGGGATGTGGTCGAGGCCGTGGTCGAGCGCGAGATCAAGGGCCAGAGCGGCCGGCCCGGCGAGTTGGTGGTCGTCGTCAGGGACAAGGACGGCAAACCGCGCTTGGGCAAGGACGGTGCGCTCGAAGTTCAATGGCGCCAGATCGCAACGGCGAAAGGTCAGACGGTGCAGGCGGCAGCGGCAACGTGTCCCCTGCTGGAAGAGGCCGCTGCCGTGCTGGTCGATGCGCCGGCGCTCGTGCTCTCTGCCGACCCGACACGCGCCCACGCAGCCACGTCGACCGTGCAGGCGCAGACGCAGGGGCTGACGGGCATGTGCGCGGCGATGCTGCCCCCTGCGGAGGAAGGCCGTGCGCTGGTCTGGCTGGACTTGGGGGCAGGCAAGCTGGAGCTGCGTCGGGTCGACTGTCGCCCGGAGCCCTGAAGCGGCCTGAACTACGCGAAGATGCGAAGGTTCTGACGGCGGGCGAGACCAACGACCTGTACCTCGATGCCGTCGCCGCCGGTCGCCACGGTGTCGTCCCGGTCATCGCGAACCCGCGCGAGAATGCAGAGGGGAGACGAGCTGCCGTCACGGCTGTTCTCGTCGACCAGCCCCTTGCGACGCTGCACGGTCAGCACCGACGTTCGCTGCAGCTTCTGTCCACCGGCGATCGACACTTGCTTCTCCGGCGGGCTCTCTTGCGTTGCCGCGTCGGCCAGCAGCACGCGAGCGTCGTCGGTCAGCAACACCAGCGTCAGCGCGCGGGCAGGGAACCCGTCGGCAGCCGTCATGGTCCACGAAACGCGGAACGGCTCATTCTCTTGAATGGTTGTGGGCGATGCGGTGTCGAGGGTGATGGTCACGCTCACGGAAACCCTCCGAGCCCTCGCTGGAGTCGGGCCGGGCGGCGGTCGGAAGACGCCGGCGGTCACGGGGGTCCACTGCGGGGGGAGTAACAGAAGTCTGCGATCTTGAACAACTTTCGACGGTTCGTGGCCACGCGGGGTGGTCGGCGGGGGCGTAGGGTGGGGGGCGACTGGTTTGGCGTCAAGCCTTTTCTGCAAACCCAAGAGCCGACGCGGGCTAGCGGACGCGCAAGGCAGCGGCCACGATGCGCTCGAGCAGCTGGCCGTAGGCAAGACCAGCGGTCGAGGCCGCCTTGGGCAGCAGCGAAGCCGGCGTGAGACCCGGCAATGTGTTGGTTTCGAGCAGGAACGGCTTGCCGTCGGTTCGCACAATCACGTCAGTGCGACTGACACCGCGACAGCCAAGCGCGATGTGCGCCGCCCTGCCCAGCTCCGCCACCTGTCGCGCAACGTCGTCGGGAATGCGTGCGGGGCAGATCTCGCGCGTCGCGCCGTCCTGGTACTTGGCCTCGTAGTCGAAGAATGCTGCGCTGACCGGAACGATCTCGACGATCGGCAGCATCTGGGGCACGCCGTCGGGTCCCTCCAGAATGCCGGCGGTCAGCTCGGTACCCGCCACGTACTGCTCGCACAACAGCGACTCTACACCCACCGAAAGACGTACCAGCGCATCGGACAACGCCGCCAGATCTCTGGGGATCTCGATGCCCACACTGGATCCACCCGCTGGGACCTTCACCACCACCGGCAGACCCAACGCCGCCGCGAGGCCGCGTGCGACGACATCGGCGGCTTGGGCGGTCTGCACGGTGGAGGATGCCACCTCACGCGCCTCGGCGACCGGCAGACCGGCACCCACAAACACGCGTCGCGCAAGGGGTTTGTCCATGGCGGCCGCGCTTGCCGTGACCCCCGATCCGGTGTAGCGGATGCCCGACAGGTCCAGCACCGCTTGCACCTTGCCGTCTTCGCCATAGGTGCCGTGGAAGCCCATGAAGGCGACCTCTGTCCGCAGTTCCTTGAGTCGGTCCATCGCCGCCAGCAGCGGCAGCGCCGGTGCCGACTCGTCGCCTGCCGCTTCACCGAAGTGCCAGAAACCCGCCCGATCGACATAGACGGGCTGCGCGTCGTGGCCCAGGTCACGCAGGGTCTGCAGGACGCCGCGCGAGCTCCAGACCGAAATGTCGTGCTCAGTCGAGGGACCGCCGTGAAGGACCGCGATGCGAAGGGGCGCAAGACCGGACATGGACGTGACTCCGCTGGGGCTGGCCGCTCTCTCCGCGGCCGACGCATTCGAGGTCGCCGCGGGTCTGGACGGGTCTGGATGCGGAGCCTACGCCAGCAGCCGAAGTTCGCTACTTTTGAGTTCACAGGTCATCAGATCGGCCGTGTTCGCGGGTTTCTGGGGGGCAAAGGCCGTCGCTTTCGGGCCTAATCGGTCCAAACACGTCGCAGGGGTGGATCTGCAATAGCGCAGCACTACGCAGGATTTGAGGTCCTTCCTCGACAAGGTGTGGTGAACGAAACACGTTGGAAACAATTCGCGACTAAGGTAGCTTCGTCGGCTGTCAGGCAGCGCCAAACGGTGCCACCGGGCCGTCAGGGAATGAGCCAAGGACGAACCTGGCGAACACCCGCCCCACACGCACCAAGGAGACGAGTAGTGAACCTCTACAAGGCCGAATACATCTGGATGGACGGTGCCGAGCCCACGCAGAAGCTGCGCTGCAAGACCAAGATCGTTCCCGTGGGTCAGGAGCCGCCGCTCTGGGGCTTCGACGGGTCCAGCACCAACCAGGCGGTCGGTCACGCGTCGGATTGCGTGCTTCGCCCCGTGTTCACCTGCCCAGACCCCGTGCGCGGCGGCAACGACAAGCTGGTGATGTGCGAGGTCCTCTTGACCGATATGAGCCCGCATCCGACCAACACCCGGGCCAAGCTGGCGGACGCCGCGGCCAAGTACGTGGACCACGAGATGTGGTTCGGCATCGAGCAGGAGTACACGTTCTTCGAGGGCATCAAGCCGCTGGGCTGGCCGGACAACGGCTTCCCTGCCCCTCAGTTCGGTTACTACTGCGGCGTTGGCTCGGACGAGGTGTTCGGTCGCGACATCGTCGAGGAGCACATGGACGCGTGCCTGCGCGCGGGGTTGCACATCGCCGGCATCAACGCGGAGGTGATGCCCGCCCAGTGGGAGTTTCAGGTCGGACCTCTGTCGCCCCTCGCCGTGGCGGACGAGCTGTGGATTGCCCGTTGGCTGCTGTACCGCATCGCGGAGAACTACGGTGTGAGCGCGACGCTGAACCCCAAGCCGGTCAAGGGCGATTGGAACGGAGCGGGCGCACACACGAACCTCTCGACCAAGTCGATGCGCGAGTCGATCGATGCCTGTATCGCGGCTGCCGAGGCCCTCAAGGCCGAGCATGAGCTCCACATCACGCATTACGGCGACGGCATCGCAGAGCGCCTGACCGGCAAGCACGAGACCTGTTCGTACCGGGAGTTCAAGTACGGCGTGTCGGACCGGGGCGCGTCGGTGCGCATTCCGTGGCAAGTCGCGGTCGAGAAGAAGGGTTACATCGAGGACCGTCGCCCCAATGCGAACATGGACCCCTATGTGGTCACGCGCCTCATCACGAACACGGTGTGCAGCCGCGAGCGCGCCAACGCCGGCAAGCGCTAGTCCACGCCTCAGGAAACGAGTCGGCGAGGCGTTGTGACCCGTCGCAGCGAAGCGTAGAGTGCCCGCCGCGGTCGTCCTCGGCCGCTGGCGGGGCCCTTCGTGCACAGCAGCAATCCCTTCTCAGTCTCCCGAATTGCGGGGGTGCTCGCGTGCCTGGGGCTGATGGTGCTGGTGCCGGGCTGTCCCCAGACCAGTGACCCCATCCAAGTCCAAGAAGGCATTGTCGATCCCGTCGATACGGTCGCGGACCTCACGGTGGACGATGCCGCCGACGCGACAACGGACGGCACACCGGACTCGGCGACGGACGTGGTGGATGCTGATGCAGCTGCTGAGACGACCATCGACAAGGACCACCACCTGTTGGTCCCGGCCTCGCTGTGTCCCAAGTCTGCGCGTCGCACGGTCGACTACGTGGTCGACGGCGACACCGTGGCGCTGCAAGGCGGCGACGGCGAGCACGTTCGGTTTCTGGGCGTCGACGCCCCCGAGATGAACTACACCAAGCCAGCACTGGGACCGGAGTGCGGCGCTCAGCTGGCGACCGACACGTTGAAGAAGCTGCTGCCCAAGGGCACGTCGGTCTGCCTGGTCTTCGACCCGAAGTCCGGCGACAAGGACATGTACGACCGGCTGTTGCGCTGGGTGGTCGTCGACCGTCCGGAAGGCCTGTGGTTGGTCAACGCATGGATGGTGCGCATCGGCCTCGCATGGGTCTACTACGGGTTTGTGGAGGGCACGAAGTTCGAAGACGAGCTCGTCGCGGCCGAGGACGCTGCTTGGTCCGAAGGCGCGGGAAGCTGGAAAGCGTGCAGCTGGTAGCCTTGAGAAGCCACGCCATTCCGTGATAGACCGCGAACTGTGTTGCTGCCGCCCTTCCCTCGGGGGTCACCCCCAAGCCATCCGCGGTCCCGTACGCTTCCCCGGTGGTGTTTCCCCAGCGATTGCGCCAGTGTGCGCAGATGGAGAGCTCAGATGCCTCGGCGAATCCTGTTCCCGATCGGTATGCTGCTGCTGGGCTTGGCCCCGGTCGCTGTACTTGCCGAAGGCGCTGCCCCCCAGACTGTCCCGGAAGCTGCCCCTGAAGCTGCTGCCGTGCCCACTCCGGCCCGAACGATCCGTTGGGACTTCGGCCTGTTCACCGGTGCGTTGATGATCGGCGACGGGTCCGGTCTCGGCAACACGGCCAGCACGACACCTCAGGTCATCAAGAGTGGGGTGGCTCCCGCCATCGGGTTCCACGCAGGAGTTGTGCTTCTGAACGGCCGTCTGGGCGTCGAGGCCGAGGTCCGCGACGCGTTCGCAGAGGTCGGAGGCAACATCGGCAGCGTGCAGTTGCTGAACATCCGAGCTCAAGTCTTGGGCTACATCTTGACGGAAGGCCCTATCCTGCCGTTCGCGCTGGCCGGCGTCGGCCAGGAGATCGTCACAGGCGGCGATAACTTGGAGCAGACGGTCAACGGCAAGCTCCAGAAGGTGTTCGAGTCACCTGAGGCCGACAACTCGTTCTTCGGTGGTCTGGGCGCACAGTACGCGTTCACCGACAATCTGGGCCTGCGAGCGACCGCGCGCTACCTGTTGGGAGAACCGCAGCCCGAGACCGCCAAGCAGGTGGCTGCCGGTCAGACCAACCCCGCCAACCACAACTTCGAGTTCATGGTCGGAGTGGTCTATGGCTTGGGTGGCAAGCCGGAGGATTCCGACAACGATGGCGTGGCTGACGACGTCGATCGCTGCAAGGACAAGTCGGAGGACAGGGACGGCTTCGAAGACGCCGATGGCTGCCCCGACGCAGACAACGATGGCGACGGCATCGCGGACGCGGAAGACCGCTGCCAGTTCGTCTCCGAGGACAAGGATTCCTTTGAGGACGAGAACGGTTGCCCAGACAACGACAACGACAATGACGGCATCGCCGACGCCAAGGACAAGTGCCCCAACGAAGCGGAAGACCGGGACGGACTCGCCGACGACGACGGTTGCCCGGATTTCGACGACGACGGCGACGGGGTTGAGAACTCGGTGGACAAGTGCCCGACCCAGAAGGAGGACAAGGACAGCTTCCAGGACGCCGACGGTTGCGCGGACCTCGACAACGACGAAGACGGGGCCCCCGACCTTCAGGACAAGTGCCCGATGGAGCCGGAGAACAAGAACGGCTTGGACGACGCCGACGGTTGCCCCGACAAGCTGAGCGAAGCCGCCCAGAAACTGTTCGGAGCGCCTGTCGAGATGGAGTTCAAGGGTGCGACGCTCGGGAAGACCGCTGAAACCCAGTTGGAGTCCTTGCTTGAAATCCTGCTCGAGAACGACGGCTTGAAGATCGAGATTGGCGTTCAGGCGGCCGCCGATTCGGACCCGGCTCGCAAGCAGGCGGAATTCCGCGGTGCGGCCATCCGCGCGTGGCTCGAGGAGCGCGCCATCGACGCCGCACGACTGCAAGCGGTGGTGCAACCGCCGCCGGCAGGAGCAAAGCCTTCCTCACGTCCCGGCGCGGCCAAGGTCCAAGTAACCCTGCGCATTCTCTAGTCCGCGCGAGTTCTGGGGTTTTCTCGGCTGCGCGACGTTGATTGCTGTGTCGCGGAACGTGTTGTCATTCCATTCCGTACCGATCTATGCTGCGGCCAAGTCAGCAGCCACGAGGCTAAGGAGTCCACTCATGCGTATGTTCCTGCGTCTTCAGGGGTTGATCGGTGTCGCCCTGGCCGTCGTGCTGGCCGCGAGCCCTGCATTCGCCCAGCCGGCTCCCGCCGCTAAGCCCGCTCCCGCCGCCCCCGCGGCGAAGGCCGCGCTTGTTGCGCCCGCAGCCAAGGCTGCCCCGGCTGCACCTGCGGCGAAGGCAGCTGCCCTGCCCGCCAATGCGGAACCGGACCCCAGCTTGGCCGAGAAGTGGCCAATGCGCTGGGACATCGGTCTCGGACTTGGCTACAACGCTCTGGACAGCAACGGATTTCTTGGTGACGCGTACTACATCGACAACGTTCCCGCCAGTTCCGTGCTGGTTGCCCTCCGCGGTACGGCGTGGATCTTGGACCAAGTCGGCGTTGAGGTGGAGGCCAAGTTCGTGCCGACAGAGATCGCCGGCACCGGCCACGTCGACACCGGCGCCAAGCCGGAGACGGCGAAGACCGTGCCCAGCGACGTGAGCATGGGTGCCACCGTTTGGGGCGTGCGGGCCTTGGCCGTGTACGACATCCTGCCCAAGGCTGTGGTCCGACCGCTCGTGAGCGCCGGTATCGGCATGGAAGGTCTCAGCGTGTCCGAGGACACCGCAGTGCTGCAGAAGAAGGCCGGCGTTCGCATCGCGAGTGATTCTGACCTCAGCCTGATCATCGGTGCCGGGGCTTCCTGGCAGGCCGTCGATCGCCTGCACCTCCGGTTTGACCTGCGATACATCGGCGGGGCGCCGATCAAAGACAGCGACACCCTGCTCTCGACCAACTTCGAGGCCGTGCTGGCCGTTGCCTATACACTGGGTGGCAAGCCGGGCGACGACGATCTCGATGGCATCCTGAATCCCTTCGACAAGTGCCCCGACGCGGCTGAGGACAAGGACGGCTTCGAGGACCGCGACGGTTGCCCCGACCCGGACAACGACGGCGACAAGGTCGTGGACGCTGAGGACAAGTGCCCGAACGATGCCGAAGACATGGACTCGTTCGAGGACTACGACGGCTGCCCCGAGGTCGACAACGACAAGGACGGCGTGCTGGACGCGAAGGACAAGTGCCCGACCCAAGCCGAGGACAAGGACGGCTTCCAGGACAACGACGGCTGCGTCGACCCGGACAACGACGGCGACGGCATCCTCGACGCCCAGGACAAGTGCCGCGACCAGGCTGAGGACAAGGACGGCTTCCAGGATGAAGACGGCTGTCAGGACATCGACAACGACGGCGACGCCATCAGCGACGCTTCGGACAAGTGCCCGAGCGACGCCGAGACGCGCAACGCCTATCAGGACAGCGACGGCTGCCCGGATCAGATCCCCGAGGCCCTGGTCAAGCTGACTGCTGCCCCGCTGACTGGCGTGACGTTCAAGGACGTCGCTCTGGTGGAGAAGACGTCGGGCCCCATCCTGCTGCCCATCGCCGCGGCCCTGACGGCCAACGAGGGTGTGGCCGTCGTCATCAAGCTCGAGTCGACTACCGTTGACCAGGTGAAGGCTCAGGCCCGCGCCGACGCCATCAAGAACTTCCTGGTGTCGCGCGGTATCGAGATGGAGCGCATCGACGTCGTCGGCACCGGCACGGCCGCGCCCGTTGTCGTGAAGAAGGGTCGCCCGGCGCCGCCGGACCGCATCACGGTCCAGCTCCGCTAGTCGCCTGAACGTTCGTCGCGGGCCCCGATCCGGATTCGTCCGGGTCGGGGTTTCGCGCTTTTGGCCCACCCGTCGGTTACCGCGTCGCGCATCGCAGGTCATCGGCGGCCGTGCTAGAATGTCGACTTGCCCGCTGCCACATCCGGTTCAGGAGAAGCGATGATGCGACGTTTTCCACCGACCCGAGTCCTTCAGTTGGCCCGCCGCTGGGTCATGCTGGCGTTGGTTGTCCTGTTCGTGGGGGCCGCCTTGCCTGCCGAAGCGCGGTCTGGCGGCAGCATGGGCGGCGGTTTCCGGTCCCGTTCGTTCGGCGGCGGAAGCTCGTTCGGCGGCGGCGGCGGGTTCTCGCGGTCCTTCGGCAGCAGCTCGTCCAGCAGCTGGGGCTCGCGTTCCCGGTCCGTGGCCTTCCCCATCTTCATTCCCTTCGGTGGCGGCTGGGGCTCTCACAGCTCGTACGGCGGCGGCGGTTCGGCTTGGGGCGGCTTGATGTTCTTCCTGATCATCGGCGGCATCATCGTGGCCGTCGTCGTGATCGGTCGCCTTCGTCAGGGCGCGCAGGCGGCGGCACACGACCGCTCCCAGCAGGTAGACCTGTACCGGGTTCAGCTGGGCGTGCAGGCGATGGCGCGGCCGTTGCAGGATCGGTTGGAGGACATGGCCGGGCGTCTGGACCTGAACAGCGACGCGGGGTTGGCCGCGATGTTGCGAAGGGTCGGTCAGGAGCTGCGCAACAACGTCGAGTCGATCGAATACGCGTCCGTCGAGCAGTTGCCCGCCCTGCCCCTGCGCACCGCCGAGCAGCGGTTTGGCGACTGGTCCACCGATGCTCGCGGCAAGTACGACCGCGAGGTGCTGCGGCTGGGCTCGGCTGGCGTAAAGCGGGGGCAGAAGGAAGTCGCCACGGTCAGCGCGCTGCACGACGAGGACGGTCAGTTCGCCGTCCACGAGTTCTTCGTCGTCTCGCTGATTCTCGCGCTGCGCCGGGTGCCGCTGCCGTTGCAGATCAACGACGCGCGGGACATGGAGGCGCTGCTTGACCACTTGGCGCAGGTGGGCGAAGACCGCCTGGTTGCCGCTGAAGTCGTCTGGTCGCCCGCCTCGCAGTCGGACTCGATGAGTCGCGACGACATGCAGCTGCGCTACCCCGAGCTGCGTCCGGTCTGACCCAAGCCGCCAAGGCTACGGCTCCAGCTTCACCTTGCTGCCGCACTTCAACATGCGCTGGCCCATGTACGGGTTGGCCATGTCGTCGCCGGTCTGCACCCACTTCTGATAGCCCCGCGCCATCGGGCATTGATACGTCACGAGACCGGTCTGGAACGACGGCTCGAGCGACACGGCTTGAATCAACGTCTTGGACAGGTCGCCAAAGACGTCACGGGCAGATTCAATTTCCGGGGCGACAGTCAGTTTCTCCGCCGTCGCGGCCAGCTGCGTCAGGTGGTCCGCTGCAGGTCCCGAGAGCTGTCCGGCAGCCGCACGCGCTTGAATCGACAGCTCGGTCGCGGACTTCTGCGCTGCGGCAAGGTCGTCTGTGGCCAGCGCTGTGCGAACCACCGCATAAGCGTCGATGGCCTTCTGGACGGCGGCCAGACGCGGAGAGTCGGCCTCAGCCCGCGGCATGACGACCTGTTCAACCTTTGCGGGCGCTGCGGCGGCTACCTTAGCCTCCTGCTTGCCACAAGCGACGAAGACCAGCGGAAGGGTCAGACAGACGAGGAGGAAATTCGGACGCAGCATGGACGACTCCTGGGTCAAACGGGGTCAAGGGTTTGGGCGCATCGACTGGCCTCGCCATCCCCGAAGACGAAGCGCGTTCGTGACGACGCTGACCGACGACAGCGCCATGGCCGCGGCGGCAAACACGGGGGTCAGCATCACCCCCCAGACGGGAAACAGCACCCCAGCCGCGATCGGGATGCACACCACGTTGTAGCCGAAGGCCCACCCGAGGTTCTGGCGAATGATGCGCAAGGTGGCGCGGGACAGGTCCAGCGCGTCGGCGACACCCTGCAAGTCCCCGCGAACCAACGCGATGTCGGCGGCGGCCAGTGCCACGTCGGTGCCTGAGCCCATCGCTATGCCCACGTCGGCGGCGGCCAAGGCGGGGGCATCGTTGATCCCGTCGCCCACCATCGCCACGCGCTCACCCTTGGCCTGCAGGTCGCGGACCAATTGGACTTTTCCCTCAGGCGTGGCGCCCGCCACCGTGCGGTCGATGCCCACGGTGCGCGCAACGGCCTCGACGACGGGGGCGCGGTCGCCGCTCAACAGGACGACGTTGAGGCCCATCTGCCGCAGTCTCGCCACCGCTGCCGCCGCGCAAGGCTTGACCTCGTCCTCCAGCGCCACCAACGCCACCGCAAACCCGTCGACCGACAGGACCGCCGACGTGCGTGCGTGGGCCTCTGCGTCCCGCAGTGCGTGTGCAGCGGGTTCCAGATCGACGCCCAGCGCCGCCAGCCACTCGGGGCGGCCGGCCCGCACGGCGTGGCCCTCGACTGTGGCCTCGACGCCCATGCCCGGAATCGCCCGCGCGGCGTCGGCGTCGACCCGGCGAACCCCCTGTGTCTGCTCGGCGTTCATGACCATCGCGTGGGCCAGCGGGTGCTCGGAGCGGCGCTGCACGGCCGCCAGCCAGGTCAGCAGATCTTCCCGCGCATGAGGGGAGGCGAAGGTCTGCACCGACACCACGCGCGGCTTGCCCTCAGTCACCGTGCCCGTCTTGTCCAGCACGACCGTCGTGACGCGATGGCCGTGCTCAAGTGCCGCCCCGGAGCGCACCAGAATGCCCCCCTGCGCAGCGCGCCCAATGGCCACCATCACGGCCGTGGGCACCGCCAGACCCATCGCACACGGGCACGCGATCACGAGCACGGTGATCGCCACCAGCACCCCGTACAGCACCGACGGCGGCGGCCCGAAGGCCCACCACGCCAGACCGGCGACCAGTGCGATGGCGACCACCGCGGGCACGAACACCCCCGCCACTCGGTCTGCAAGGCGCTGGATGTCCGGCTTGGCGTTCTGGGCCTGCTCCACCAGACGGATGATGCGGGCCAACGCCGAGTCCTCGCCCACGGCCAGAGTGCGCAACGTGAGCGCCCCGTCCATGTTCTGCGTTGCGCCGAACACCCGGTCGCCCACGCGCCGCAACACGGGGACCGACTCGCCGGTCAGCATCGACTCGTCCAGCGTTGACTCGCCCTCCAACACCAAACCGTCGACCGGTACGCCCTCTCCCGGCCGAACCCTCACGATCTCGCCCGCCAGCACGTCCTCGAGCAGTACGTCCACTTCGACACCAAGCCTGACCACCCGGGCCGTCTTGGGCTGCAGGCGAGCCAGGGCGCGAATGGCATCGGTGGTGCGTCGTTTCGCTCTGTGTTCCAACAGGTTGCCAAGCATCACCAGTCCGATGACCCACGGCACTGCATCGAACCAGGTGTGCAACGGCAGACCGCGGCTGGAGAAGAAGGACGGGAACGCCGTGACCCAGCTGCTGAACAGGAACGCGGCGCCGGTTCCCAGTGCGATCAGGACGTTCATGTCCGCGCCGCCGTGGCGAACGGCCTTCCAGCCGCGGACAAAGAAGCGCCGCCCTGACCCGGCGATGACCGTGGCCGACAGTCCGAGCAGCAGCCAGCGCAGCTGGCTCGGGTCCACGGCATACAGCGTTGGCCACACCGTCGCGAGCCAGTGGTCCACGGGGGCGAGCAGACTTGCGAGGGCATCGGGAGGTCCGGGCGCCGCCCCGTGGTGCGTCCCCATCAGCGGCATGGACGCGACCATCGTGACCACGCCCACGGCCAGCGTCCACGCGATCTTGGCAGGAAGATAGTGATCTTCTACATCACTCTTCGCATCAGAAGCGATTTCCGCAACAGACTTTCTCTTGGCGATCGAGGCCTCGTATCCCAGCGAGACGATCGTGGCGACCACCACGCCGGGGGAGGTCGCCAACGGGTCGTAGCCCACCGTGGCACGGGACTGCAACAGGTCGACACTGACCTTGCGCACGCCGGGAAGGGCTGCCAGTGCGCCCTCGATCGAAGCGACACAGCTGGCACAGCTCATGCCGCCGACGTCCAACCACAGGTCGGCGGTGGAGGCGTCCGCGGCAGCGTCGGGTTGGGTCATGGCGGATCCTGCACCCTGTTCGGCAGCAGCATCCGCCTTGCGTGGGCCGTCTTCGGCGTCGTCTCCGCTGGCATCGGCTGAGGCCTCGTAGCCCGCGCCCTCGACCGCAGCGACCAGCTGGCCCACGGCAACGCCTGACTCGTGCGTGATGGTCGCCGAGGCGCTGGTGCGATCTGCCACCGCGTCCTGGACGCCGGCGACGGCACGAAGGCTCTTGACGACGCGCCCCTCGCAGTGGCCGCAAGTCATGCCGTGGACGGCGATCTTGGTCTGGACAGTCATCGGTTCCCTCCGAAAGTGTTCGCGAAAGCAAGTGGATCGGTCGAAGCAAGCCTCGCACCGAGTCAGGTGGGAGCGCAGCAAGCTCCCAAACGGTTCAGCGCAGCCGCGGATTCCCCGACGCTGGAAATGACGTCACGGCGAGACGCAAGCGCCAGAGGCGCACACCTTGCCCCCACCGCACGGGCTCTTGTCCGCAACGGGCGTGTAGGTGCACCCCGTCGACTTGTCGCAACTATCCGACGTGCAAGGGTTGTTGTCCGCGCAGGTTGCCTGCGTGCCTGTGCACTTGCCCATCACGCACATGTCGCCGGCCGTGCAGGCGTTGCTGTCGTCGCAAACGAGGGCCGGGGCGGCGCGCTGGCACACGGCGCAAGGGGCCCCTTGGTTCATGCAGATGTCGTTCCACAGACCGTTGCCCATCATCTGGACCACGTCCTCGGGTGCGCCGCAGCACGCGTCGCAACCGTTGGGTTCGCCGTTGGCCCACGACCAGTACGAGGACGGCCCGCCGTCGGTCCATTGGAATTGCAGTTCCTTGTCGATGTCGTTCAGGCCGATCCACAAGGCGGCACCGTTGTAGCAACCTTGGTTGCCCAGCTGACGGACCGCCGTGTTCTCCTGGTCGCTGGCGATGCGCGCCAAGTGGCCGCCCCAGGTGACGCACGCCTGCTCGGCCTGCTGCCAGGTGGCCCAGCCGTAGAAGGCTCGCGTGCACCGGCCGCCGATCACGGTTCCATCGCAAGCCGGGACCAGAGAACCGGACTTCGGCGTCGACGAGCAGTTGCCGGTCTTGGTGTCGCAGACGTCGGTCGTACAGTCCTGACCGTCGGTGCACGGGATCAGGAAGTTGGCCACGCACTGCGACAGCACGCACTTGTCGCCCAAGGTGCAGGCGTTGCCGTCGGTGCACGGTCCCTCGTTCGGCAGCCACTTGCAGTCGCCCGTTGCGGGGTCGCACTGGTCGAGGGTGCAGACCTCGTTGTCGTCACAGGACTTGCCCTGCCCGCCCGCGCACAGTCCGGCGTCGCACGCCTCGTTGGTGGTGCATGGGTTGCCGTCGTCGCAGACGCCCACCGCATCGCCGTGGGTGCAACCGGTCATGGGCGCACACAGGTCGGTCGTGCAGCTGTTGCCGTCGTCGCAGTCACTGGCGGGTACGACGGGCTTTCCGGGGGCGCACAGTCCGTTGCTGCAAGCGTCGCCCGTGGTGCAGGCGTCGCCGTCGTCGCACGCGCCACTCGCGGGCAGCCACAGGCACCCGGTCTCGAGCTTGCAGCTGTCCTGCGTGCAGGGTTTGTTGTCGTTGCAGTCAGTCGCCGAGCCGGGGACGCAAACCTTGTCCTGGCAGGTCGAGGCCTTCTGGCACTTGTTCGCCGCCGCGCACACCACGCCAGCGACCGCGGCGACGTGTTGGCAGCCGTCCTTGCCAGCGCAAGTATCTACAGTGCAAGGGTTTTGATCGTCGCAGCCCGACTGCACCCCGGGTTTGCATGTACCGCCGGCGCAAACGCCCAACACGCATTTCGGGTCGTCGGCGCACGGCGAGACGTTGTTGGTGACGGTGCAGCCGGTGGCCGGCGCACAGCCATCGTCGGTGCAGGGGTTGCCATCCGAGCAGACTTTCGCCTTTCCGGCAGCACACTTGCCCGCCACGCACTGGTCGTCCACCGTGCACGCGCTGCCGTCATCGCAGGCGCCGGCTTGCGGAGCCGTTGCACACTCGCCGCTCGCCGGGTCGCACGAGTCAGAGGTGCAGGGGTTGCCGTCGTTGCAGACCTTGGCAAGTCCCGGTGAACACTGGCCGTTTTGGCACGCGTCACCCTCCGTGCATGCCTGGCCGTCGTCGCAGAAGCCCGCCGTAGGTGCGTGGGTGCACGCGGCCAGATTGCTGTCGCACAGGTCGGCCGTACAGGGATTCGAGTCGTCGCAGGACAGCGGCGACCCGCCCTGGCACTTGCCCTCCTGACACGTCGCCCCGACGACACAGGGGTCACCGCTTGAACAGGGTCCCTGCACTGGCTTGTGCAGGCAGCCCTGCGTCGCGTGGCACAGGTCCTGTGTGCACGGGTTGCCATCCGCGCAGTCGGCGTAGTTGCCCGTCTGGCACTCGCCGTTCAGGCAGAACTCGTCGATGGTGCAGGCGCTGCCGTCGTCGCACGGGCCGAGTCGCGGCGGGTGAACGCAAGTCCCCTTCTCACAAGTGTCTTCAGTGCAAGGGTTCGAGTCGGTGCACGGCAGGAGGGTGCCCTTGCAGGCGCCATCGACGCACTTGTCGTCCTGGGTACACGGGTTGCCGTCGTAGCAAGTCGTGGCGGCAAGGTCAGCGGCGATGACGCACTTGCCCTGCTGGCAAGCGGCCTTCTGACAGGGCGGAACCCAATCGAACTTGCAGTCTTCGGCCTTTTGGCAGGCGAAACCGTCGGCCGCGTCGGTGGCCATGTCCTGAGGCAAGGTGTCCTCGACAGGCGCATCGGGAACCTGAGCGTCGACAGTATCTTCGAGGTCGGTGGCATCGGGTGGCACAGCGGTGTCCAAGTCCCCGGCGTCGGCGATGCCGTCCCCAACGACCGCGACGTCGACCGCGTCTACCGGCATGTCGACCAGCTGCGGCTGGGGTTCGTCCACGCTGCCACTGCAACCGCTCAAGGTGACCAGCGCCGCAAGCGTCCAGCTCAAGGTCCTGCGCCTGTTTGGCATGAGGTCACCCGAAAATGCGCCCGGAATCGAGCACAGTTGCAGGATCGGCAGCCCGCGCAGGCACGTCAAGGGCGCCGTCGATCGCCGGGACGGACACACCCCGTCCTCGCTCCGTTGGAACCAGGCAGCGACGCTGGAGCATTCTGTTGGCAGAAAGCAGGCTTAGGACAGTTCTTCCAGCTCGATGCTCGGCACAGCGCCTACCGGAGCCTTGTGGCGCAAGCTGGGTCCGATGCCTTGACCAAAAATCGCCTCGAGGTCGGCGCGCGTCAGATGCTTGATGCCGTCGGCCTCGCTCTCGATCGCCTGCTGCGCCAAGGCCTTCTTGCGGTTCTGCAGCACCAGGATGTGCTCCTCGACGCTGTCTTCGACCGCCATGCGAATCACCAGCACTGGCTTGGTCTGACCGATGCGGTGCACGCGGTCCGAGGCCTGCTGCTCGACCGCCGGATTCCACCACGGGTCGTAGTGCACGACCACGTCCGCTGCGGTCAGGTTCAGGCCCACGCCGCCGGCCTTCAGGCTGACCAGGAAGACGGGCGGCCCGTCGTCGGCCTGCGCGTAGGCAATGACGGCGCTGCGATCTCGTGTCGAACCGTCCAGGTACGCCGTCTCGACGCCCATGTCGTTCAGCGACTTTCGCAACAGCTTCAGCATCGTGGTCCACTGCGAGAACACCAGCACGCGCCGGCCTTCGGCCAGCAGCTCCTCGATGGTCTGCAGGAACAGGTCGGTCTTGGCCGACTCGACCACCGCGCGGGCGTCGTCGAACGGCAGCAGGTCCGGGTGGCAGCACGCCTGACGCAGCCGCAGCAGGGCCTCCAGCACCGTCAACGCGTTGCGCTCGATGCCCGACTCGTCGACCAGCCGCATCACTTGGGCGCGGTAGGTGTTGCGCACCTTTTCGTACAGCTGGCGCTGCGCGGGCGACATCACGCACCGCAGGGTCACCTCGGTCACGGGCGGCAGCTCGGTCAGCACGTCGGACTTCAGGCGGCGCAACAGGAAGGGGCGCAACCGCTGGCGCAGCTGGTCCAGCAACTCAGGCTGCAGCTCGCCGGCCTTCTCGACGCCATAGCGACGCAGGAAACGGGCGCGGGTGCCAAAGAAGCCGGGCATCAGGAACGTGTACTGGCTCCACAGCTCCATCAGGTTGTTCTCGAGCGGGGTGCCGGTCAGCGTCAGGCGGTGGCGGGCACGAAGTCCGCGTGCCGCTTGGGCAGTCTGGCTGCTTGCGTTCTTGATGGCCTGCGCCTCGTCCAGGATGGCGTAGTGGAAGTGGTACGGGGCCAACAGCTCCTGATCCAGCCGCAACAGTGCGTAGGACGTGATGATCAGGTCGCAATCGGCCAGCTTGCGGATCTTCTCCAGACGCTCTTCCCGACTGGAGCCCCGCAGCACGATCACGCGCAGGCTGGGGGTGAACTTTGCCGCCTCGTCTGCCCAGTTCTGCACCACCGAAGTGGGCGCCACCACCAGCGAAGGGGTCGTCGCCCTGCCCGCCTCGATCTCCATCTGCAGCAACGCGAGCGTCTGGATCGTCTTGCCCAGGCCCATGTCGTCGGCCAGACAGCCGTGCAGTCCCAGGTCGCGCAGGGCCGACAGCCACTCGTAGCCGCGCTGCTGGTAGGGACGCAGCTCTCCGTGAAAACCCTCAGGCAACGCTTGGGGTTCGATGCCCTCGAAGGCGTGCAGGCGGTCGACGAACGCGTGCCAGCCCTGGTCGCCGGCGCCGTGCTCGTCGGCCAGATCCAGCAGCACCGGGGCCAGACTCGAATCGACCAGCAGCTCGCCGGTCTCAGGGTCGACGGTGGCCAGATCCTCGATGTCGATCAGGGCCGCCGCGTGGCGTCGCAGCCAGGCGATCGGCAGTCGCGCCATCTCGCCATCGGCCAGGCGGACATAGCGGGCACCCGTGCGCCAGGCCTGAATCACGTCGCGCAGGGACAGCGAGTGGTCGCCGGCGCGCAGCTCGACCTTGACGCCGAACCAGTCGATGCCACTACGGATTTTGACCTGCGGCACCACAGTGTGGCGGCTGGGACGCAGCTTGGTCAGGATCTCCTGACCGTAGATTTCCGCGCCGTCGCGCTCAAAGGCCGGCAGGTGGTCAACCAGGAAGTCCAGCGCCTCGTCGGCGGGCAGGCTTGCCGGCAGAACGGCACCCACCGCGCGTGACACCCGCGTGGACCAGCGTTGCTCGAAGGAATGGTCGCGCTGCCAAAGCGTAGGCGTGACGCCATGATGGCCGCGGGCAAACACCTTGGGGCCGGACCCGGCCGGGAACTCGAGGATCTCGCGCGGCGCGTGGCCTTCTCGAACCGGCTCACGCCGCTGGGCGGTGCCCTCACCGTCGTCGGCGCGATACGCGAAGGACAGCGAGACCGTCAGCTGCTCGTCGACTTCGTCCAATTTGACGATCGGCAGCGCCACCGCGACGCGCGCTTGGGGCAACGCCGTCGTGCGCTCGTTGAGCGTCACGTCGCTGCGCAGCTGGGGCAGCATCTCGCGGCAAAACTCCGGAATGTCGCTGGCGCTGATCTGCACCGACCCGTTGCGCAACAGGTTCAGCACCACGGGCACCGAACAGTCCGGCCGCACCATGCACTTCTCGCCGCGCAGGTACAGCCATGGCACCGGCCCCGGCAGCAGCACGTACTCGTCACTTCCCCGCCCGGGCACGTGGCTTTGCACCTGCGCACGAAGCTCGATGCCGCCGCCCGGCGTGTCCTGAATCATCACCGTGACGGGACGCTGGGCGCCATCGACGGTCGAATCCTCGCCATCGACCCGTAGGATGAACGGCTCAGCGTCCACGAACAGCCGCAGGAAGACGTCGATGAAGCCCGGCTGGATGGTGCGTACCCGCAGGTCATGGCGGTTGACCAGACATAGCACCGGGACCAGGTCGTCGCGGTTGTTCGGCACGCTGTCGCCGGTGCGGTAGCCGAAATGCCCAACGGCGGTGGGGGTCCAGCCGCAAACGGTTCCGGCAGAGCGCTTGCCGCGGTCGCTGAGCGCGCGTCGACGCCGCAGCACGCTGACCGTCGTCTCCGGACCAGTGTGAAGCGTCAGATCATAACAGATCCAAGAAGCCTTCTGAATTGCAGTCGATTCAACGGTGACCCGCTGCGACGCCCCCAGCACCGAACGCCAAGTCGCGCGCCCAGAGGGACGCCCATCGCCCTGACCGCCGGACTCGAGGTTGTATTGCAGGGCCAAGGCCGCTGCCATTGCGTGTCCGCAGGCGTCGTCCCCGTCGTCGCAGGTACACTCCCACGCATCCAGCACCGCGCCCTCGGCACCTGGGTCCAGCGTCAGCGTCACCGTCACGGCCGAGTCGCGGTCCGGTCCGACCAACACCTGATACTGTTCTTCCGGCGCAAGACGCACGATGCGCTGCACCTGCCCGCGGCGAAAAGCGTCTGCGCCCGACAGCCGCGCGCGGTTGCCGATGCTGCTTTCGAGCAGGCTGAGGTTCAGGCGCACGGTTCCACCGCTTCGCCGCCTTCCTGGCCGACGTCCTCGTCCGCTTCGACGAGATCTTCCCCGGCGACCGGGCCCATCAGCTCGTGCAGCAGCACTGTGGCAAAGGAACCCGCCGGCAGCGAGAACGCCACCGTCAACCCCGCGTCGTCTCTGCCGACTTGCGGGTCACCCAGGCGGCACAACATCGCGCGGCGCGTGCCAGGGGCCAGATTGCCGATCGCTGCGAAGTCCACTTCCGTCAAGCCGAAGGCCGCAAGGACCTCCAGCTCGATCCGCGACGCCTGGCCGTCCGGACGCATCATCTTCGGCCCCCACATGGGCGCCGTGACGTCGATGGCCGCGGTTTCCAGACGCCTTTGTTCGCGCAGCAGATCGTCGGTCACGAACATGCCGCCGGTGTCGGTCTTCTGGCACAAGTCACCTTCGATGACCGTTTCCAGCAAGCCCAGTTCCATGCGTCGCGCCACCGTGCGATTGAAGACCTCGCTCTGCACTGCCGAGGCCGCCAGTCGCCGCAGCGGGCGATCGGACAGGTTCAGCGAGTGGACGGTCTCGTCGGGCATCCGCACCCGCACCAGCCGCGAGTAGCCCCGCAGCAGGGCCCAGCCGGCCGCCAGCGTCGATCCGCCGTGCCCCATGCGCTGGGCACCGTAGAAGTTCGGCATGCCCAGAGCCGCCAACCGCTGCAGTTTTGCTGCGACCAGCGTCTCGGCGTCGGCTCCAACTCCTCGCACTCGAAGGCGAAAGCGATTTCCCGTCAGGTGGCCCGTGCGCAGTTTGTTGCGGTGAGGGCGGGCGTCGAGGACGCGGATCCGGCCGTCTTCAATCCGCGACACCTTGGATTCCGCAGACTTGGGTACGCTGATCCACTGCCGGGTGACCGCGCGTCGATCCTTGAGGCCGGCCATGCCGATGTCCATGCCCGAGATATCGAGCGCGCGTGCGATGTGCCGCCGAAGCGTCTCGCCCGCGACATCGATCTTCTCGATCCACAGATACAGATGGTCGCCGACGCCTGAGGGCTCATAGAGCGGGATCTCTTCTACCTCGAAGTCTTCAGGAAGTACGCGTAGTTGCCCGCCACACCCGGCCAATCCGGCGGTGAGCCGAGGCAGCGGATGAAGGGGTTCAAGGGGGCAATCGTGAGGGGCGCCGTCCAACATGGGCGATTACCATGCCCCTTCGGACGCTAGGGTGCAAGGGTACGGGGTGCTTGCATCCATCCTTGGCTCGATCTATGGACCCAGCCGGGTCTTCCCCCGCCCCGGAGTCGCCGATGCCCATCGCCCCTGAACAACAGCGCCTGATCGATGCGATGGTGGGTACCTGGCTCGCCGACGAGAGGCTGCTGCCCTCGCCGCTGGACCCCGCGGGCGGGGTGGCGACGGGCCGGACCCAGGCACGCGCTGCCTTGGAGGGTCGCGTCGTTACAGCGGATTACGCCGAAGAACGCGACGACCAGATCGTGTTCCGCGGCCACGGCGTTTACGGCTGGGACGCTGAGCTGCGCGCCTACCGGATGTACTGGTTCGACTCGCTGCAGCCCTTTCCGCGCGCGGGCCATGCGGTGGGCCACTGGGTGGGCCACACGCTGACGTTCCGGGTGTCGACGTCGTCTGCAGAGCACCGCTACATCTATGACTTCCATGAACCGGGCTACTACGAGTTCCGCATCGAGATCCAGCGAAGCGGTGGCAAGGTCGAGACGTACATGCACGGTGCCTACGCGCGGCAGTAGTAGACGGATGACAGGAGTACGCAATGGCCCGCAAGAAGCCCGGTCGCAGTGAAAAAGACGCCTCTGGACCCGTGATCACGCGATCGGGATACCGCGAGGACGCAGCCCCTGTGCGCCCATTCGCCGACGCGCTCGCCGGCCTTCGCAAGCAGGTGGCCAAGGCAAAGCCGGTCGCGCCACCTCCTCCTGCCCCGCCCGTGCAGGTAGCGCCCCCCAGAATCCTGAGTGACGACGAACTGTTGGAGTTGGCCTTGGCTGGGGTGCAACCGCTGGCCGACCGCTCGCCGCAGCGCGTGGCCCCTCCCGCCCCGCAGCAGCCGGTTGCCGTGGTGTCTCCGCTCGCCGCAGTGCCCGTCGCCGCTGCGGTGGTGCCCCGGTTCGCCGCCGAAGAGGACCAGGACCCCGACTGGTGGGCGGGTGACGTGGACCCGGCGCTGCTGTGGTCGCTGGACGTCGGAGGCTCCCGCTTCGAGCGCACCGTCGACCTGCAGCTGCTCGAGCGCGCCAAGGTTGCCGCTGCATTGGAGGGAGCGCTGGCCTCTGCCGCGCGTCAGCGTCTGGGGTGCCTGCGGATCGTGCATGGCGGCCGCGTGGATGCGAGCGAGCGTCCCCAGCGCTTGGGTCAGGCGATTCGCGAGCTGCTGCGGGGTGGTCTGCGCAAGTTCGTGCATGGCTACATGCGCGCCCAGCCTGAGGACGGCGGCGGCGCGGCGTTGTATGTGTGGGTGCGTCAAAGTCTCTAGTCCCCCGCCCCCCCGTCGGTTCGCTGTGGAGCCTGCCTTGAAGATTCAGACGCTTGCACGATGTCGTCGCCCGCTTCGCTGGTTTGCGCTGCTGTTGCCGACGCTGGTGGTGCTGGGGTGCGGCTCGGGGGCCTTGTCCGGAGGCTATGCTCCAAAGAACGGCAAGTGGCAGGGGGCCGAGCTAAGCTTCTCTTTGCAGGACGGCGTGTTGGACAATCTGGTCTTGGCCGAGCAGGCGTGCTCTGGCGAGGGCGCGTGCGGCGGACTGATCGGCGGGCCGGTCGAGGGCTCGTTTGCGGCGCCGTCGGTCTTTACCCTCGTTTCGGGCGGAGCCACGATCAAGGGCACCTTCACGAGCTGGACGCAGGCGTCGGGCACGCTGGCGGTCGATGCCGGGTGTTGCTCTGTCGTGGGTTTGTGGACGGCCGATTGGGTGCCCGGGTCCGACACGCCCGACCAGCCGGGGTCGTTGAACTGGGGCGGCGCTTCCACTGGCACCATCCACCCGGGTCCGACGCTGAAGCGCACGCCGCCGGCTTCTCCCGACGGCGCTTCGCAAGTCCAGGTGCAGGCTTCGGATTGGCTGGATGCGCTGCGGGCTCAGGTGGGGGTGGGTCCCGTCCCCGGTCATGCGGCGCTGCATCAGGCGGCGCAGGCGCACGCGGAATTCTACACGCTGCACGCGGGGCAATATCAGGCATCGGGCTTGAGCCCGCACAACGAAAACGCCTCATTCGGCGCGGGGTTCACGGGCGCCACCGTCGGCCAGCGCCTGGCCGCGGCAGGGTATGCCAGCGGTGCCGCGTCCGAAGTGATGGCGTTTACCGGCTCGGTTCCCGGCGCGATGCAGGGGTGGCTCGACACCGTCTATCACCGGCTGCCAATGCTGGACCCGACCTCGTTCGAGATGGGGTTCGGCCTCGCCAATTCCGGTGGCGCACAGGCAGAAGTGATGGATGTGTCGGCGGTTCAGGGTTCGTCGGCCGACCCGATCGTGGTGTACCCGTGGCCGGGCCAGACCGGGGTGCCGGCGGGTTGGAGTGGCAACGAGGGGCCGCAACCCCCTGCCCCGCCTGGAGGTTACCCTTGCGGTCCGGTCATTTCGGCACGCTTTCCGTCCAAGGCGACGGTGAAGCTGCACAGCCTGAAGGATGCCCAGGGCAACGCGGTGCCGCACGTTTGGCTCGACGCGGCCAACGACCCGAACATGCAGATGTTCGACCCGACGACGGTGGTGCTGTACGCCCACACGCCGGTGGCGGACGGCGACTACGTCGTGCGACTGGAAGTGCAGGTTGCGGGGCAAGATCAGGTGCTTGAGTGGCGTTTTCGCGTCGGTCCCTGACCGGCCTCAAGTCGCGCGCTTGTCCAGCAGGGCGCGCACCATCCGGACCAGCGCATCCGGTCGAAACGGCTTTTGCAGCAGCGGAACTGAACCGCGAGACACTTCGTCGCGAAGCGCCGGGTTGTCGGCCTGCCCCGTCATCAGGATCACAGGCAGCTGCGGGTGCCCGTGTTGCAGGGCCAGAATCAGCTCGTGACCGCCCATGACCGGCACGCCCAGGTCGGTGACCACCAGCTGCACTTGGGGCGCGCCTTGCATCACGTTCAGGGCCTCGCCGCCGTTGCGAGCCTCCAGCACCGCATAACCGCGCGCTCGCAGGGATCGCACCACGACCTGCCGCACGGCGTCTTCGTCCTCGACGACCAACAGCGTCTCGTTGCCCGCTGGCTTGGTCCCGCCGGCCGGTTCGCGGATCTGGGCGGCAGTGTCCTGCACGACCGGCAGGTACAGCGTCAGCGTCGTGCCCACGCCCGAACGGCTATCGACCGCCAGAAAGCCACCACAGTGATGAACGATGCCTAGCACGCCACCCAGGCCGACCGGCATCCCGTGTTCGTCATGGGATTGCGACGCCGGATCGAACAGGCGCGCCCGCTGCTGCCTGCTCAGCGCGGGGCCGTCGTCAGAGACGGCAACGGTTGCGTAGGCG
>CAJBNH010000032.1 GCA_903955385.1 uncultured Myxococcales bacterium | reverse complement strand
CGACAGACAGGACGCGCACGCGACGACGACGGCAAGCGACAGCAGCGTGTTCAGCAGGCGAGAGGCCATGGTGCTGCTCCCGAAGCTGCGGCCGAACTGGCGGTCGCGGTGTTGCTCACGTTTGCGGCACCAGCAGCAGTACCGGCCATGCCCGTGCAAGCGCTTGAACGGGCCACCAAAGCGCTCAGAACTACGCGACAAAATCGAGGCAATGAGGTTCTCGCCGAGGGGCCGCTGTGGGGGTGGAATGGGGAGGGCAGATGCAGCAGGGCGACGGCCCGGCGCGCCGCATCAGAACCTGCGGGCCGGTCGGAACTTCAGGCCCTCGTGCTTGCCGGACTTGACCAGATCGCCACTCTTCATCGAGTAGCTCTGCATGTTGTCGGCGTCGATCTGGTTGGAGGTCATGTAGTTGCCGGGGCCGAAGTCGCCCAGCCCGACCTTCTTGAGGTTGTTGTGCATGTTGTCGACCTCGTAGAACGACGGCAGGAACCAATCGTCGAAGCCCAGCGCCACCAGATCATCGCAGTACCGCGCGCCGGCGGTGACGTTGTCGGGCTCGTTGACCCGCAGCCAGTCGGCGATCAGGACGGTGTTGGGCAGCCCTGAGCCCACGGCCTTGGACTTGATCTGCAGCAGGGTGCCCTTGGCGCCCCATTCGGCCATCTTCTCCAAGGATTGCGGAGCGGCCTCCATGTACTTCCAGCCCGCGGCCACCGGGTCCCCTTCGATGACGAAGATCAGGCCACCGGAAGGTCCCGGAGCCCCCATCTCGTAGGTCGCCCAGTCCCAGACCGCATACAGCACCTGACTCTGCGGCCCCATGGTGAACGAGGCGCCGTCGGCATAGGCCACCGCGCCGCCAACCTGCAAGGCCCAGCCCTGAAACACGAAGCCGGGCCTGGTCAAGGCGCAATCGGGAAGGGTGACGGTCTCGCCCTTCTGCAACAGCAGCGGCTCCATCTGGCCCTTGCCGCCGCTTGCGTCGAAGCTGAGCAAGAACGTCGGGTCCGGCGCCACCTCCATGTCCGGGGCGATGTCGGGCATGTCCGGGGCGATGTCGGGGTCCGCCACGTCGGTGGTGGCCGTCACCTCGTCGCCCACGGTCAGATCGGCCAGGACTTCAGCGTCTTCGAGGACTTCCGACGTGAGGGTATCTGGCAGCGTCACGGCGTCCGTCAGGTCCGTGACGCCATCGGGTCCCGCAGCGGCATCACTGTCGGCAGACCCGCTGTCGCAGCCCACCAGCACCGCCAGCACTACCCATGCGACAAGTCCCGCACCTCGAAGCCCACTTCTCACGGTTCTCATCGCTTGCCCCTTGCTTTTCGACGGCCCAGGACAGACCGTCGCGAGCCTGTACGCCCGCGGCGAATGGCCGTCAAGGCGCCCAGCAACCGCAGGGAACACGCGCGCCCCGCCTTGCCCTTGACCGACCCCCATGCCGGGCGTAGACGTCGGCCCCTGCTTGCCGCCCCTGCGACCGGAGTCTTGCCCCATGCCCCAGCGCACCATCCACCATGCCGAGGCCCTCGCGTGGCTGGGCGAGCAGGGCGTGATTGCGGGCGCGAGCTTTGTGACGTCGCTGCCGGACTTCTCGGAGTTTCCCAAGCTCTCCCTCGACGAGTGGAAGGTCTGGTTCACCGACGCCGCCGCGCGGGTGCTGCTGGCTTGCCCCCCCGACGGCGTGATCATCTTCTACCAGCGCGACCAGAAGCAGGCCGGCACGTGGGTGGACAAGGGCCATCTGGTCCAGAAGGCCGCGGAACGCACCGGGCACGCACAGCTTTGGCACAAGATCGTGTGTCGGGCGCGGCCAGGGTGCGCGACTTTCGGCCAGCCGGGCTTCTCGCACCTGCTGTGCTTTTCGCAGGGTGTTCGCGCCGAGGTGGGGCTCTCGACGCCCGACGTCCTGCCGCTGGCTGGCGAGCAGACCTGGACCCGCGGCATGGGCCTGCTGGCCTGTGAGGTCGCCTGCCGCTTCATCCTGGACCAGACGCAAACCCGTACGGTCGTTGACCCTTTCTGCGGCCATGGCACCGTGCTAGCGGTCGCCAACGACTTGGGTCTCGACGCCGTGGGGGTCGAGTTGGGGCGCAAGCGGGCCGAGCGGGCGCGGGAGCTCGAGGTCAAGGACGGGGTGCTGGTGCCGCGAAAGCGACCCGGAACGGCGACGGTCGGCGGCCTTGAGGACGGGGCGCAGCCCCAAAGGTCCGGCACATCGCAAGGCTGAACGCGGGTTCGGCAGACGGGTAGTGTCCTGCCAGCCGATGCGGTCGGGGCAACTGCGGTCAGCGCCGGGTACGGCGATGGGGCGCGACGGCGGGATGGGCGTGAGGGACGGCAGCCCGGCTGGCGCGAAGCACGGCGCGCTCGAAGTCGGTCAGCCGATGCATGGTCCGGTGGATCCAGCGCGTCAGAGCGGCTTGCTCCACGCGAGCCTTGTGAACCCAGCGCCGCGGCTGCAGCTGCTTGAGCCAGCGCACCGCCTCGCCACCGGGGACGGTGGCCACCACCGCGGGATGGCGCTGGACCTTGCGATGACGTACCGCTGCGGCGACCTTGGGCTTGGGCGTCGGCAGGGTCTGGGGAACGGCCTCAGCCCGAATCGGTTGCACGGCAGCGACGGCCGACGGCAACACCTCGGGGACGGGCGTGACCGCAACGGTCGGCGGGACGGGCGCAGGCGCCTCGCGCGGGGCGACGCCGGCGGTCGGCACACCCGCCCAAGCCTCAGCCGGCTCGGTCAGGCCGAAGTCGATGCCCGACACCACCGGACCGTCGGCTCCGATGGTCACTCGCTGCGGCGGCGGCAGGTGCCAGTCGCTGGTCACTTGGTCCGCCGCGACCCGCACGGAGTAGGTCCCGGGCATGACGTCTTCGAACACAAAGAAGCCGTCGTAGGCGGACTTCTGGCGCGCGACGACCTCTTCACCCGACCGGAGCTCGACCGACATGTCGGCCACCGCCCCGCCGCCCTGCGAAGCCACGTGCCGCAGCGAGCCCTCGATCGCGCCCGCCAGCACCACCGGAAAGTCGACGTCGACCGTGCCGCCGATGCGCGGCATCACCGACTGGAACTCCGGGCGCGGCAAGGCATACACATCGGGAAGTGAGCCGCGGTCCAGACGAATCTCGACGGGTACGTAGGCTTGCAGGCGCGTCAGGGTGGCGTATCCGTCGCCGTCGGTGACGGCCTTCGACGTGTCCTGGTTCTCGATGCGGAAGCGAGCTCCGGCGATCGGCTCGTCGCCGGCGCCGAAGCGGCCGTCACCATCGCGGTCCACGAACACATGCGCCAGCACCGCGCCCGTGCCGCCCAGCGACATCGACGACGTGGTCCACTTGCCGGTGCGCGGCTGGGTGCCCAAGTGCATCTCGAAGGTGATGCCGGCCGAGATGCCGGCGTCCGAGCCTCCCGCCACCTGCGCGCCCCAGGCAAACGCGTCGCGCTGCTGCCGCAAGCCCACCCGAGCCAGCGTGGTGCCGTCGGTCAGGCTGTGCTGCACCTCGACCTCGGCCGAAGTCCACGAACCCAGGCGCACGTCAGCGCCGATCTTGGCCTGATCCAGCACGATTCCGTCGCCTTTGCGGTTCCATGCGAGATCGACCCGCGGCGTGGCGAGTGCGGTGCGATAGCGGCCACTGGTGACGCCCAGCACCTGCCACCCTGCGTAGTCCTGGGCGCCAGCCATCGCCGAGGTCGCAAGGTACAGCGAGTCCATGGTCAGGCCGGTACGGGCCGTGACGCGCTCGACCGAGTGGCCCGAGGCAAAGGTATCCACTTCGTTGTCCAGCCCCAGACCGACCTGTCCGAACCCGCCAATCTCGATGGGACTATCGATCCGCAACCGGCTGCGGGAGTCGAGCCCCGGCGCGTTCGCCGCCACCTCACTGGTGAAGTCGCGGCCAAAGCGGGCGTGTTCGACCACCAGCGTCGTCGAGCCAAGGCCGGTCTGGACGCTTCCGTGCCCCGCGGTCCCGCCGTCGACCTGAGCGACCAGATCGCCCTCGGCGTAGACGTTGCCGACGACGGCCCGTGCGCCGGCGCTGCCGTGGGTGGTGCGCGGTCCGGTGGCTGAGGCGACGCTGGCCGCCCCTGCCGTCAGCGAAAACTGCCGGGTTACGCCCTGTTCGACACGGCCCATCACCCGCAGCTGTCCGGCGGTGGGCGAGGCGGCCAGATTCTGCAGCGGCAGCACCGTCTCGCGATCCTGGGTGACCGAGGCGGCGTACGAGAACTCGCCCGGCCGCACCAGATTGGCGCCGACCAGCGTCTGCTGCACGACCTCGCGCCTTTCACCATGCGGCCCGTGCATGACGACCCGCAGCTCGTTGCGGCCGAACAGCAGTGGCACGTCGGCGAACAGGTAGTGGCCATTGGTCGCAGAGGTAAAGGCCAGCAACTCGCCGTTGCGAAACAGCTCTGCATCCCAGCCCACGGGCAGCTGGCCTTCCAGACGGGTGCGGTCGAACTCCCGGGGCGCGGCGAGCGGAAAGTTCGAGACGGCCACGCCACGGCCAAGGTCGCTCTGGGCCACCAGCGGCATCGCCATCGTCGAGAGGTCGCCCGCCAGCAGCTCGCGAGCCCCCAGAGGTCCCAGCAGGCCGGCCAGCGCATCGCGCCGGGCCATGCGCAGGCTCGCCAGCGACACCGGGTGGTGCTGCGTGCCGGCCACGCCCCAGTCCGACTCCATCCACAACAGGTCACCCTGACCGCCGACATTGTACTGCGTGGTGCCAGCCGGGGGGTGGGCGGAACCTCCGGCGGGAGTGAACGCACCGCCCGCAGCCTCGACGCGCAGATCGAGCAGCGGCACCGCCAACACCTTTGGACCATTCGCTAGTGAATTGTTTGGGTTGACCGAGCTGGTCCTCGGAACGACCTGCCGATGCATGCGCTCGCGCTCGAGCCGACGCGCCAGCGGCAGCGACTCCTGAGTCGCCAGCGACAGCCGCATCGCCTGAAAGTTGAACGAGGGGACCATCGACAGCCACTCGCCCAGCGCGTCCAGCCGCACGTACAGCTCGTCGCGCCAGATGATCTGCTCGGGCTGGAACGCGCGGGTCTTCCCACCGACCCGGATGGTGCGCTTGCTGACGTCGAGCTCGAAGCGGCGGCTCTCGTCGATGAACCAGCCCGATGCCATCCCTGAGGGCACGTCCACGGTGATCAGGAAGTCCAGGGCCCGCACGACCGGCCCCAGCGGCGCCCACACCTGGTCCCCTCGTTGCAGCGCAATCAGGTCCGGCAGCAGCACCGTGTCGCCCAAGGCCAATTCGAGCACCAGCTCGTCAAAGTCGTCGCGGGGATTCACGCGGGGCTGGCGGCGCGGCAACGTGCGCGAACTGACAGCGACATCCAGATCAGCCACGTCGATCGCGGCATCGGCACGGCGCACGGCTGCAGGCGCTTCGGCCCGGGCAGGGATGGCGAGGCACAGCAGCAGCAATGGCAATGGCCAGGCCCGGGTCATGGTTCGCCGCCAGATCGCGTTCAGGGGGTCGTGCTAGGGCAGAAGGACGGAAGACTCAGCCATGAGGGCGCCGCCCTGTTCAGTGGGCAGTCGGTACGACAGGGTCAGCCGTCCGCCGCGCAGGGATGCAGGAGCGGTGGCCGCCACGTCGAGCTGGATGGGCCGCCGCTCGACCTCCGCGTAAACGGCCACGCCCCTGACCTGCGCGACCTCGATCGGCGCTTTGGCCCCCGCGGGCTGAAACGTCGCGGTCAAGTCTCCGTAAGCAGAGCGGTTGCCATCCCGCAGCAGGGTCACAGAGACGGTGGCAGGCTTTCCCGCCGGATGCTCGACGTGCAGGTCCGCCAGAGTCACGTGCACATCCAGACGACCGTGTCGCACGATCAGCGGCACGGAGACCGCGGTCATGATGACGACCGACGCCGAGAACGCCTCGTCCGGCGCACCTGCGGCACGGGGGCCGCCGGTGGGGATCTCCTCGACGTGCAGGTTGACGCGGTACTCGCCGTCGGGAAGGTCAGCAGGCTTGCGCAGGCCGATGCGGACCCTTTGCGATCCAAAGGGTTGCAGCACGAACTGGCGGGGCGACACCCGCACCAGCGAGGCCGACAAGCGCTCGCGGTCACTCAGGTCGGTGACCTGGCGGACGGTGCCCGACGGGTCCATGCGCACGAACGTGAAGCCGACGCGGAAGGCCCCTGCCACGCTGCCGCCGTTGTTGACGGTGATGTCGGCCGACCGGTCCGACCCCTCGAGGACGACCCGGGTGGGGAACAGGGTGATTTCGGCGCGCCCTTGGCTCGCGTCAGGGGCCGCAACGGCGGGGTGCGCCGCCCCGGTCAGGGCCGCCACAAGGACCGCCACGGCCAGCGCGACTGGAGAAGTCGAAGGAGGCTTCAGCATGGAGTGCTCCGGTCGCCCGCGTGCGGGGCCCTAGTAGGACAGAATCAGGTTGGGCAGTGCGATGTTGGTGCCGAGCGCGGCCGTCGAGGACACGGTGATCCTGCCGGCCACCCGGAACGTCGCCGTCCCGGTGGGGCCAGCCACGATGCGTTCCTTGTCGAGTCCGGGGTTGCTCGTGTCGGTGTTGGGCGAGATGGTCGGGGCCGACAACGTGATGCCGGTCGGCGGCTTGGTCGCCCAGGTGACCGTCACCAGATACTTGGACCCGGGATTGCCGCCGGTCAGGGTGGCGGAGCAGCTGTAGCTGAGGCCGAACACCCAAGCCCCGGCGCTGGTCTGGGTCGTGGTCACAATTCCGCTGGCAGGATTCAGCACAAAGGCCGCGCTGCCGGTGGTGGGCTTGGCCAGCGTCCCGAAGTGCACGGGGGTCACGGAGATACTGACGGCGGCGTGGGCGGGCGCGGCCATCACGGCCAACGCACCGCCACACACCGCCCCAAACAGCGCAAGCCGTCTCAGGAATCGCGCATCGAAGCGCGTGGCTGACTGGGTCGAGACGAACGTCATGAGACAAACCTGGCAACGAGGAAGAAGGCAGACACCCAGGTCGCCGCTACTCGTAGACGACCGTGAGCGTCAGCGTGGCGGCGTGGACGCCGGCAGCCGTGCCCTTGGTGATGGTGATGCCGGTGCCGACCTTGCAGACGACGGTGCCGGACGTCGCGTCGATCGTCAGCGATCGGGCGGTCGTGCCGGCGCCGATGACGCCGTTGATGTCGAGCGTGTCCGCCGTGTTCGAGACGCCGGAGCCATCCCAGTTGCTGATGGCGCCCGTGACGTTGATCTTCTTGCCCTTGGCACCCGTCACCGTGATCGATCCGGCGGCGCGGGCGCCGTCAGCAAACACCTTGCCATCGCCTGCACCGGCGGTGACGGCGGCATCGGTGGACGACAGGGCAAACGTCTGGTCGTCGGTGGTCGGCGCCGACAGGGTGCCGAAGTTCATGCTGACGGTATTGCCAATCGAGAGGGGCGTGACGAGCGTCACGGTGCAGGGGACGGTCTGGGTGGCGGCCTGAGCTGCAGGAGCGGCAAAGGCGGCGAGGGCAGAGACGGCAACGAACGAGCGAATGAAGAGGGTCTTGGTCATTGGAGGACGGTTCCTTTGTCTTGGGGGAATTTGCGGTCGTAACCCTCTGTCCACTATGGAGAGGGTGGGAGAGGAACGGGATTTCCTGCTCACCGTGCGCAGTATGAGTCGGCAGCTTGGGATTTGGATTCACCGGTGCAAGATATTAATTGCAAATGCTGATTATCTTTTGGCTTTTCGAGTGTTCCCCAAAGCTGAAATGGAAATCATTGGCACTGTCCCCCCAGTTTGGGACAGTCTCAGAATTAATCCCCGTGGCGTTTCATTTTGGGTCGGTCTGCCGGGTCTGGTCCGCGGCGCCGATCAAGAATGCGACGCGTCGCCGTCGTCCCCACGACTGCACGGCATCGCGCAAGCGCGCAGACGCCACCACCAGAGGTCACTCGACCGTCCGGCCGTTGTCTTGCCCATGAAGAAGCGGAGGTAGACTCGTCGCTTACGGCTGGTTGATCGCCATGCCCGCGCCGCCCGGATAGCCGTAGCTGACGTCGTCGTCGTAGCCGTACACCAGCAGCCCGGCCTTCTGGGACGTCTCAAGCCGGTGCGTGCCCGCCGCGATGAGCATGCGCGCCACCATCCAGCCGGTGCCCGGGACGGAGACGAACGCCTGCGGCGCGATGCCGATGCCGTCGATGGTCGACACGGCACCCTGAGGAGCCAAGATGTTGATGTAGTTGAACTTGTACTTGTCGGGCACCAGGAACAGGTACTTGTCCAGGTATTGGTCGGTGGCCACGCCGAGGATCAGCGACGGGTCACCGATCGGCGCGCAGTACTTCTGGGTCCCGCCGTACTCGCACTTGGCCATGAAGCCGTGCTGGGTCACGCACTGCGAGTCGCTGGTGCAGGTCGCCGTGCCCTTGGTGACGGTCGCGTACGAGCTGGCCATGTACTGGCCGACCTGAATCGGCTTGTCGGCCTGGATCATGAAGTCCTTGTCGGTCTCGAACTCGTACCACTGTCCGGCGCTGAGCATCGGCACCGTGGCGATGGCCGGGGTCAGCGTGACCTTGGTGCCGTTCTCGGCGGCCAGGATGCGCCACGCGTCGCGCTCCTTGCCGCGCGGCTGCAGCCGACCGCCCACGTACTGCTTGCCCCACGCGGTCACGGGGAACATCTGCTCCTCCAGGTGGTCAGAGCAGCACTCGGCCTCGCAGTCGGTGTCCTTGGTGCAAGGTGTGCCGCCAGAGCCGTCCAGCACCGTCGACGCGCAAACCTTCTTGGTGCCGACGCCGCTAGGGACGCAGTTGCCGAAGGTCGGGGAGTTGCTGGCCTCGGAGCCGCCGAACACCGCCACGGAGCGGTCGGACTCGATGTAGGTGCCCGTCAAGTCTGCCTTTTCCTGATCCGACTCGATGTTGAGCGACTCGCCCTGCTTGAGCTGGAACGACTTGGACTGGCCCTTTTCCATCGCCGGCACGTTCGGTCCCGCCAGCGTTCGCGCCGACGGCACCACCTTGACGTTGGTGACGCCGGGCAGGGTGGCGATGATGTTGATGTAGCTGCGGTAGTTGCCGTCCTGCTGGCGGCTGAGGATGTAGTACTTGGTGCCCAAGCTGTTGGTCGGCAGCAGCAGCGAGGCGTCGTTGGAAAACACGCCGTAGTTCTGCAGCGGATTGAACTGATAGGCGACGATCGGCTGGCTGGCCTGGATGCGGTAGACGCGGCTGTTGATGTTCGTGCCGTCCTGATTCTGGTTGGGGATCTGCCAGCTGGGGTCTGGCAAGTTGATGATCTGCAAGGCCTTGGGCTGCACCGTCCACTGCTTGGTCTTGGCGCCCGTCGCCGTCTTGTCCACGCCCAGCGTCACGTCGACGATCGCGGGGTTGGCCGAGGTATTCGACACGATGACGGAGAACTGCGCGTTCTGCGCGTCGTACACGCCGGCCGAGTTCACTTCCAAGGCGTTGTCCAGGTCGACGGCCCAGTAGTCGCAGCCGACGTTGGTGTTCGACTTGATGTCGCTGGCGCAAGCGTTGACGCAAAGGCCGCCCAGACAGGTCCAGCCGCCCTTGGAGCAGTCCTGAGCCACCTGGAAGCCGGTGCCGTCGGACGCGCACTCCATGGCGGTGTCGCCCAAGCACGAGCGGGTCCCGGGCACGCACGCCTGGCACTTCTGGCCGGTGCAGATGGTGCCGGCCTTGCAGGTCTCCTTGGTCGTCGAGGCGCTGCCGTCCGCGTTGCACTGCAGCACGGCCATGCTGGTGCCGCCCGACGCAGCGGCCTTCTGGCAGAACAGCTTGTTGGGCTCGCACGCGCGGCACTTGTCGCCGGTGCAGAAGGGCTTGTCGTCGGGGCACGCCTGCTGCTCGACGCTCTTGCCGTCGGCGGCGCACACCTCCAGGAACTGGCCGGCGCACTTCGACGTCCCCGGCACGCAGCTGACGTCGGTGCAGACGTTGGACTTGCAGGTCTTGCCGTCGGTGCAGTGCAGATCGAACAGGCACTCGACGCACTTCTTCTGCGCGACGTTGCAGTACGGATTGCCGCTGACCTCCTTGCAGGCTGAGGTGGTCGTGCACGCGGGGCCCGTGTATTCGTCGGCGGGGACGTCCAGATCGGTCGAGTCGACCAGATCGGTGCCATCGGCCAGCGGAACATCGACCTTGGTGTCCGGCGTGGTGTCGGGCAGCGTCGTGGCGTCGCCCTGCGGCAGGGTGTTGGCTTGGCTGCACGCGCCCAGAAGCGCGACAAACGCCAACGCCGACAGCACAACGGCACAACGGGCAGACGAACGAAGAAGGGAAGCGGACATGACGGGTTCCTCCGAAAGACGCACAGCACTGCCGCTTGCGGGGGGCACCGCGGCCGCGACTGAACTCTAGGCACCCGGGAGGCAAACGGCAAGATACTTGGGCCGCCCCAATGCGCGAATCCCGACAACCGGGCGCGGAGAGATTCGGACCCGCTACACCCGACTTTCGCCTGCTCAGCCCACGCAGGGGATAGGCGTTTGGGCAGACTCACGGTAAAGTTCGCGCGCGTTGGCGTCCCGGGCCCCCTCAGGACCGAGGCCCCCCCGTGTCCTCCAATACTGGAACATTGCCCATGCTTTCTGCAGCTTTCCGCCTTCTCTCCTCGCTCAAATTGACCGTGGTCCTGCTCGTCGTCCTGTGTCTGGCGCTCGGCGCCGGCACCGTCATCGAGTCGATGCAGAACGCCGAGGCGGCCCGCGTGGTCTACTACGCGACCTGGTTTCAGGCACTGCTGGGCCTGTTCGCGCTGAACACGCTGGCCGCGATCATCGACCGCGGCATCGGGACGCGCTGGCGCATCGGCTTCGCCCTGACGCACCTGTCGATGGTGCTGATCCTGGGCGGCGCCTTTGCCACCGACCAGTGGAAGGTCGAGGGCCAGCTGGCCCTGTACGAAGGGGAAGACAGCACCACTTTCCTGACCTTTCCCCACGGCGACAAGGGCGTTCCGGTCGATCTGGGCTACAAGGTCAAGCTCAACGCCTTCGAGATCGATCGCTATCCCGGCACGATGCGACCCGCGATGTTTCGCAGCAAGGTGACCGTGACGCCGCCGCAGGGCGCACCGTTCCATGCGGACATCGAGATGAACAAGCAATTGACCTTCAAAGACTTCAGCCTGTTCCAATCCAGCTATCAGGAAGGCGTCGGCCCCGGCGGCAGTGACATGACCGTGCTGTCGGTGTCGAAGGACCCGGGCGAGAAGATCGTGTTCCTGGGCTATCTCCTGCTGGTGCTGGGCATGTGCGTGGTGCTGACGACGCGCATCATCCAGAAGCGCATCGTGGACGCGGCCCAAGCGCAGATCGCGGCGGCCAAAAAGGCCAAGACCGCGGCCGTTCCGGTGGCCCTGCTGGCGGCCGCACTGGCTTCGCTGGCGATCGCGCCGTCGCTGCAGGCCGCCCCCATCCCCGATCTGCTGACCGACGCCCAGGTCGAGACGCTGCGCCGCCTGCCCGTGCAGCACGACGGCCGCGAGATGCCGTTGGACACGATGGCGCGCGAGGTGGTCCACAAGGTCACCGGCGAGTGGCGCCCGTGGAACATGGACCCGGTCGAGATGGTGGCCGGCTGGACATTTGACTCCAGCTACTGGGCCACGGCACTGATCATCGCGCTGCCGGACTCCGTTGCGGGCCACATCGGCGTGCCGGCCACGGGCTTCGGGTCGTTTCAGGGTCTGGTGCAGAACCGCGCACTGACAGCCTTGTTGGACCAGGCGCAGGCACTGGAGCACGACGAGAAGCCGCTGCAGAAGGTGCACAAAGACGCGCAGAAGCTGGAAGAACGGCTGGTCGCGTTCCAGGGCTTCCTGAACCACGAGTCGATTCGCCCCGTGCCCGCCGCCACCCGGCCCGAGCGCTGGAGCGTGCCGTCTCCCATGGTCACGCCCGCCGACCTGCTGGCCGCGCAGACGGCGATCCGCGCCGGCAAGACGCCTGGCCACTACCCCAGCGAGGCCGCCATCTCTCGGGAGATCACCTACAACCAAGTCGATCCTTGGCGGCTTGCGTGGCTGGTGCTGGTGCCCTCGGCCGTGTTCGGCTACCTGACCTGGCGGCGTTCGCGCAAGTGGGCCGACATCGCCGCGGTCTCCGGTCTCGTGCTCGGCTCGGCGGCCATGACATGGGGCATCGCGCAGCGCTGGCTGATCGCTGACCGCATCCCCGCCTCCAACATGTTCGAATCGCTGCTGTTTCTGGGATGGGGCGTCGGCTTCTTCGCCATCATCGCCTCGATCTTCATGCGCAACCGCTTGGTCATCTTCAACGCGACCGCCATGTCGGCGCTGACGATGCTGCTGGTCGATCTGCTGCCCATGGACGGCTTCATCCACCCGATGCCGCCCGTGCTGTCGGGGACGCCCTGGCTGGCCATCCACGTGCCGATCATCATGGTCAGTTACGCTGTGTTGGCGCTGGGCGTGTTCGTCGCGCACATGCAGATCGGCTTGGGCATGTTCCCCGGCAAGCAGCACAAAGCGCAGGCGATGGCCGACCTGAACTACTGGTACATGTTCGTGGGGTCGATCCTGCTGATTGCGGGCATCCTGACGGGCTCGATCTGGGCCGCATCGTCGTGGGGCCGCTACTGGGGCTGGGATCCCAAGGAGGTCTGGTCGCTCATCGCGTTCCTGGCCTACATGGCGATCCTGCACGGCCGCTTCGACAAGTGGCTGGGCAACTTCGGTGTCGCCGTCGCCAGTATCGCCGCGTTCTGGATGATCCTGATGACCTACATCGGCGTGAACTACGTGCTGGCGTCCGGCATGCACTCGTACGGCTTCGGCGGCTCGGACGTCGTGTTCTGGATGGTCACGGTCGCCGTCGCCGAGGTCGCGTTCCTGGTCAGCGCCTGGCTGATCCGCCGCAGCCGCGGGGCTGCCGAGCAGTAGAGGCACGCCGCCGACAGCGATTGCGGGTGCGGACGGAGGTCCCTGGATGAACGGCTACATCCCTGAGCTGGCCATCGCCACCGGCCTGTTCGAAGTCGCGGCCGCCTGGTTTGCGTTTCACGGCCCTGGAAGACGCGAGTTCCTGCGTCCGATCGGCGTGTTGCTGCTGCTGCTGGCCGGCTATCAGTTTCTCGAGGTGGCGGCCTGCGGACAGCCGAACAACACGAACTGGGCGCGTCTGGCGTTCGTCGACATCGTCTGGCTGCCGGCCGTGGGCGTCTCGCTCATCGTGCTGCTGTCGCAGTCCAAGGCGCAGTGGCCCGGTTGGGTCGTCCGGGGGATGTTCACCATCGCCACGGTCCTGACCGGCTGGATCGCCTTTGACCCGACGTTTGTCAGCCGAACCGTGTGCAGTGTGGTGGTGGCCCGCTACGTCAACCCCAACCCCCTGTATTTGCTGTACGGCATGTACTACCAGCTCGGCTTGGTGGGGATGATCGTGGGCGCGGCGGTGGCGATGCCCGTGGTCGAGGACCAGGTCCGGCGGCAGCACCTGTCCGACGTTCAGGTCGGCACGCTGGGCTTCCTGCTGCCTGCGGTGGCGACCGCGCTGCTGACCAACGGGCTGGACGGCTCGTTGCCGTCGGTGATGTGCCATTACGCCTTGGCGCTGGCGCTGTTCCTTGCGCGGATTGTGGCGCGAGAACGGGCGCTTGCCGAAGAGCACCAGACGTCGGACCGCCCGCTGGCCGCCTGAACCGGGCTACCTGCCGCCGCTAGCCGAACCGACGCGCCGTCGACTTGTCGAAAGCCGCCACGACCTTGCCCTCTCGCAGCACCTCGCCGTGCCAAGCGAAGACGTGGCGGTAACGCGGGTCCATGGCCAGATCGAGGTCGAGAGCGACGCTGTCTCCCGGTCGCACCGACACCGGATCGACGGGAAACAGCATCTGGCCCCAGTGGGTACGGGTGCCGGGTCCGGTGTCCAGATCGACCGACGGCGACAGCGCGGCCGTAAACCATCCGGCAAAGCCGTGCAGCGTCGCCGCGCGCTGGATGGGCAGGGTCACGGGACCGCGGATCACGTCCGGCGCCTCGGCCAAGGCAAACTGCTGCCAGCGCACCGCAGGCCCCAACAGCAGCTCTGGCTCGACGTGCACCACATAGGCGTGATTGCTGGCGAATTCCAGTGCGGCGGAGAAGTCGAGGCCGCCCACCGGCTCGGCGAAGAACGACACTTCCCGCCACTGCGGCACGAACACCGGCGCGAGCCACAGGGTGATCCCGGTCGGCATCAGCCGCCCGCCGGGCCGCAAGAACCGCACCATGTCGCGAACGACCGGCTGCATCTCGTCGGTCACGAAGAAGTTGCCCATGCACTCGGTCAGCACCACGTCGGCCGGCTCTGGCAGGGTGACTTCGCGACTGTCCGCCTGCAGAAACACGATGTTTTCCAAGCCGTTGTCGGCCGCGACGCTGCGCGCCACCTGGATGATCTCGTGCGGCTCGATGGCATAGACCCGTCGAGCGCCGGCCTGGGCCGCCCACATTGCCAGCACGCCGGTTCCAGTGCCGACGTCGACCACCACGTCACCGGGCCGAACCACCTCGGCAATGGCGCGGGCATACGCGTCCATGCGGGTCTGGTCGGCCAGCATGATGCGGTGATGGTTCAGACCGATGAAGTGACCGCGGCTCATGAGGCCCTCGTCTCCCGGTGGTTGGACCTGCGGCTGGACAGCGCGCAGCCGCCGGGCATCACCCCACGCCGAGCAGCTCCACGTCGAACACCAAGGTGGCGTTGGGAGGGATGAGGCCCGGGTAGCCGCGCAGACCGTAGCCAAGGTCGCCGGGAACGGTCAACGTGCGCTTGCCACCGACCAGCATCGACGCCACGCCCTCGTCCCAACCCTTGATGACCTGACCCACGCCCAGCACGAACTGGAACGGCTGGCCGCGGTCGAGCGAGCTGTCGAACTTCTTGCCGTCGGTCAGCCGGCCCGTGTAGTGCACGGTCACGCGCTTGCCGCGGACGGGGGAGTCGCCGGTGCCGACCACGGTGTCGACGTACTGCAGGCCAGATGCGGTGGTAATCATCGAGAAATGCTCCTGTGAGGGTGAGGCTGCCAAGGTCAGCGAAGAACTACCGCTGCGTCGCCGGCAAAACGACAATGCGCTCGCCGTTCGCGGCCTTCTCGATCCGACCCAGCTGCCGGGTTCGATAGGCTGCTCCCTGCGCCGACGCGGGAAACACCAGACTGGTGCCCTGCAGTCGGCCCAGCGCATCGCGGCACGCGAGGTCCACCGCCACGTAGCCGGCCACGCCGGACGACACCCGCAGCGCCGCGGACCGGGGCCGCTGCTCGCCCGGGTTCAGCCGCCCCAGCGACACCCGCTCGCCGCCGTGGACCTGCACACCGTCCAGACCGCGCAGCGTGACCTCGACCTGCGAGCAAGCCTGTCGCGGCTGCACCGTGACCTGAAAGCTGTGGTCGCGACCGGCGGCGACCGGCCCCTGACGGCTGGTCCATGCGCGAAACGGCGAGGCGGGGCTCGATGCCAGCGGAAACCCAGCTTCCGCCCTCGGGATTTTCGCGGCCACGGACACATCCGGTGTGCCCGCGGGTGCCTGACACGCAGCCGCGACGACCAGAAACAGCAGGGGCCAGCAGCGAGCGGTCATGGCGTCCTCACGACGTTCCAGCCCGTCAGCTCGACGGGGGCGCCTGTCGGGGCGTAGATCCAGACAACGTAGGACTCGCCGGCCTTTGGCGTGAACGTGACGCTGGGGCAGCCCGTCGCCGACCCGTCCGAGGCGATCGAGGTCCCCACGCTCAACACTTGCATGTCCAGATTGTTCTGGGCGCAGGTCCCGCCCACGGGACTGGCGACGGCGACCGTGGTCGATACCCCAGTGCCGATCAGGCGATAGAAGCGGTTGGGGCCGTACCAGTTGAAGTAGTCGAAGGGCACGCCGAAGTGGATCTGCTCGTGCGCGTCGCCGATGCGCGTGCCCGATGACAGCAGCGGATACACCGTCCAGAAGCCGGGGGCGTACTTCTTGCCAGTGCCGGTCGTGTACTCAAACGCCGTGGCGTAGGCCACACCGATGTCTGCATCGCTGTCCCACGGGTCCGCCACGTCGCCCGAGCCCTTGCATGCCCCCACGCACAGGGCGTTGTACGGCGCACGCATCCACGTGGACCAAACGTTGCTCAGGTCGTCGCCCGTCGCGCCGTAGGCTGCGTTGTAGGCGGCGGCGAACGTCAGCACCGTCATCAGCGCCGGGCTGCTGGCCGTGCTCGCCAGCACCGCGTGGATACGGTCGTAGCTGCCAGAGCGAAGCGTGGCGTCGCGATTCTCCCACAGCGTCCACATGAAGTGCTGCACGCCCCACTCGCTGTGCATCGACCGCTCGGTCGGCAGCGTCGCCTCACTGACGTCGAACGACCAGCCGCCAGCCTGACCCCAGCCCGAGGTGTCGACCGGTACCGGGTCGCGCAAGACCATGGAGGCAAAGGCATTTGCCGTGCCCTCGCTGAACGACACCCGCATGTCCAGGTTGTCGCCGTAGCCGTGGGGGCCGCCCAGACTGTCGTCGCGATAGAACATGTCGGTCAGGAAGTGCGTCATCTCGTGCGCTACGATGTGGTCGTCGTACTCGTCGGTGTTCGAGTCTTCCTTGCCCCGCAGGTAGATGACGGGGCGCAGCGTCATGCCGATCGACTCACGCGTGTAATGCGCCGTGCCGATCTGGCCCTTGGTCTTGTCGCCGTTGACCTCGACGTTGTTCACCGCCCAGTTCAACCAAAGCGTCGGCAGCGCGATGTTCGCCTGGCCCTGACACACGGTCTCCAACACAGTCACCGCCGTATCCGCAATCGCAAAAGGTGCGGCGGTGCGGTCCAGATAGGCGATGTCCCACTGCATCCCGGCGTGCAGGTCGTTCCCCTTCAGCGGTGCGGCCACGGCGGCGGGTCCCTCCATCGTGTACAGCGCATAACCCGAAGTATTGTCGCGAACCTGGAAGTCGAACGACGCGCCCTTGCAGTTGTCGTCGCCAATCCCGTCGGCCGTGTAGGCGGCGCTAGAAACGCGTGCCGACACCCGCACCTTGACCGGGAGGCCGGCCGGCGTCGTCAGGGTATAGCGGCCCAGATCGTCGGTGGACGTGGTCGCGCGCAACGTCACGCCATCGGCCGCGTCAATCGCCTCGACCAGCACGCGTCGCGCCGGGCGGTCCGCCGCTGTGCCGTACTCGATACGCGCCCCGCCCTCCGTGATGCTGTCGTTGGCGTTGACCCAGGTGTAGGTGACCGTTCCCTGAATCGAGGGCACACAACCCGGCCCAGGAAAGAAGGTATTCGTGCAAGACCCGTCGGCGGGCTGGCAGGCGTCGATCGTGCACGGGTCCTTGTCGTCGCAGGTGATCACGGGGGGCTTGCACGCGCCGGCCGCACAGACGTCGGGGCCGGTGCAGTTGTTGCCGTCGTCGCAGGCGGCCGTGTTGGCGGGATAGGTACAGCCCAGTTTGGCGTCGCACACATCGTCGGTGCAAAGATTGCCGTCGGCGCAGACCAGCGGGGTACCTGCCTTGCACAAGCCACCCGCGCACTTGTCGCCCAACGTGCACGCAGTGCCGTCGTCGCAGGGGTCGGTGTTCTGGGGGAAGGCACAGCCGCTCAGCGGGTTGCACGAGTCGGTCGTACAGATGTTGCCGTCCGAGCAGGGCAGCGGTGCGCCCGTCGCGCAGGCACCCGACTTGCAGATGTCGCCGTTGGTGCAGGCATTGCCGTCGGAGCAAGGCAACGCATTGGCCGTCGACGTGCACCCGCCCAAGGGGTTGCACACATCGTCGGTGCAGGCGTTGCCGTCGTCGCAGTTCGGCGGGGCTCCGGAAGTGCAGACGCCGTTGAGGCACCCGTCGCCGACCGTGCACGCAGTTCCGTCGTCGCACGGGGCCTTGTTGGACGTGAACTGGCAGCCCAGCCAGAAACTGCAGCTGTCGTCGGTGCAAGGGTTGCTGTCCGTGCAGACAACCGCTGGTCCCGGAACGCAGGTGCCTGACTTGCATACGTCGCCGCTCGTGCAGGCGTCGCCGTCCTCACAAGCGCCCGTGATGACTTGGAAAGAGCAGCCCGTGACGGGGTTGCAAGCGTCGGTCGTGCACGGGTTGCCGTCCTGACAGGTGACGGCGGCTCCGGGTGTGCAGACGACCCCGACGCAGGTCTCGCCCGTTGTGCATGCGTCGCCGTCCACGCAGGGGCCGGCCATCGGCAGGTACTGGCAGCCGGTTGCCGGGCCGCAGCTGGTGTCGGTGCACGGGTTGCCGTCCTGGCAGGACAGCACCGCGCCTGAAGAGCAGCTGCCTGTCGCGCACTTGTCGCCGGTCGAGCACGCATTGCCGTCGTCGCAAGAGGCCACGTTGTTCGTGAAGAAGCAGCCGGTTGCAGGGCCACACGCATCGTCGGTGCACGTGTTGCCGTCGTTGCAGACGGTCGCAGAACCGCCCACGCAGCTGCCGCCCTGACAGGTGTCGGCCTGGGTACAGGCGTTGCCGTCATCGCAGGTGCCGGTGACGGGCGGGTACGAGCAGCCTAGCGCCGGGTCGCATTGGTCCGTGGTACAGGGATTGCCGTCGGTGCACGAGATGTTCTGGCCACCCGGGATGCACACGAACGCCTGACAGGTGTCGCCCAGCGTGCAGGCGTTGCTGTCCTCGCAGGGGCCGGTGTTGGCCGTGTGGGTGCAGCCCGTGGCCGGGACGCAGGCATCGTCGCTGCAGGGGTTGCCGTCGTCGCACGAGACCACCGCGCCCGGCTGGCACTTTCCGGCCTGACAGGTGCCGCCAGCAACGCACAGGTCGCCCGGGTCGCACGCGGCGTTGTCGTTGGGGGGAAAGACGCAGCCGGTCATCGAGTTGCACAGGTCGAAGGTGCAGTTGTTGCCGTCGCTGCAGGTCACGGCCTTGCCCGGTTGACATGCGCCGCCCGCGCAGAACTCGCCTTGGGTACAGGCGTCACCATCCTCACAGGTCGCCGTGTTCGCCGCGTGCAGGCAGCCCTGCTGGCCCTGACAGCTGTCGTCCGTGCAGGGATTCTTGTCGTCACAGGCAAGCGGCGCACCGGACACGCAGGCGCCCTGCACGCAGCCGTCGTTGGCAGTACACGCGTTTCCGTCGTCGCACGGGGCGGCGTTGGACGTGACGATACAGCCGGTCGCAGCCTCGCAGCCGTCGTCGGTGCAGGGGTTGCCGTCGTTGCAGGTGAGCGGCGCCCCGGGCTGGCAGGCCGACCCCTGACAGGCATCGTTCAGCGTACAGGCACTGCTGTCGTCACACGGGGCGGTGTTGGCGGAAAACACGCAGCCGGTCGAAGGGTTGCAGGCGTCGTCGGTGCACGGATTGCCGTCCTGACAGACCAGAAAAGCGCCGGGAGCGCACGACCCGCCAGAGCACAGGTCGCCTTGGGTGCAGGCGCTGTTGTCGTTGCAGGGGGCGGTGTTGGGCGTGGCCGCGCAGCCGGTGGCGGCGTTGCAGCTGTCGTCGGTGCAGAGATTGCCGTCGTCGCAAGTGCGAGGGGCGCCGGGCTGGCAGGCAGACCCCTGGCACGCATCCTTCAAGGTGCAGGCGCTGCCGTCGTCACAAGGCGCGGTGTTGGCAGAAAATACGCAGCCGCTCAGGGGGTTGCACGTGTCGTCGGTGCACGGGTTCTGGTCGTTGCAGGGGATGGCCGTTCCTCGCTGGCACGAGCCGGACTGGCACGCGTCACCCTTGGTGCAGGCGTCCTTGTCGTCGCAAGCCACCGTGTTCGGCGCATACACGCAGCCGGTCAGAGGGTTGCACGTGTCGTCGGTACACGCGTTGCCATCCTGACAGGTGCGCGCCGCGCCGGGTCGGCAGGCTGCGGCAGCGCACGCATCATCGACGGTGCAGGCGTCGCCGTCCTGACAGGGCGCGGTGTTGGCGGTGAACACGCAGCCGACTGCGGGGTTGCAGCTGTCGTCGGTGCAGAGGTTGCCGTCGGTGCATGTGACCGCGGTGCCGGGCTGGCAGGCCCCTTGGCCGCAGCGGTCGCCCGAAGAACAAGCGCTGCCGTCGTCGCACGGCGCGGTGTTCGGCGCATACACGCAGCCGGTCAGGGGGTTGCACGTGTCGTCGGTGCAGGCGTTGCCGTCGCTGCAGGCGATCTTGGCTCCGGGCTGACACGCGCTTTGACCACACACGTCGCCTTGGGTGCACTGGTCCCCGTCGGAACACGGCAGCGTGTTGGCAGCGAACACGCAGCCCTTCGTCGGGTCGCAGCTATCCAGCGTACAGCCGTTGCCGTCGCTGCACACGGTCGCGGCGGTGCCGACGCACTCGCCCTGCGCGCACGCGGACTGGGAGGTGCACGCGTTGCCGTCGTCGCAGGGGCTAGTCGTGAACGAGAAGACGCAGCCCTTGCCGTTCAAACAGGCATCGGTGGTGCAGAAGTTGCCGTCGTCGCAGGGCATGGGCTGGCCGGGCTGGCAGGCGCCGTTCTTGCAGAGGTCGCTGACGGTACAGGAGTCGGCGTCGTCGCAGGGGCCACTGCGGGGAGGGAAGACGCAGCCTGACTGGGCGTCACAGACGTCGTGGGTGCAAGCGTTGCCGTCGGCGCAAGCCTGCAGCACGCCGGACTGACACGAGGCGTTCTTGCAGGCGTCGCCCGAGGTGCACACGTTGCCGTCGTCGCAGGCGACCGCGTTGGGGGAAAACACGCAGCCGGTCGCGGAATTGCAGACCTCGTTGGTGCACGCGTTGCCGTCGTTGCAAATGACTGCCGCGCCGGGCTTGCAGGCAGCGTTCTGGCACGCGTCACCCTGCGTACACGCGTTGCCATCGCTGCAGGGAAAGGCGTTGGGCGTGAACACGCAGCCGGTCACCGCATCGCAGTGATCGTCGGTGCATGGGTTGCCGTCGGTGCAGCCCAGCTGCAGACACGCGGGCGGTGGCACGTCGGGGGTCGTGTCAACGTCGGCTTGAGCATCGTCGGTGTCCGGGACGTCCTCAGCAGCATCGGTGACGTCGGCGTCGGTGGTGGCCGTGACGTCGTCAGCGTCGGTGACCGTCGCGTCCGTGGCGTCCTGAACGTCCGGCTCGGGCTCGACCGTGTCCGTCGCCGCGTCGGGCAGCACCACGCCCAGATCGGTCGTGCCGGTGTAGGAAACGACCGACAACGGTGGCGTCGGGTCAGGGCTGGCGCAGGCCGCGACAAGCGCAAGCGGCAAAAGCACAAGCGACGCGCGGACTTGCAGCCGGCTGCCAGCGTTCGCCATGAGGTCCTTCAGGGTCGGCGCAAAAGAGCAGCCAAGTGCTCGCGCCAAACCCGGGCAGACTAGGAGTGGACCGAAGAGAACGCAAGTTATCTCCGCAGATACGCATCATCGGCACCGCCCCGCTGTCGGTCCCTTTGCCCTGACGGCACAGCCGATCCGTCCCCAAACAGGACGGATAGTGGTCGGGGAATTCCGGTTGCGAGCGGGTCTGTGCGCAGTCTAAGCTCGTGCTTCTTCACCCTTCGTGGGCGCGCCGCGTCCCCGCACCTTCCGTCCACGGACAGGAGTTCCCGATGACGTTTGCCAATGCTGCTCCTCAGTCCGGATTCGCCGGCGGCACCGGGCCTGACGCGATCGTCCGCCCCGTCTTCACCGGAACGGGCGGTGGGCTGTTCGTTCAAGTCCTGATAGGCGCACTACTGACGCTCCTCACGCTGGGCATCTACACGCCGTGGTTCGTGGCGGGCCTGATCCGCTGGTTCTACGAAAACACCACGCTGCAGACCCCGCGGGGCAACGTGCGCCTGAGCTTTTCGGGCACCGGCGGCCAGTTCTTCCTGACGTTGCTGATGGCCTACGTCCTGCTGCCGCTGACGCTCGGACTGGTGACGCCGTGGATCGTGGCGCGCCTGCTGCGCATCATGCTGGACCACACCAACGGCACCGCAGAGGACGGCACCCCCTATCGCCTGAAGTACCTGGGCACCGGCGGTGGTCTATTCGGGCCGATCGTGGGCGGCATGCTGCTGACCATGATCACGTTCGGCATCTACGGCGCCTGGTTTCTGGTGGGCCTGACCCGTCGCATCTGCGCCGACGTCCGCATCGCTGAGAACGACGAGGAAGCCGCCACTTTCCAGTTCACCGGCACCGGCGGCTCGTTCTTTGGTGTGATCTTCGTCGGTTACCTGCTGACCATGATCACGTTCGGCATCTACAGCTTCTGGATGCAGGTCAACGTGTGGCGTTACCAGTCACAGCACACCCAGATCAACGTCACGGGCGGCGGCACTTGGCGCATGGACTTTGACGGCAAGGGCGGCGAGTACTTCGTCACGTTCCTGGTCGGCTACCTGCTGACGGCGATCACGCTGGGTATCTATCTGCCGTGGTTCATGTGCAAGCTGGCGAAGTTCCAGATCGACCACCACTCGGCCGCGCGCATCGCCTGACCGTCCCCGCCGCACGGGAGCCCTCGCACCGCATGGCCAAGCCCCCCCGCCCGTCGCGAGCGCCGGAAGCGCCGCGCGCCCCCGCTGCCGCTACACCCGCACCGACGACCGACCGTCGCCGCGTGGGACAACTGGCTGTCGCGCTTGCGATTGTCACGGTCGCCGTCTATGCGCAGGTCGGCGGCTTCGGCTTCGTCAGCTACGACGATCCCGAGTACGTCACGGCCAACGCGACGGTGCAGCAGGGGCTGTCGACCCAAACGCTGGGCTGGGCGTTTGCGGCGCCGCACCACGGCAACTACAACCCGCTGACGTGGGCGTCGCACCTGACGGACGTGTCGCTGTTCGGCCTGCAACCCGGCGGCCACCACCTGCACAACCTGCTGCTGCACTTGGCCAACAGCCTGCTGCTGCTGTGGATCCTGTGGCGGGCGACGGGACACGCGTGGGCGGCGGCGTTTGTTGCGGCGGCGTTTGCCCTGCACCCGCAGCACGTCGAGTCGGTGGCGTGGGTCAGCGACCGCAAGGACCTGGTGGCGGCGTTCTTCGGGCTGCTGTCCCTGGCGGCGTGGGGTCGGTACGCGCGCACTGGACACCGTGCCGCGTGGGGCGCGGCGTTCGCGGCGTTTCTGGCAAGCCTGCTGGCCAAGCCGATGCTGGTCACGCTGCCCGCGGTGCTGCTGCTGCTGGACGCGTGGCCCCTGCAGCGGTGGCAGCCGTCGGGACCGGGCAAGGGCGTGCCGCTGCGGACCCTGCTGGTCGAGAAGATCCCTTTTCTGGTCGCGGTGTTGCCGTTCGTGTGGGTCAGCAGCCGGGCGCAGGCCGAGATCGGCGCGCTGGTCACCGACGAAGAGCTGGCGCTGCCCTGGCGCGTCGGCAACGCCATTGTGTCGTACGCCGTCTATGCGGGAAAGACGCTGTGGCCGAGCGGACTTGCCGTGCACTATCCACACCCGGGGCCGGCCCTGCCGCTGCCACACGTCGTGCTGGCGCTTGGGCTGCTGCTTGCGCTGACGGTCGGCGCTTGGCTGGTGCGGCGCGAGCGGGCGGTACCGGTGGGCTGGCTGCTGTACGCAGGACTGCTGGTCCCCGTCGCGGGCGTGGTGCAGCTGGGGCAATTCGCGCGCGCCGACCGCTTCACCTACTTGCCGATCGTGGGGCTGTTCGTCGCGCTGGCGTGGGGAACTCCCGCACTGGCGCGGCGTTTCGGCCTGTCGCCCGCGTGGCCGCGCTGGGTGGGCGGGGCGGTGCTGGTCGGGTGGACGGCGGTGACGCTGACGCTGGTGCCGACCTGGGCGACCTCCGAGACCCTGTTCGCCCGCGCCGTTGCGGTCACGCCGCCCAATGCCGTCGCCCACTACAACCTCGGGGTCGCCCTTGCAGATCGCGGCGATACCGCAGGGGCCGAGGCGCAGTACCGGGCGGCCCTGCAAGTGCGCGGCGACGACGCCCGCAGCCACAACAACCTCGCCAACCTGCTGGTCAAGCGAGGGGGCATGGCCGAAGCGGTCGACCACTACCTTGCCGCACTGAAGACGGACCCCAGTGACGTCGAGGTGATGCAGAACCTCGCCTACGTGTTGGAGAAACTTGATCGCAAGGACGACGCCATCCGCTGGCTGGACCAAGCGCTGTCGCGGCTGCCCGGGGACCCGGCGACGCTGCGGCGGCTGGGCGTGCTGCTGCTGCAGGTCAACCGGACGGCGACGGCCGAGGCGCGCTTCCGTTCCGGCGTCGAATTGCACCCGGAGGACGCGGGGTTGCGCGACGGACTCGCCACCGCGCTGGCCCGTCAAGGCAAGTGGAGCGAGGCGGTCGCCCAGTGGCGTGCGGCCCTGACGCTGCTGCCGCAACCTCCCGCCGGCCTGCTGCACAACCTCGCGATCGCAGAGGCACAGGTGAAGCGCTTGGCCCCCTCCGCCTTGCCAGCCGCCGCAAGTCCTGTCACAAGGCCGCCCGGCGCGACGCCCAGCCCGAACGCGGCACCCGCTCCGAATCCCTGACGCCCCGCCGCTCCCCCTGCACGAGGAACCCCCGATGGTCGATGATCACAACGAAATGGACGAGTTCGAGGACCTGTTCGAGAAGGGCGGCGCCCGCGCGCAGAAGCGGTTCGAGCCGGGCGAGCGCATCACCGCCACCGTCATCCACGTGGGCGAGAAGCACGCGATGCTGGACGTGGGCGGCGGCCGTGACGGCCTGATGGACATGGCCGGCCTGCACGACAAGGACGGGCGGGCGATGCTGCGCGTCGGCGACAAGGTCGACGGCTACGTGCTGCGCGTGGCCCACCGGATCGTCGAGGTAACACGGTCGCTGGGCAAGGGCTTCGTCAACGCGTCGATGCTCGAGGAAGCGCGCCAGAGCGGCCTGCCGGTCGACGGCGTGGTGTCGGGCGTCAACAAGGGCGGCTACGAGATCGCGATCGCCGGCACCCAAGGCTTCTGCCCGCTGGGCCAGATGGACCCGCGTCGCATCGAGGACCCCAAAACGCTGATCGGCCAGAAGCTGCAGTTCCGCGTGATGGACATGCGCGGCCACGACGTCATCCTGTCGCGCAAGGCCCTGTTGGAGCAGCAGGCGGCCGAGAAGGCGGCAGAGACCCGCAAGCGGCTGCGCGTCGGCGAGCGCTTCACCGGTACGGTCGTCAACGTGCGCGACTTCGGCGCGTTCGTCGACATCGGCGGCATCGAGGGCATGGTCCCGGCGTCAGAGCTGGCGTATGGCCGCAACCGCCCGCAGGACATCGTGCACCCCGGCGACGAGGTTCAGGTCGAGGTGATGGACATCGGTCCCGGCAAGGACGGGCGCATCGAGCGGATCTCGCTGTCGATGCGGGCACTTGCCCAGGACCCGTTCGAGCAGGTCGCCCCCCACCTGACGCCCGGCACGGTGCTGAAGGGTCTGGTGCGCAAGGTCGAGCCGTTCGGCGCGTTCGTCGAGCTGGTTCCCGGTGTCGAGGGCCTGATCCACGTCAGCGCGTTCGGCAAGCGCATCGGCAAGCCCGCCGACATCGTCGCGCCCGGTGAGGACGCCTATGTGCGCGTGGATGCTGCGGATCCGGCCGCGCGGCGCATCTCGCTCGCCTGGCTGAGCCCGGCTGAGCTGGACGCCAAGGTCGACTTCGTTGCGCCTGGCAAGGACTTTCCCAACGCCTTGCGCTTCGTGGGGCACGTCAAGGCCGCCGAGCCTGCGCCTGTGGTCAGCGCCGAGCGCGAGGCCGCCGCACCAACCGTGCCGCGGCAGAAGCCCGCCGTTGTCGCACCTTCGGTGGGCCAGGTGGTGGCCGTCGTGGTCGACCGGGTCGAGGCGTTCGGCGTGTTCGTGAAGTGGGAGACCGGGCGAGGGCTGGTGCCCAACGTCGAGCTCGAGCTGCCTCTGGGCGCCGACGCGCGCCGCAGCTTTCCGATCGGCACGGAATTTCAGGCCGTCGTGCAGGAAGTTCGTCCCGACGGCAAGGTGCGGCTGTCCAAGAAGGGTGCCCAAGACGTGGCGCAGCGCGCCGATGCCGAGGCGTGGATGCGCACGCAAGCGCCGCTGCCGGGTGGGTCGGTCGGCGTCGGTTCTTTCGGCGAGTTGCTGATGGCCAAGCTGCAGCAGAAGCCCAAGAAGTAGCTTTTTTTTCCCCAATTCACTGCAATTGGATCTGTAGAGACGCCCGACGACTTTCGCCGCGCCGCGACCTGTCGCGTTTCGGTGAGGTTGACGGTCGGATCGCGGCGTGTATGGTGCCGACGGATACCCGTCGTCCCAAAGTTCCACACCCGCCCGATTTCTTGGGAGCCTTGCATGCCCCGACGTTTCGCTATCGCCCTCGTCCTTGCCCTTCTGGGCGCATGTTCCCCGGAACCCGTGCCCGGCACTGACGCGCCCGATGTGCAGGCAACAGACGCGGCCGACGCCGCCGACGGGGCGCTCTCGGACGCCGCCGATACGGCCGATGCGGGGTCCGACGTAGCCGCGGACGTCGCCGACACGTTGGCGAGCGACGGTCTGGGCTGGACCGCCGATGCGCAACCCCCTTTCCCGGTTGCGCAAGACGTGGACCTTCCCGTCTGCCCGACGGTGGTCGGCAAGTTCGAGCTTCCAGAGCTTTCGGCAACCGGCGACATCGAGCTGGTCGGGTCGGGGTGGCTGCAGGCCGTCGGGGTGGTCGAGACGCTGGACGTCCGCATCCGCAAGCCCGGCAGCGAGAGCACCGACGTCAAGGCCGCGGGTCCCCTGACGCTGACCGGCACGCCTGGGGTCACGGTGGTGAGCGTGGGAACGCCGGCGGCCGGCGTGACGACGGCCAAGGTGACGTTTGCCACCGCGGGTCGCCACACGCTGACGGCCAGCCTGCCGGACGGTCGTCAGGGCGTCGTCGAATTCGAGGCTTACGTCAGTCCCCTGCCGATCTGGGAGGTCGAGATAGCCCCGGTCGACTGGAAGGCCATGGTCGCCGACCCGTATGACCGCACCTACTACCCCGCGACGTTCAAGGCTGAGGGCCAGGTGTTCGCGGGGGCGGAGATTCGGCTGCACGGCGGTGCCAGCTCCGAGATGCCCAAGAAGTCGTTCCGCGTGAACCTGCCCAAGGGCCAGCAGCTCAAGAGTGGGGAACGCAAGCTGATTCTGCGCGCCGAGTACGTCGACAAGACGATGCTGCGCACTCGGGTGTCGTACGAGATCTACCGCGCCACCACCTGGCTGCCGACGCCCAAGACCGAGTACGTGCACCTGCGCATCAACGGGCGCTATTACGGCCTGATGAACCATGTGCAGCGGATCGGCGGCGACTTCCTGCAGGCCTGGGGGCTGAACCCGGACGGCAACCTGTACGAGTCCGACCCGCCCAACGAGCTGGCGGTCGAGCCGGGCGGCAAGATGACACCGATGGCGCCGGAACTGTATGCGCAGGTGTACGCCAAGCAAGCAGGGACCAAGGACGTGTTCGACGACCTGATCGCCTTGATCGAGGGCGTGTTGCAGCTGCCCAAGGACGCGTTTGCCGCCGCCATCGACCAGCAACTGCGCGTCGACGACTGGCTGGCGTACGCCGCCGGCATGGCGGTGCTGCAAAACCACGAGCACATCCGCAAGAACTTCTATCTGTACCGCGATCCGGCGGCGGCCGACGACCGCTGGGTGTTCTTTCCGTGGGACCTGGACCTGACGCTCGGCCACCTGTGGACCGAGGAGAAGGACGTGCTCGACGAGACCATCTTCACGCAAATGCCGCTCGACGTCGGCCTGGACACCGGGGCGCACGGCTTCTACAACCAGGTGTACCGCGTGCTCGAAAACCCCGCTTACCGCAAGCGCTTCTTCCAATTCGTCCTGCAGATCGCCGACACCGGCTTGGCCCCCGATTTCCTGGACCAGCGCCTGGAAACCGCCCTGTGCACCTTGCGGTTGGACTTTTTGGCTGACAAGCGTAAGCGTTCGTCCGTGGGCGAGTATCTCGACCGCGTCGACGAGATCCGCGCCTACGCCCAAGGCCGACGCGCGTTCATCCACGAAGAACTCGGAGTGCCGTGACCCCCCTCCTTGCGTCCCGTCCCGCCGTCCGTGCCGCTGCGGTCCTGTTTGGAGCGGTTGCGTTGATGTGGGCGACGCTGGCTGGCGCGGCTCCGACCGCCTCTGCCGACCGCAGCGCTGAGGACCAACGACTGACCGTGGTGTGCAAGTCCCTGACCGCCAAGGTCGGCGCCCCCGGTGCGATGGCCCAAGCGTTGGAGGTGGGACGCGCGCTGGGCGCGGTGGCTCCCGGGCGGGTCGTGCAATTGCTTGAACCTGCTGCGAAACGCTGGACACGCGACCGCAAGGTCGGCAACGGTCCCGTCGCTCGGGTGCTGCGGTCGACGCTGATTCAGGCGGCGCTGGCGGCCGACCGGACCGATGTGATCGGCGCCTACGCACCGGCGCAGGGCGTCGTGCAGCATTGGTCTATGCTGGGTCCGTTCGGCGACGAACACGGGTCGGCGTTTGCGCGCGAGGGCGAGGTCGAGCAGGAGATCGAGGCCGTCGGTGCCGCGCTGACTGCGCCTCTGCGGGCGTCGTTTCCGGGCCGGGCCGGACGGGTCGGGTGGCAGCCGTTGCCCGAGTCGCTGGCGCGTCCGGGGGAGCGCTTGCCGCTGGAAACCCTGATCGAGCGACCAGACGACGCCATCGTGTTTGTGCAGGCCTGGTTTCGCACGGTCACCCCCGGTCCCGCAACGCTGCGCTTGGGCGTCGACGGGACGGCGCGGGTGTGGCTGGATGGCCGGCGAGTCCTGCAAGCGGCGGCCCGCCCCACGCTGTACGGTCTTGCCGGAACTGCGGCCGTGCTGCCCGAAGCCGATGACGTCCCGGTGCTGCTTGCGGCCGGGTGGCACCGGCTGGTGGTCAAGCTGGCTCCAGCGGACGCGACGCTGCCTCTGGCGGTGGCCTTTGCTGGTCCCGGTGACGCACCGCTGGCCATCGAGAGCTGCGCCCAGTCGCCTCCCTCCGCCGCCTCGGCTTCCGCGCCAGCCCAGGAACATGCCGAATTTGTTCAGAGTCCTGCGCAGGGCCCGGGCGACACCGCGCTGGGGCTCGTCTGGCCGACCGACCCCGAACGTGCCGCGCGACCCGGAATGCTGGCGGCTCTGGTGGCGCTGGCTTGGCACGGCTGGCCGTTGCCGGTCGAGCTGTCAGAGCGGCTGCTGGCCGCATTTCCCGAGGAGTTGCCGCCCGATCCGCAGACGGCTCTCGGACACGCGATGCTGGCTGGCGAGCCGGGCGACCGCATCGACCGGCTGCGCGCGTGGGCCGAGCTGCTGCCCGACGCGGCCGAGCTGATGGTCGCGCAGGCCCAAGCGTTGGACGAGATCGGCAAGACCCCGGCCGCGCACCAGATCTGGACTGAGTGGACGGCCCAACACGGCAAGGGGCCAGAGGAATCGTCGGTGCGGGCGTGCATCGTGCGGGCCGACCTGTGGTCACGGCTGAGCGCGGACCTGATCGCCTCACGCTTGCTGGAGCGCTGCGGCGAGCGCTGGCCCGACGCTCCAGAGCTGCTGGCCGCCCGCATCCGCAACGCCACCGCCCGCGACCGACTGACAGAGGCCGCCCTGCTGCACGCGCAGCTGGTGGCCGTGGAGCCCGGTCGGCTGGAGCGCCACCTGAACCATCTGGCCGCGCGCATCGAAGCGGGTGACCTGGCGACGGCCGAGGGCATCGCGACGGACCTCGACCGGCGGTTCCCGGGTCGCAGCCGGGCTTGGGCCTCTGTCGCTCGCGCCAGATTGTCTTGGGGGCAGGCGGCGTTGGCCATGCAGGCGTTGGACCGGCTGCCGCCGCATCTGGTGGATTCCGGTGTCTTGGAGCTGCGGGCGCGCATCGCGGCACGTCTGGGGCAGAAGCCGCTGGCGATCGAACTGCTGCGGTCGGCCCTGCAGCGGGCGCCGGCGCGGGCCGACCTGCGGGCTCGGCTGCAGATCCTCCGTCCCGACGGCGACTTCTTCGCGCCGTTGCGCCGGGATCTGGTCGCCCTGGTGCGCGCCGAGGCCAAGCTGCCCCGACCGTATCCCTTCGAGACGCGGCTGCAACAGACGGTGCTGCAAGCGCTGGGCAACGGACAGCAGGCCCGCTACGAGGCCGAGGTACACTACGTCGGCAAGGGCGGCCCCTCCTCCCGCGAGGTGCAGATCGAGTACGCCCCCAGCCTGTCGCGCGCCGACGTGCTGCTGGCCGTGATCGTGCGCGCGGACGGCCGGATCGACCGCGACGTGCCGCAAACCGTCGACCGTTTTGGCGAAGACGCGTCGGGCATGTACTACGACCTGGAACGGACCACCCTGACCTTCCGCAACCTGCGGCCCGGCGATGCGGTCGTGGCCGAGTACGTGGTGCGCGACCTGCTGCCGACGCCGTTTGGCCTGGTGTTCGGCGAGCTGCTGGTGCTGGGCGACGAGCAGCCGGTGCGAGAGACCTCGATCGCCGTTCAACTGCTCGAAGGCACACCGTTTTTCCACCACTACGTCGACCCGCGCCGTCCCGACGCCCCGCCGCTGGCCATGACACGGGCCGCGAAGACGCCGACGGCCGGACCCAGCGACGACCAGGGCGCGTGGGACACGTGGACGCTGTCGGTGGGGCCGCTGCCGGCGCATGTGTCTGAAGACGGGATGCCGGGCGTGACCGACGTGCAGCCCTACCTGCACCTGTCGTCGTTTGCGACCTGGGACGCGGCCGCCCGCTGGTATGCCGGGCTGATGGCCGAGGCGCTGCCGGCACCGGGAAGCGACCCGATGGTCAAGGAGCTGGCGCAGCGGCTGGGGGCGGGCGCGACCACGGTCGAGCAGAAGGTGCGCGCCGTGCACGGTTATGTCGCCAGCCAGATCCGCTATGTGGGCCTGGAGTTTGGCATCCACAGCCTGAAACCCCACGCCGTGCGCGAGGTGATCCAGCGCCAGTTCGGCGACTGCAAGGACCAGGCGACGCTGATGGTGGCGCTGCTGGCTGAGCTGGGGGTCGAGGCGCGGGTGGCGCTGGTGCGCACGTCGGATCTCGGGCGGCTGCACGACGACGTGGCCTCGCTGGGCGTCTTCAACCACGCGATCGCGTACGTGCCCGAGCTGGACTGGTTCGTCGACACGACAGCGCAGTACAACGCCCCGACTGAGCTGCCCGGCGGCGACACGGGGGGCATGGCGTTGCTGGTGCCGCCTGCCAAGGGCGCGTCGCCACAGGCAAAGATCGTGCGGATGCCCGAGTTTGGGCCAGAGCGGAACACGCGGCACGAAGCGCTGGGACTCCTGATTGCAGAGGACGGTGCAGCGAAGATCCAGATCACGTGGACGCTGCAGGGACTGCCCGCCGCCGAGGTTCGCGCAAGGTTGGCGACCGCCGAGACCCGGCGCGAGCGGATCGAGCAGGATCTGGCGCCGCGCTTTCCCGGCATTTCGGTCACCAAGGTCGAGGCGACCGGCATCCAGCCCCCGGCCGACCGCGTCGAGGTCAAGGTCGAGGCGACGGCGCCGCAGGTGGCGCGGGTCGCAGACGGGTACTTCGCGGTCGCCCCCCTGCGTCCCGGCAGGCCGCTGGTCAGCCAGCTTGCGCGCGTGGAAGGCCGCAAGCACCCGCTGCAGCTGGAGTATGCGTTTCGCGACACGGCAGAGGTCTTCGTGTTGGGCTCCTCCAAGGTGGCGGTCCGGCTGTCCAGCGCGCCGCAGACCGACTGCGCCTACGGCCACTTCCTGATCACGTCCGAGCGAAAGCCTGACATCCTCCGCGGAGACTACGCCCGAATCGTCTCGTCGTTCGAGGTCACGACCCGCTACATCCCGCAGGACGGCTACGCGGCCTTCCGCTCCTGGTTGACCCGTGTTGACGCGGGTTTGCGCGACGAGACCGTGCTGGGCCCCGCCCCGACGCCGGACGACGGGAGGCCCCGATGAACGCGCGCCTGCTGCTGATCGGGCTGGGTCTGACGCTCCTGGCGGCCTGCGGCGCACCGCTGTCGGCGTTCGACCCCGGCGTGGATGCCGCCAAGCTGCGCGACGACGCCCGCGAGCGTCTGGGCGACCCCTTGCAACGCGCTGCGGCGCATCAGGATCTCGGCTGGTTGTGCCTGTTGCACGACATCGACTGCGCCGACCTGCGCGACCACGGCGACGCGGGGGCGGTACTGGCTCCGGCGACCGTGCCCGGTCTGTTGCCACACCTGCTGCGGGTGCTGGCGCTGCAAGGCGACGTGGACATCCAACGGCGCGCGGCGGCTTGGCTGGATCTGGCGGACGCGGCAGACCGGCTGGCGGCGACCGTTCCCGTGAACGAAGAGGCAATCGCGGCGGCAGAGGTCGCGCGCACGCTGACCGCCGAGGCGCTGCCACGCCTCGCCGTGCGCGATCGGCAAGGCGTGCTGGCGGCGATCCACGACCGACCGCAAACAACGAAACGACTGCTGGAAGCGCGCCATCCGCTCGATGCCCTGCGCCGGCGACTCGCGCTCGGCAACCTGCTGGCCCAGGCCGACGACCTTGGGCTGGGCGACACCTTGCCGCTCGGTCGGCCGCTGCAGGTGCAGGCCTGGAGTGCGCCTGTCTCACGGCGCCTGCACACCGGCCTCGACACGATGCTGAAGCCTTCCGAGGTGTTCGACTCGCCACCGGCGGTCGGCCCGCCAGCCTCCGGTCAGGCGCTGGAGCTCCCGGTCGAGGCGGAGCAGGGTGCCCTGCCGGCGTCGCTGCGGATCGGCCGCTACCGTCTGCCCGTGCGCGATCCCGGCGTGTACGCCCTGCGCGCGGCCTTTGAAACAGAGGCGGGTCCCCACTATCTGGTCGCACGAGCGCCCCGCGGCCTGCGGCTGTGGCTCGACGGTCAACCGTGGACGGGCGACGCCGCAGGCCGGACAGGACCCACGGATCGACTGCAGCGCGGCTGGGTCGAGCTGACCGCAGGTCCGCACCGACTGGACGTCGCCGCCGCTTTGGGAGACACCTCGGAACCTGTTGAATTGGATGTAATTCCGGCTTCCACCGTTGCTCTGGCTGAGACGCATCCTCCGACGACTTGGCCAGCGGCGGCGCGGCAAGTCGCCCTTGCGCTGCTGCAGCCGGCCAGTCCAGCGCGGTCCGAGCTCGCCACGACCTTTCCGCAGGGCCCGCTGGCCGCGTGGCTGACGGTCGAGGCGATGGCCGGTCTGGACCCGCAGTCCACCGCTCCGCTGTCGGCGCTGGACCGGGTGCTCGACAGCCGACCGGACCACGTCGACGCCCAGGTGGACCGGGTGGCCAAGGTCCGCGACGCCGGCAACCCCGCGCACGCATGGCACTTGCTGACCGGCCTGCTGACGCAGCTCGGCCCGCAGGACCCCGACCCGCCGGTCGCGCAGGGCGAGACGCGCTCGCAGCCATCCTCGCCCGCGGCTCGCCGCGCCGACCTTGCCCTCGAGCGCGGTCAGGTGCTGCTGGCCCTGGGACTGACGGATGATGCGGGGCAAGAGGCGCTGCTGGCCGTCGATGCCCAACCGCGCGACTGCGATGTGTGGGAGCGAGCGTTGTCCTTGGGTCTGGACGGCTTGGACCGGACGCTCACGCGGCAGGTGCTGGCGCGGACGCCCTTGTGCCCGCAGAAGGCCCTATCGCTTGCGCAGGGGCTGACCACCGTCGACCAGCAGGCCGAAGCACGGCAGGCGCTGCAAGCAGCGATGCAATCCCCGGCACTGGCCACCGAGGCTTTCCGGCGGCTGAAGGCGCTCCATCAGGGCTCGGCCGACCCCGAGATTCCCTTGCTGCCGTGGTCGCGGGACCAGACAGAGGAGCGCTGGCAGCTCGCACAGGTTGCGTGGAATCAAGGCGCGACGGGGACTTGGCAGCGGTCGCTGCAGGACCTGCTGACGGGGCGCGACGTCGCGCTTGACGTGCGGCAGCGCGCGCTGCAGGCGGGGGCCTCGGCACCGTGGCAGGCATGGCGGCGCGAAGGGCGCGACATCGCAGTGGTTCCAGACGACGAGGCGCTGTTCCGCGGCGCCAGCACGGCGTGGCTGCTGGATCAGGAAATCGTGGTGCTGCTGCCCGGCGGCGGTGCCTTGCGGCGGGTGCACCAGATCGTGCGGGTGCTGGACGACCGCGCGGCGGGCGACGTGGGCGAGGTCCGCATCGGCGACGGGGCCGAGCTCGAGTTCGCCCGCACCTGGATGGCAGACGGTACGTCGGTTCCCCCGGCGGAGACGGCGGACAAGGAAACCGTGTCGCTGCGTGCGGTCAGCGCGGGAACGGCCGTCGAGCACGCTCAGGTCGTCTACGTTGCGCCCGACGACCCGGCCACCGGCGCCACGCGCCTTGCCCCCTTCATCCTGCAGTCGGTCGATGGTCCAACACTGCTTGCGGAATTCGTGGTGCTGGTTCCCGACGGCGTCACGGTCGAGTACGCCGCGTCGCCCTCGGTGCCTCCGCCCGAAGTACGCCGCGACGGGGCCTACACCGCCCACATCTTCCGCACGCACGCGATGCGCCGCGCCCGGTTGGAGCCGCTGTCGGTGCGCCCGGAGTCGGCCCTGCCGTCGGTGCGTGTCTCGGCCCAGGTCGATCTTGCGTCGGTGCTGGAGCCGTGGAACGAGGCGCTGGCGGCGTGGCTGGCCGTGCGCGACGACGAGCTGGATCGCTGGGTGGCGCAAGCGCGGGCGCTGCCGCAGGGGCGCGGACGCTGGGAGCAGGTGGCGGCGCGTCTGGCGCGGGCGGTGCAGAACGAGCACGGTGGCGGCATTCCCGGTCGGCCGGACTCGGCGCTGACGGATCAGAAGGGCGACCGCGCGTCGGTGCTGCAGACGATCGCGCGTCGGCTGGGAACTGACGCCTGTCTGGTGCGGGTCGTGCCGCTGGCTCGCACACCGGCGAACGCGCCGCCCGACCCCGACGACTTCGGCATGAGTCTGGTGCGACTGCGGGTGCCCGGTGCCAACCCCGCGTCGCCCCAAGAGATCTGGTACGACCCGGGGCTGGAGGGTGGCGTGCTGAACCACATCCGCGCCGGGCTGCGAGGACGCGCCGGGCTGCTGGTCGGCTGCCCGCAAACGCCGCAAGACCCCCACGTGACGGTGCCGGCGCTGGGCGAGGGTCAGGATCGCCGCGACGTGCAGGTCGAGCTGGACTGGCACGCAGACGGCCGGATCGAGGCGGTGGTCCGCGAGCGACTGGGCGGCGCGCTGGGCGCTCTGGTGCGCGCGCTGCTGGTGGGGTCGACCGAAGAGAGCCGCAGCGAGCTCCTGAGCCAGCTGGTCGGCAGCACCTACCCAGGCATGACGCTTGAGCTGGTGGGTCTTCAGGACCTGACGGGAACGGGACCCGTCGGCATCGAGTACCACGTCCACGCGCCGGCCGATCCGCGACGCCTGAACAACCTCGAGCTGCTGCTCTACCCCGACCAGCTCGGTCAGGCCTACACCGCGGTGGGCGACCGCAAGATGCCGTTGCTGTTCAGCCATACGCTGGACAACGAGGTGCGTGTCTCGGTGCACAGTCTGGGCGCCGACCTCAAGGCGGCAGAGGCCGACGTCGCCTTGGACGCACAGGATGTGCACTTTTCACGCACATCTACCGGTGCCGGTGCGCAGCGCAGCCTCGTGAAGCGCATCCGCACCCAGCCGGCCGTCGTCGCCCCCGTCGCCTACCCGGAGTGGGCGACCGCCCTGCGCCGCATCGACGCCGCCGAGGTCGTTCGGCTGACGCGCTGACCGCCGAAGCCGACGGCATCCCCCAGATCTTGCGAGAATCGTTCGCAGGTCGGCCTCCGCGCCTTGACGCCACCGCAGGCCACTGCGATACCGCGCGCCATGTCGGACGTCACCGAGGTCTACAACCGCTGCGGATCGTGTCGCCACTTCCGCGTCGAGTACACCGACCGGCTGATGCGCACGATGGGCACCTGTCAGGGGCGTCCGGGCCATCCCACGGCTGCGGCGCACGAATTCGGCTGCCCCGAGTACCACCTGGACCGCCAGCGCCTGATGCCGGGGACCAGCGTGCCCGCCGACGCGGACGTGTCGCCCTACCAACGCGAACAGCAGCGCCGCAGCCAGTTCGTGCAGGACGCCCGTCGCCACGCGCCACCGACGCGCAGTCGCCCGGCCCGTGACCGCGACGACGATGCGCCGGCCCCCAAGCTGCGCGAGATTCCTCTGGATTTCACGACCGACGAGGGAGAGACCATGGACCGCGACGCCCTGAAGTCCATTCTGTCCGAGGTGCTGGACGAGGCCTTGGGTCTGTCCGACGTGCCGATGCACCCGCGCTACCGGGGCGGCACGGTGATCGTGCGCCCCGCAAACCCCGAGCTCGCGTCCAAAGAGCTGGACGTCGACGTCCTGTTCCGCAAGGTCGTGTCGATCCGCGACAAGCTGCGGGTGCTGGAACAGAAGGTGAACGCCTCGAACCTGGACGGGCAAGACAAAGTGCAGCTGCAGACTTACGTCACGGGGTGCTACGGCAGCCTGACCAGCTTCAACTTCCTGTTCAAGGACCGCGACGACGGGTTTTCGGGCGCGGGCGGCGACTAGTTCCTCGTCACGGTGGTTTTGACCGGTGAACGGATCCCAGGGGCTGAACCCCCGGGCTATGATTGCGCCGACCGCCTCCGCGGGCGGCTCGGGCCCGGGGCGTCCACGGAGGTGGACGCCGCAAAGATAGCCCGCCAGTTCAGTGGCTGGGCTGCGGCCGACGCTCAATCCCGCATCCGGTCCGGCTGGCGCTCGGGCCCCTCGTCCTCGATTTCGCTGCCCCGCCGCACCGCCGCCTTGCCGAATCGGCTGCGCAGCGCATCGACCGCTTGGTCCAGCCGCTGCTGACGTTCGCGGCCCTCCTGCCCGAACAGCTCGCCCTGCACCGGCGCTGCCGCGTCGGCCAGATCGTAGGCTGCAAGCCCAACCAGCCGCATCGGCACGCCCAGATCGAATGCGTCCAGCAGCCGCAGCGCCTCGCGGTAAAGCACATCGCCCGAGCTGGTCGGCGGGTGCAGGGCCGTCTGCCTGGTCAACAGCTGAAACTTCGTGGTCTTCAGCTTGACCCGCACCCCGCCGGCCCGCAGACCGGCGCGCCGCAACCGCCGCCCCACCCGGTCCGCCTCGCGCAGCAGGTGCGGCGTGATCGCCGCGCGCCCCACCACGTCGTCGTCCAGCGTCACCTCGCTGCCGATACTTTTGGCCTCTCGGTCCGGCACCACCGGCCGCGGGTCGATGCCCTGCGCCAGCGCGTGAACGTGCGGCCCCATCGACCCCAGCCTGCGCTCCAGCCACGCCGGGTCCGCCGCAGCGACGTCGGCCAGCGTGCGCAACCCCATGTCCTGCAAGCGCTCTTCCCCATGCTTGCCGACGCCCCACAGCCTCGATACCGGCAGCGGATCCAGAAACGCTCGCACGCCATCCGGGGGCACCACGCACAGACCGTCCGGCTTGCGGATGTCGCTCGCCACCTTGGCCACGTACTTGTTCGGTGCGACGCCGACCGACACCGTCAGTCCCGTCGCCTCACGCACCGCCCCCTTGATCCGCCGCGCCATCTCTTCCGGCGGACCGAACAGCCCCTCGGCACCGGTCAGGTCCAGAAATGCCTCGTCCAGCGACAGCGCCTCGACCAGTGGCGAGAACGTCGCAAAAACACTCATGATCCGGTCCGACACCTCGGCATAGCGCGCCAACCGCGGCGGCACCACGATCGCCTGCGGGCACTTGCGCAACGCCAACCCCATCGGCATCGCGCTGCCGACCCCGAACGGGCGTGCTTCGTAACTGGCCGTCGCCACCACGCTTCTTGGCCCGGTGCCGCCGATCAGCAGCGGCTTGCCCCGCAGCTCCGGGCGGTCCAGCTGCTCCACGGCGGCATAGAACGCGTCCATGTCCGCGTGGACGATGATGCGGGACCAGCGGCCGGGGGAGGTGGAACGGCTCATGTCCCCAGTGTAGCAGAGACGACGCCGACGCCATCGCTGACACCAGACCCATCGCAAAAACCAAGACATCCCAAGATGTTGAACGACATCCCGGCGCGGCATTCCCACCGTACGATTGCCTTTGCCGCGTGGCGCGCTAGGATGCGCCCCCGTTTCCCGGCCAGCCGCGCCCGCCCGAAGCCGCCGCGGCACCCGCCGGCCCCATCCAGAGGCACCCCCACCCATGTCGATCCGCACCCTACTGTTGCTCCTCGCCGCCCTTCCCCTGGTCCTCGTAGGCTGTGGCCGCAAGGCCGAGCCCGGCGCCACCGAGGTGCCTACCCAGGCCGTCGCGCAGGAAAACGCACCCGCCGGCGCCGCCGGTGTCGTCCCCGACCTGCCCCCCGGAGCCAATCCCGCCATGCCCCCGTCCCACCCGGCGATGGGCGGCACGATGCCGGAGGGTGGCCACCCCGCGCTGCCCGCCGACAAGCCGATCGACATCGGCACCGTCGCCAAGGCCGACCACACCGTCGCCGAGGTCCGCACCAACAAGGCAACGCTGGGCGGCCAGACGTTTGAGGTGCGCGGGCGCGTCATCAAGGTCAACCGCGGCATCATGGGCAAGAACTGGATCCATGTGGTCGACGGCACCGAGGGCAAGCTCGTCGTCACCAGCGTGACCGGCAGCGCGGAACGCGGCGATCTGGTCAAGGTCAAGGGCAAGCTGGGCGTCGACCGCGACATGGGCGCCGGCTACCTGTACGACGTGCTGCTCGAGGACGCCGAAGTGACGGTGGAGCAAGCCGCCGCCGCCGCCGCCGCGCCGCCCGCCGGTCCCGCTGTTGCCCCGGCTGCTGTTCCCGCGCCGGCCGCGGCTCCTGCGCCGGCCGCCGCGCCTGCCCCGGCTCCCGCCGCCAAGTAATCCCCAGCCCCTGGAAGAGGTCGCCATGGTCGCCCATCTGTTCGTGGTCGATCCGCTGGCCGGCATCGACATCACCAAGGACTCGTCCTTTGCGCTGATGCTCGCCGCCCAAGCGCGCGGCCACGAAGTGCATACCTGCGACACCGATGGTCTGTTCGGCCAGTCGGGTCGGGGATTCGCCACCTGCCGTCCCACGCAGGTGCAGCGGGTGCGGGGCTCGCACTTTCACGACGGACCGACGGCGATTCGCGCACTGGGCGACTTCGACGTCGTCTGGATGCGCAAGGACCCGCCGTTCGATCTGAACTACATCGCCGCCACTTACGTGCTGGAGCTGGCGCCGCCCCCTACGCGGGTGCTCAGCCGCCCCGAGTCGCTGCGATCGTGGAATGAGAAGGTCAGCGTCCTGAAGTTTCCGGAGCTGGCGCCGCCCACGCTGGTCACGCGCAGCATGGCGACGATCCTGCAGTTCCAACGCGATGTCGGCGGGTCGATCGTGCTCAAGCCGCTGGGCTGGTCGGGCGGCAACGGCGTGGTGGCGCTGCACCCGGGCGACCTGAACACCCGGTCGCTGCTGGAGATGAGCACCCACAACGGACGCGAATTCATCTTGGCGCAGAAGTACTTGCCCGAAGTCGTCCTGGGCGACAAGCGGGTGATTCTGGTCGATGGCGTCGCCCGCGCGGGCCTGCTGCGGATCCCGCCCCCCGACGACCTGCGCGGCAACATCCACGTGGGTGCGCGGGTCGAGCTGGCGCCCCTCAATCCGCGCGAGCAGGCGCTGTGTGACCAGCTGGGGCCCGCGCTGAAGGCCGCCGGTCACCTGTTCGTGGGCATCGACCTCATCGGCGAGAAGCTGACCGAGATCAACGTCACGAGTCCGACTGGAATCCAAGAGATCCGCGACCTTGGCGGACCGGATCTGGCCGAAGAACTGCTCGACGCCGCCCTGCTCGACGCCTGAACAACGCGGCAGAATACGCCGAAAGCGCATCCGCAGACGCCCAGAAAGGCTGTGGATATCTTTAGGGAAGTGCCCGAGTCTTAACGCTCTTCCAGCGAAGACGCCACCGCCAGCAACGCCTTGGCCGCGTCGGCAGCAACGCGCTTGCGGGTCTCCAGAAGGGCCTCGCTTGCGGTCTCCCGACTTCGGACCGTCGCCAGCTCGGCGCGCAGCTTCGTCTGCTCTTCCTCGCGCACCTGGGCCGTCTGATCGGCCACCATGCGTGCCTCGACCGCAGCGTTGCGCGCGCTCTCGGCCCCATCCAGCCTGACTTTCAGGTCCTGAATCGCCGCCGCCAAGGCCTCGGCGGCCGCCACGGCCTTCTTCAACTCGGCACGCAGCTGCTCGTTTTCTTCCTCCAGATGCGAAGCGGAAGCGGCGACGGCGACAACGGCCTCCTCCTCGACCAGATCGACGGCCTCCAGCTCCTCGACGACGTCGGCGGGCTCAACGGTCTTGGCGGTTTCGACGACGGCAGCCGGGGCTTCTTCGACCAAGTCGGCGATGGCGAGTTCCTCTACCAGTTCCTCGGTCACTTCTTCGGTCACTTCTTCGGTCAAGTCTTCCGTCGTTACTTCCGTCACCTCTTCGGTCACTTCTTCCAGAACCTCGGCGACGGAGAGCTCCTCGACCAGCTCCGCGGCCTCCAACTCCTCGATGGCCTCGGCGGCGGGCTGCTGGGCGGCGGGAGCCGCGACCGCTGCGGGAGCTTGGACGACGGTCTCCTCCTCCTCCTCGATCTCCAACATGTCGATGACTTCCAGCGTGTCGCCGGACAGCTCTTCTTCAGCTGTCTCCTCGACCAGAGCATCCTCTTCCAGCTCGTCGATTTCCTCGAAGGGCTCCAGCTCTTCTTCGAGTTCGGGCAGATCCTCGATGGCGATGTCCTGTTCGAACGCCTCGGCATCGAACGCACCCAGCACTTCGCTCGTCAGCGGCGGCTGTTCGTCGTCGGGCAGGTCCAACACCTCCAGCAGCTGGGTGGCCGCCTCGGGCATCGTCTCCAGCGAACCCGAGAGGATCTCTTCGTACTCGCCGTCTGAGCTCTGGGGCATCTGGCTCAGCTTCCACAACTCCTCAGCGGCCGGCTCCAACTCCTTGCCGATGCGTGACTGCACCACATAGCGGTCAGCCACGGCCTTGCTCTTCATGTGGCGCTTGACCTCTTCGCGCTGATCGTCGCGGTAGACCACAATCAGCTTGGGCTCGGTCTGGCCTTCTCGGCGCAACATCGCGACGACGGCAAGCGCCCGACGCAGCGTGGGCCCCAGCACCAGCAGACCAACGGGCTTCGAGGTCAGGACCTGCGTGGCCTCCTCGATGGTCGCAACGGTCACGAGGGGGGCCTCGACGGACTGCTGCAGGGCCCGCTCGAGGATCTTGGTACCGCCGACGAGCAACACGACCGACTGCGACATGGGGAGGCTCCTGGGACGCGACTTGCGGAAAGATGGCGAGAGAGCGAAGGCACGGGATCTCACGTCAAACGGCCCCACAGGTCAAGGGCGATACACTTCTGCCCGGCAGACTGGCACACGGGAATCCGCCCGCCGCCTTGAAAATCGACGCCTCCGGCTCTACCCTGCGCCGCCGCTTCTGCCAGCCCTCACCCGTGCGCTGCAGAACACTTTTCGCCGCCCCGATCAACACGGGCAGCTTGAGAGACCGCACATGCTCGAGACCATCACCAAAGGCTTCCGCTCTGCGCGCCATCGCTTGCAGGGCTACCGCGAGCTCGACGAAGAGACGCTCGACGAGGTGCTGGGCGACATCCGCGCGAGCCTTCTGGAGGCCGACGTCGAATTCGGCGTGGTCAAGAAGTTCCTGGCCGACGTGAAGCTGAAGGCCTTGGGCGAGGTGATCCAGACCAAGGTCAAGGGCAAGGGCGGCGAGACGCTGAAGGCGAGCCCGCAGGACCACTTCATCAAGATCTGCCACGACGAGCTGGCGGCCCTGATGGACCCGGGCGATGCGTCGCTGAAGCTCGACAAGAAGAAAGTCAGCACGGTGATGCTGATCGGTCTGCAGGGCTCGGGCAAGACGACGTCCGCGGCCAAGCTGGCGAACTACCTGAAGTCACAGGGCTATCGTCCGCTACTGGTCGCCGCGGACATCTACCGCCCGGCCGCGATCGAGCAGCTGAAGGTGTTGGGGCAGCGCATCGACGTGCCGGTGTACTCGGTGCCGGGCAAGACCCCGCCAGAGCTGTGCGAGGGAGGCTTCCGCGAGGCCCAAAAGACCGGCCGCAACGTGGTGCTGTTCGACACCGCGGGCCGTCTGACCATCGACGCGCAGCTGATGGACGAGCTGGCCGAAATCCGCCGCCGCACGCCGCCCGACAACACCTTGCTGGTCGTCGACGCGATGATCGGTCAGGACGCCGTCACGACCGCCAAGGCCTTCAACGAGAAGGTGGGCATCGACGGCGTGGTTTTGACCAAGCTCGACGGCGACGCCCGTGGCGGTGCTGCGCTGTCGGTCAAGGTCGTCACCGGCGCGCCGATCAAGTTCGCGGGTATGGGCGAGGGGTTGGACAAGCTCGAGCCCTTCCGGGCCGAGGGCATGGCCAGCCGCATCCTCGGCATGGGCGACATCGTCAGCCTGATGACCGACTTCGAGAAGGTCGTCGACGAGAAGAAGGCCGAGGCCGACGCCAAGAAGATGCTGAGCGGCAAGTTCACGCTCACCGACTTCCTGGAGCAGATCAAGGTCCTCAAGAAGATGGGCAGCCTGCGCGACGTGATGGAGCGTCTGCCGTTCTTCTCCGACGCCATGGCCGACGGCGCCAAGTTCGACGACAAGGAGCTGGTGCGTATCGAAGCGATCATCCAGTCGATGACGCCGACCGAGCGCACCAAGCCCGAGATCATCAACGCCCGCCGCCTGCAGCGTATCGCCCGGGGCTGCGGCCGCAAGCCCAACGATGTCCAGGACCTGATCAAGCGCTACGACGTCATGCGCCAGATCATGGGCCGCATCGGCCAGACCCCCGGCCTGATGTCGCGGATGCCCGGCTTCGGCCAGATGGGCCAGATGGCGAAGATGCAGGGCGTGGGTGTCGACGAGTTCTTCGACGGGGTCGAGGGCATGCCCGACAACGGCATGGGAGCCATGGCGCAGAAGAAGCTGCCCCCGTCGGCCCGCGGGTATGACCGCGAGCACCGCAAGACCAAGAACAAGATGGCTGCGACGGCTCGCAAGAAGAACCGCAAGAAGTAAGGGCGGTTACCGCGACAACGAGGCGAACAGCGCCTTGACCCGACCGCGGTAGTCGTCCAGCGCCGACTCGAACGCGCGAACCCGCCCGGTATCGGCGCTGGCATCGGCCCAGAAGGCAAGCGCGCCGGCCGTGGACTGGGCCTTGCCGCACAGGATTTGCAGCCCCCGGAAGATGTCGACCAGCTGCGGGTGGAACGACTTCTGCCCGGCAAGTCGGCCGTAGGTCTGTGCCAACTGCTCGAAATTGCGCTCCATGTCCCGCGCGACCACCGCGACGTCGGCCGCAGGCATGCCGCCGGTGCGCAGCGCCTGACCCACGCCTGCCAGGGCATAGTGGCCGTGGATGGCCGACACCAGCGACACTTCAGCGATGCCTGACAGCAGCGTCGTCGTCAGGTCGGGGTCCTCGTTGGCCTTGCGCGAGGCGTCCAGCGCCTGCCGCAGCGACGCGATCAGGGCCGCCAGTGCGGGATCTCCCTTGCTGGACGCGGTGTTGGCTGGCTCGGCCGATGTGTCCGCCTTTGCCCCAGGCCGGGCCGTGTCGGCCGGCGCGGCGTCCGACTTGCTGGCCCCGGGTCGCTTGCCGGGCTTGGCGGCAGCGTCCTTGGTGGTTGGGCGGTCGACAGCGACGGCAGGCCAAGCAACGACAGCACACGTCAGCGCGGCCAACCACGCCGCCACCCTCGAACTGCCGTGAGCTGCCATGATCGGCCTCCTCGGGGTCGGTCTCGTCGAAGTACACGCCGGACTCGCCAAACCCAAGGCCTACAGCTGCTTCTGCAGCTCCATGGCGCGCTTCTTGAGCGCCTCGGGCATGTCGGGCGTCTCGATGAAGTCCTTCAGGTACGTCAGCTTCTGCTTCTTGGCTTCGCCGGCCGGGATGCTGCCCAGAGCCTCCAGCGCCTTCTCCCGCACTTCCATGTCGGCATCGCCAAACATGTTGGCCAGTGCGTCCATGGCCTCGAACAGCTTGGTCGAGGCAAGCGCGGCGATGGCGGCCAGACGGACTTCCTTGCTCTTGTCGAATGCCGCCGAGCGCAGGGCCTCGATGTCGGCACCAGACGTCTTGTCCGACAGCGCCTTGATGCAGATCAGGCGAACGTCGGAGTCCTGCACGTCCATGCCCTTCTGGAACACGACGCGCAGTTCAACCTCGTTGTCGGCGGTGCGAAGCGTCAGCAGCGCTGCAAACACGGCACGCCGTACGTCGGGGTCCGGCTGCTTGACCAGACTGATCAGCTTGGGTACCGAGGTGTACGCCTTGCGCTTGGCCAGGCCGTTGATCGCCTCGATACGCACGCGCTTGTCGCGGTCGATCACCATCTCGTCGAGAATCGTCGTCGCCTCAGCGTACTTGTCCGACGCGGCCGTCAGCGCCACCACCACCTGCAGGCGGATTTCCGGATCGGCGTCGGTACGAATCTCGGCGAGATCACGGGCAATCCCGTCGTCCTGCAACCGCGCGAGCGCGAACACCGCTGAGCGACGGATGCCCGGGTCCGGGTCCTTCTTGGCCTCTTGCAGCAGCGCCACCACGTCGGGCCGCGGGCGACTGCCCTTGGCAAACTCGGACAGGGCGCGGATGGCCATCTGCCGCACATCCAGGTTCTTGGAATTGACCAGATTCTTGACCTGCTCCAGACGCAGGCTGGCGAGGATCTGCACGGCCGCCGCCATCATGAACTCGCGATCGCGCGGACGGGCCCCTGCCGCGTCGGCGAGCGGAACAATGGCGCGCTCCTCCTTGAGCTGGGCCAAGGCGTCGGCTGCGGCCTGACGAACCTCCGGCGACTCGTGCTTCAGGGCCTCGATCAGCTGCGGCGACGCGGTCTTGGCCCCGCGCTTGCCGTAGGTCTGGCAGGCGAAGATGGCTCCCGGCGCGCTGCCCTTGGTGATCAGGTAAAGCAGCGCCTTGTCCTGCGCCGCCGCCGAGCCGTTCTCGACCAGCACCATCGCGATCTGTTCGCGCATCTTGGCCGACAACTGGTCGCCGTCCATCGCCTCGTTGAGCAGATCGAACTGCTTGAGCTCCACCAGCCCCTTGAAGGCAGCCTCACGCACGTCGCCGTCCGAGTGAGACAGGGCCCCCACCAGCGCCGCAGCCGCGATCTTGACCTGACTCGACTTCGACAGCTTGGCCACGGCGGCCAGCGCCTCGTCCGCAGTGCCGGTCTTGAGCTTCTCGGTCTCCAGCAGATCGTCGTACTTGGCAACGCCCGCCTTGCTCAGCGCCTTGACGGCCCGCAGCTTCAGCTCGGCGTCCGAGTCGTTCTCGACGACGGCCTCCAACGCCGCCGCGACGATCTTCGAACCCACGAACCCGGCGGCGATCACGGCGTCGAGCGCCGCACCGCGAACGGCCAGCGACGGATCGGTCAGGGCACCGATGGCATCCTCGGCCTTCAGCTTGAACGCATCGCGGGTCGAACCGGCGGCGATCGCGTCAAGGACCGCAAGCTTGGGGCGCAACGCCTGACCCGAGATCGCGTCGATCAGCGGCTTGCGAATGACCGGGTCGCCCTTCAGCAAACGACGCACGGCCTCGTTGGCGGGCATGGGCTGGCCGATCACGAGCACGTAGCCCTGCGCCAGCACGTCAGGCTGGTCGTAGAAGCGCAACAGGTCCCATGGCTGCAGCAGCAACGGCTGCGCGCCGTAGCTAAGGTCGTCGGCCGTGACGGGAGCGTTGAAGTAGGGCGGCGCCAACAGCTCGGTGATGCCCATCGACCCGAGTGTCCAATAGACCTCTGCCAGCACTTGATCGGAATCCGCGACCTTGTCGATGACCAGCGTGGCTCGCGTGGCCGAGTCGATGCGCAGGCTGGTCGCCCCGTAGGCCTTGGGAGACCTTGACCGCAGCGCCTCGAACGCCTTGGACGGCCGACTGGACGGTCCCGACTCGGACAGGCCGGGTCGCTCGACCGGAACGATCATGGGAAGTTCGATGCCGTTGACGTCAACGGTCTGCAGCACGTACAGGAAGGCGACCGCTCGCTCCGCCGCGTGCGACGACAGCGCCGGCGCCGCCAACGCTGCTGCCACAATCAGGGCGGCCCCCCACCGGCGACCTCGCTTGCTCGTCCCCATGAACTGTCCTCCAAGATCCACTGGCCACGTCCGGTGCTCGCCTGGATTGTGGCGCAACGGGCGCAGAAGCATCGACGATCGGGCGACCGCGATCAAGTGGCCTCGTGGGTGCGCAACGCCCAAGACCGCCTCGCGATTCGTTTTCGCCGGCGGGGCCGCGACGCCGCACTGCTACGCACCGCGTCAAAAACGGGTTTCAATCCCGGCCCCCACGGTCGCTTCCAGCACCGCCTGATAGTGCGGCGACGCCCCATCCACGGCCTGCCAGCGCTGACCGACGACCGCAGCGGCGTAAGCGGGTCCCCCCAGCCGATAGCGGGCCGACAGCAGCGCATTGGCGCGATCCAGATCGCCCAGATCTTCGGCATCCAGCACTCCGCGCACGCCGTAAGCCGCGCGCAGCTCCAAGCCTGACCGTTCCGGCACCACCACCCACAGCTGCAGGCCGTTGCCAGCGTCCGCGCTCCACTCGAAGGTCGCGCTGACCTGCACGATCTGCGCGAACAGGGCGTCTGCCGACACCAACGCGCCCATCGACCTTTCCGACGCGCGACGCGCCCACGCGGTCTTCGAAGTGCCGCCCACGTCCGCAGCCGGGCGATAGTCGTAGCGCTGGACCTCGTAGAAGGCGTCTACCCACGTAGGCAGATAGCCCTGGTCCCAAGCACGAAGCTCGATTCGACTGCCCAGCGCGACATTGCGGGCGAGATCGGGCAGCTCGAGTCCCAAGCCCAAATGCACGCCGGGCGCCCAAGTGGCCCCGTCCTGCGGACTGTCCGTGCGCAGGGCAACCACGTCGGTATACGCGGCCAGCGTGCGGTCCCGCTTGCGCCACAACGTCAGCGCCGCGTCCAAGCCGGAGACGACGGCGACGCTGTCGGCCGACTGGATGCGCCCGACGCTGTTGAGCCCCGTCGCAGGGGTGCCAGCGTCGATCCAGGGCGCGTTGCGGTCGACCGCCACAGTGGCGCCCACCTCGAGGCTTCGCCAGCCCGTGGGAGCCCGCCATGGCCGTCCGGCCACCCGCAGCGCGCTCAAGTCTGCCTTGAGCACGTCATCGACCAGCGCCTGAACCACGATGGCCCCGGTGTCGACCTGCACGCGCAGACCGGATCGGTAGTGGTCGAGGTCCAGCGTGTTGTAGAAGCGGTCGACGATCGTGCCGTGGCCCAGACTGGCCCCGGTCAGCTCGCCCAGCCGCAATTCGACCGGATCGTCGGGGTCGCCCCACGAGGCGAAACGCAAAATCCTTGTCCAATCGCTTGGTTCATCCCAGTCGCGAGAGCGGATGCCCGGAGTGTCGCCATCGGCCGGTGCGCCGCGGTCGAAGACGCGAACGCGCAGCGGCGCGTGCAGGCCGACCCGCAGATCGCCAGCCGAGAATGCCAGGAACAATGCGGCGTTGGTGTACAGGTCGCCGTCCAGCACCCCGGTGGCGACCTCACCACCCGCGACGGCAGGGTCTGCGGGCTCGGCACGTGCGGCCGTCGCAGCCAGCGCAAGCAGGGCGGACAGTCCAAGCAGGGCGGACAGTCCAAGCAGGGCGGGCAGTGCAAGCAGGGAGAATGCCACGGCCACCGGGGTCGTCTGACGTGCGGCTCGGGACATCACGCTCCCCCTGCAGGCGCCGTGGGCGCGTCTTCACTGGGTCGGCGGTGCGCCCGAGGGTGGGCGCGGTCGTAGGTCCGCTGCAGGGCCGCCATCGACGTGTGGGTGTAGCGCTGGGTGGTGCTCAGACGCGCGTGGCCCAGCAGTTCCTGGATCTCGCGAATGCCGCCGCCCGCGTCCAGCAGATGGGTGGCGAACGAGTGGCGCAGGGCGTGGGGGTTGACGGACTTATGCAACTCGGCCTGTTGGCACAGCTTTTCCATCATCCGCCCGACCGACCGCGACGTCAGCCGACTGCCGCGCCAGTTCAAGAACAGGGCCTTCTCGGCGTCGGCGCGCTGGTCTGGCGGGCAGCGCAGCAGCAACTCTCGGCGGGCCGGCATCCACGCGGCCAGCGCCTCGACCGCCTTGGTGCCGAACGGCACGATCCGCGTCTTGCGGCCCTTGCCACGCACCCGCACCAGCCGCTCGTCGGTCCGCACGTGCATCACGTCGAGGCCGGTGCACTCGCTGACGCGCAGCCCGGCGCCGTACAGCAACTCGAGGATCGCCAAGTCCCGCACGTGCAGCAGCGGGTCACTGTCACCCACGGGCGGCGAGAGCAGTTGCAGCATCTCGTCGACGCTGAGCGTGCGCGGCAGCGTCTCGACCTGCCGGGGCCCGCGCAACCCGTCGGTGGGGTTGTGGGCGATGCGGTCGGCCTGCTGCAAGTAGCGGAAGAAGCTGCGGATTGCCGACAGCCGCCGCGCCACTGAGCTGGGCGCCAGATGGTCGTGCAGACCGGCCAGATAGGCGCGGACCAAGTCACGATCGGCCTTGGCGGGTCGTCGCCCTTCCGCCACGGTGAAGTCGTAGAAGTGTTCGAGATCGAGGGTATACGCCCGCAGCGAGTGGTCGGCCAAGTTCCGCTCGAGCTTGAGGTGATCCAGGAAGGCGCGGATGTCGGCGTCCATGCCCGGCAGCATGCCAGCGAGACGACCTCTGTCGAGTTTATGGTCGGGCCTGCGTCAGGACAGCAGCAGCGCCTCTCCGACAAAGTGCGCGTCCAGCGGCCCGGCAGGGTCCAGACCTCCCAGTTCCTCGCCCAAGCGGTCGAGCGCCGCCTGAAGGTACCGCCCCAAGGTCTCGACCTCCCTATCGTCGAACTGCGGCTGCACCAACAGCGCGGTCATCAACCCCTGACGCAGGTCGGCCCGCAGCTTGCGGCGCGGCAGGTCTCCCTCGAACGCCATGCGCAGGAACCGCCGCAGATCGTCGATGGACAGGGGAGCCAGCTGTGCCCGCCCGGTCAAGATCTGCCACGCGATCAGGGTGTTCAACAGCGTCGTCAGCCGTGGCCCTTGCCGCTGCTGCCGCAACCAGCCGGGCAGATCGCCGCCCACCAGACCCGCCGCCAGCCGCGCCAGAGCGCCCAGACCCTGCAGCCGGTCGCGCAGGCCGGCCAGCTCGCTCAGGGTCTCGACCGGACGGCCTTGGGGCTCGCTGACTGCCGGTTCCCCGTCGTCGTCCAAGTCCTGCTCGTGGTCGTCGTCCTCGCGGTCGTCCGGGCCTTCCTGACCGCTGCCGTCGTCCCTCTCGTCCCGCGCAGGCACGATCCACATCGGCAGCCCTCGACTCAGGCCCGCGACCAACCAGGCGTCGGACGGCTCGAGCAACGCCAGACCGGGCTTGCCCCCCAGCGCCGTCAACAACCGCCGGGCCCGCATGTGCTCGATGACCACCAGACTGTGGCCGGCACGAAACAGCTCGACCAGCGGCACGATCGTCAACAAAAGCGCGGCATAAGCCTCGTCCCCAGCTGACGCGAACTCCAGCCCCATGCCGGCCGTGCGTGCGGCGTGACGCGACCATCGGGGCAGCTCGTCCCAGGCCGAGGACTTGGCGGCCCGCGCGGTCTGGGAGCGATACGCCAGCCGCGTCAGTGCCACGCGAACACGCTGCAGCTCCGCTTGCGGCAGCCGGGCAATCGCACGCCCCAGAAAGCCCTCATCCAGCTCGCCGCGCAGCACGAGTCCGGTCCGCACCGGCTCGTCGTCGGGCAGGTAGGGTCGCACCTGATCGAGGTCGGCAGCGGCCTTGCCGCGGTACACGTCGTGCAGCTCGTCGCGCCAGGCGAACGGGTCGCGGTACGCGTACATCTCCAACGCCTCGTCGCGCGACAGGAAGCCGTAGTCCTCGACGCGGTGGCTGCGCAGCTCGTACTGATCCTCCTCCAGCTGACTCGGCAGCTCCCAGCGCAGGCCTAGCAGCACAGTACGGCCGCGTTCGACCGAGTCGCGGAACAGGGCGTCGACCAACATGCGAATCGCGGGCAACGCCGGGTCTTCGGGCTGGATCACGAGCTGCATCGTGCCGTCGGGCGACTCGATCACCTCGACGTCCGGCGGCAGCAGGGTCTCATCGTCCCGTTCCACCATCACGACTTCGACCGACTTGCCCAGGAACAACGTCCACACGCTGTCCTCCTGCGCCGCCACGAAGCGGTCGAGCACATCGTCTCCACCCTCTGCCGCCGTCATCAGCCACTCGCCCAAAGCCAACTGGTCCAGCTCTGCTCCCTGCCAGCCGTCCAAGTCGGCGGCGACCTGCAGCTGCCGTGGCGAGGCCAGCATCAGCAGCTCCGGCGCGTCAGAAAGACCCACGTCCTGGACCAGCAACACGAATTCCTCGGGCGACAGCGCCTGCACCACGGCCTCGGGATCGGGAAGCGACAGCAGCAGGTCCAGCTTCTCCTCACCCGAGCCCCGCAAGAAGCGCAGGGAACCCGACACCAAGCCCCCCGGCCGCTCTGGGTCCAGCAGCGGCGCAAGCGCGCGCAGGCGCCCTTCGGGGTCGTCCTCGTAGGGGTCGGGAGCGGTGCCCTGACGCGGCTCGGCGGGCAGAAGGCCTTCGCGGTACTCGGCTTCTTCGTCGTCGATGGGCAGGTCGTCGTCAGGGTCGATCATCGCGGGGGTCTCCGGGCAAAGGGGGGACTAAGAGCGGTCGCCCAACGCGGCACGCAGCACGCGCAAGGGCAGGTCGGCATCGCCACGGATCCGCAGCTTTCCCGACGCCAGCACCTTCAGCGGCGGGGTGCGGGCGGTGGCCAGCGCAGCCAAGTCGTCGGCATCGATCTCCAGGGTCGTCGTGGCCGTGTCGTAGGCAGCAGGTCCCGCCCCAAACGTCAGCACATAGCGGTAGCGGTCGGCCAACTCGCGGTCCGCAACCTCGACCGCCAGACTTCCCTGCAAGCGCGCCAGCCGCTGTGCCACGCCAACGGGGTCGACCGGCAGCCGAGTGAAGTCCGGAAGGTCCAACGGCAAGCCCAACCGCTGCAGCACCGCGCAGGCGCGATCGCGCAGGGCGCCCGTCAAAGCCTCGCGAAAATGGCCAGATGTCATGCTGACTTGAAGGACCGCGCCGACCATCGCCCCGGGCTGGGTCCGCAGCCGTCCCTCTTGCAGGGAAACCGACCAGACGCCGCCACCCGCCCCCAGCACGTGGTAGACGACCGCCTGCTGGACCGTGACGAGTGGCAACGACACCTGCAGCGTCGGCAGGATGCGCTCAAACCAGTCGGCGGGTCGGGTGGTGCGGGGCAGCGCGAAGAACGGGTGAACGGGCATCGACCCTCCAGCACATCCGGCGCCAAGGCCCAGTGCGCGGCAGCAACGCAACGGAATCCGCGGTCAGAAGGTGACGGGGCCGTTGTCGGGTCGATCCGGCTCGTGCGGCTTCGGCTTGGTCGGTTGCGACGGAGTCCCGGGCTGTGTCGGCTTCACTTTGTGCACCGGGGGGCGGCGGCGCGAGGACTCGGCATCCGTATGGACATCCGCGCCAGCATCCACGTCTTCCACAACAACATCGGGCGCTTCCTCGACATCGACCGCCACCGTGACATCGACCGCAGGCGGCGGCTCGGGCGCGGGCACGACAGGAGGAGGTGGGGACGGGGCGGCGACCTGCACCGTGACGACGCTTGGCGGCGGCCGCAGGGCAAGCCAGACACCGACGACCACCCCGACCAGCAGCAGCAAACCGAGCATCCCGGCAACGATCGGCCCTGCTACGCTGCCGGGCGGCGCGGGCGGCGCGGGCAAGGTGGGCACCGGAGCGGGCGGCGCGACAAGCACAGGCGGGCGGTCCCCCGTGTCTCCGGCCAACATCTGCTTGAGAAACGCTGCCTCTTCGGCCCCCAGCGCGAGGGTCGACCGCTCGTCGTCGCGCACGGCAGCGCGGATCGCGGTGGCAAGGGCCAGAGGATGCGCGTGCCGGTCGCCTGGGCGCTTCCGCATCGCACGCTGCAGCTCCACCTCCAGCACCGGCGGCAGGACGCAGTCGCGTCGCACCTGACGCACGGCCGGCGCGGCTGCAGTGGCATGGCGACGTCTCAGGTCATCCAACCCGTTGGCACGAAATGGCTTTTGCCCCGTCAACGCCTCGAACAGGATACACCCGAGGGCGTACACTTGGGCGGCGGGATCCAGACGCCCGGCTCCTGCCTCCGGGGCTCGGTAGGCGGCGGCCTCCATCACGTCGGGCTTCTGGTCGCGCTGGATGACCGGATTGCCCGTACCATCTTCGGTGCCGTAGCGGACCTGGTCGGGCGTCAGGTTCTCTAGACGGCCGTCGGTTCCCAGCGTTTCCGCAATCAAGGCCACCCGGGCGACGGCCAGATCGGTCGGCAACGGCCCGCGGTCCAGCAGGTTGCGCAGGGTCGATCCCGCTTGCGGCGTGGCTTGGCTGGCGTTGGGCGGCGGGTTCGCCACGACAGAGCGACGCGACGCCAGTTCCTGCGTGGCGCTCTTCGGCACCGCCATGCCCACGCGGGTCCCTGCGAATTTCCTGGGTCTTGCTTGGGGCAGGTCGGATGGCGCATCGGCCAACGCTGCACCGTCGAACGGGCAGAACTCCAGGTCGTCGGGGTGCGCCGTCCGACAATTGGGGCACTGCTTGGACACTGGACGCTCTCGGTCGCTGGGGGGGGCCAAGGCCTCGCCGTCCGGAAGGTTCGAACGGTCCGCCGGAGGGCCACCGGGACGGTGAAGAAGTATCGCGCGAACGCGCCAACGTGACAACGCCGCAATAGCGGTCCGGATTCCTGCAGAGCTACTGCATCGCGCCGGGCTGACCGGGCGTGATCTTCTCTTCGCGCGGAGGCGGCTCGGACGAACGCGGTGCCTGCGTCCCCAACCGTCGGTCCGGCTTGGCAGCGCCGGGTGATCCGTCGAGCACGGGTACGGCACGGGCGATCACGAAGTAGGCGGAATCATTCCCGACAAGGTCCACGTTCCAGTCCTTGATTCCGCCGAAACCACCGGAACCCTCGTCGCGGAGCTTGCGCGACTCGGCGCGCAGCTTGCTGGCGAAACCGCTGGTGCGGCCGCGCTCCAGCAGGGCATAGAACGTGCGCCCTTTGTTCATTTCCTTGAGGTAGGGGACGAACTGCGTGGCCTTGTTCAGGGGGCGGATCTCGTTGTTCGAGTAGAACGTCTCGCCGCGCCAGGTGATCAGCCAGCTGATGATGTCTTCCTTGCAGACCCGCTTGGGCTTGGCGTCGAAGAAGTCGGCGACGAAGCCCAGACCGACCTTGCTGACGAGCGGCGTGAACGCCTCCTCGATCAGCGGCGGGTTCGGGTGCAGGGTGCAATCCTCGTAATAGGCTTCGAATACATACTTTTGCGACCAGTGCGGCGCAAGCGACGGCATGTAGTAGTCGAGCGTCCACAGCGCCAGCACCGCGGCAGAGAGCGTCAGCAGCGCCAGACCCCACAACCGCACCCGCCGCCAAGCCATCACCAGTACGCCCAAGCCGGCCAGCGAGGCGATGAACGGCACGAAAATCTCGTAACGCAGCCAACTCCAACTCAAGATCTGCGCGACCATCGGGCCGACGTGGCGAGCAAACGGTGTCTCGGCCCAAGTGACGATGGGGTGGGTGTCCGAGCTCCAGACCATGGGTGCCTGCCACACGATCGGCAGATTGTCAGGCAGCGGGCGGTCGTACTTGTACGTGAACAGCTCGCGCAAGTTCTGGTAGTCGTTGCCCAAGTTGAAGGCGATGGCGATCAGCAGCGCAAAGGCCACGACGATCGCCAGCCGCGCCTGACGGCGGTTGTCCCGCAGCAGGTCCAGCAGATACAGGCCCGTCAGCATCGCCACCGCCGGCACGCCGGGCAGGATGTAGTGGTGGAAGCGGGTCGACGACAGCGTGAACAGGAAGAAAGACAGCAGGAACCACACGAAGACGAACGCCTTGAAGTGGTCCAGACCGCGATCGACGGCAGGCTCGCCGGGCTGCGGTGCGGGCTGTCGGTCCACCCTGAGGTGCCGCGCGGCCGCCAGCAAGGCCAAGGGAGCGAACGCCGCCCACGGGAACAGGCCGTAACCCAGCCACTCGACGAAGTACTCGAACGTCCCCGTGTCGATCTGGTGCACACCCGCGCCGACACGATTGAAGTGGTCGTGGATGAAGAATCGCTGGTAGTAGGGCATGCCGTGGCGGCAGAACATCGCCACGTACCACGGCAACACCGTGACGAAGAACAGCGGGATGCCCCGCAACAGGTCCAGCCGCCCGACGATGCGCCACTGGGCCGAGACGATCAGGTACACCACCAGAATCGCGCCCGGGAGCATGAAGCCCAGCAAACCCTTCGCGTACGTCGCCTGCGCAGCCAACATATAGCCCGACAGCAGGTAGAAGCGCCGCAGCTGCCGGTCCTTGAACGCGTCGGTGAAGCCGTCTGGATGCTTGCGCTGGCGCCAGATCGGCAACAGCACGGAGACCAGCACGGCAAGCGCCACCGGCACGTAGAAGATCAGGTGGTACACGCCGTTTTGCTGCACGACGGCGCCCAGTGCCTCCAGCCCGCGCTTGCCCGCATCGGCATTGGGGTCGGTCAGGTCGGTCGCGATGATCGACAGCTGCGGCACGAGGTTGGCGAGCACGAAGGCCGTGAACCCCACGGTCGCCCAGCCAAAGCCGCGATCGGTCAGGGGCTGACGCTTGCCGAACAGGGCGAGCGCGAACAGCAGCAGGGCGAGCGCCATCGTCGCCACGTAGGGCATGTCGGTCTGCGCCTGGCGGCTGACCATGTACACAAACGGCGACAGCGCCACGACGATCAGCACCATCAAGGCGTGGGCGCGGGTGGCGATGCGCTCGACGACCAAATACGCGGTGGCGGCTATCGAAGCGCCCAGCAGCGCGATGGGGAGGCGGAAGGCCCAGTCGCTCAAGCCGATCAGCTTGATGAAGGTGCACTCGGCCCAGAAAATGTAGATGGGTTTCGAGTAGAACCACTCGCCTGCGAGCGGCTCGGACCCGATCTTCTGCGCGTATCCCCACCACGGGTTGACCCAGTCGAAGGTCTCGACCATGTGCCGGGAGACTTCGCCGTAGTGCGTCTCCCAAGGGTCCCACAGGCCGAACGAGCCGGCGCCGACGACGTACAGCGCGAAGACGGCGAAGATGGCCCCCCACCGCCACAGCGCGTCGCGGGGTCCAGGCAGAAACACCGGGATGTGCGCCGGGTCGGCCAGCAGGGCGACGGTCGGGCGCGGTTGCTCCGCGGTGTCGGGCACGGAAGTCTCTGGATTTTCAGTCGAGTTTGAATGCATGTGCGCCGGTTTCCGCGAGGGTCGAAAGGACGGCGCGCTTCATACCACCCAACTAGGGGAAGTCAATGCGGACAGGGACCTGCCCGCCGTGACCGGACGCCGCCGGGAAGATCGCAGACAGGGTCAGCGCAGCGCCAGTCCCAGGCGGAAGCGCGGGTAGAACTCGCTGTCGGGCTTGCCACCCGGCCCGTACAGCACCGAGCCCAGCTCGGCTTGCGCAAACAGCGTCAGTCCATCCAGCAGCATCGCCTCGAAACCCGCCGACACGTACATCGGCACGGCCAGCGAGGCCTCGGGCAGCAAGTGGACCGTCAGCGGCGCGTGCAGACCCAGAGCGGCGGTGACCCCGTCGCCGAAAGTGCGGCTGGCCACGACGCCCGGCGCACCGATCGTGAAGCCCATCAGGCTCTGCGAGCCCGGGCCCGCCGGCGGATGGTCTTGCGCGTTGAGGTAGGTGAAGAGCTCAGGGCCGGCCAGCAGCGCGATGCGCCAACCCTCCAGCGCCGCCACCTGCAAGCGCAAACCCGAGCCAATCGCGACACCGAACCCGCCCGGTCGGCTGGCCTGACCGTAGCTCAGCCGCAACCGCGGCGAGACGTCGGCCAGCGAGTTCAGGCCCAGCACGCCGCCCACCTCGACGTCGGGCCAGCCCACCGAAGCGTAGGCGGCACTCTGGCCGGCATCGAAGGTGCCCGCGCCGATGAGGGTGCCGGCGGCGACGGCGGGGCTCGCTCCCAGCATCCAGGCGGTGGCGAGGGCGAACAGCGGCGTCAGGCGAAGCACACGTCGTGGCATCTCGGATCTCCTTGCGAGGGTGCCGCGTGCCCCGCGAGTCGCGGGATACGGCGCCCACCAGCGAAGTAACATCGCCGTCGCCACTGTCAAAATCCGCTGGCGTTGTCCAAGACCATGCCGTCGTCGCAGCCCGCTTGGGTGCGGAGCTGTTTGAGGTAGCGGTAGAAGGTGCCGCGCGGTAGGCCCGTCGACCGATGCGCCGCTGCCGTCGTCGGACAGGCGGCGACCGCATCGGCAACCTGGCGCAGGCGCTCGCGGCTCTGCGCGGGCGACAGCGTCGTCGGCAGACGCCCGCCCGCCCCGCGCGGACCGGTGGACCAGGGCACCTGCGGCTCCGCCACGCCCGCGTCGTCCATGCCGCACGCCAGCGCCCACAAGGGACGGGACGCGCCGAACAGCGCGGCTTGAACCTCGTTTAGCGTGGGTTCGCCCCAGCGCGCTGAGGTCAGCAGTCGGCGCGAGACGTTGCGCAGCTCGCGGACGTTGCCGGGCCAAGGGTGCGCCCGCAGGATGGCCTCCGCACCGTAGGGGAGCGGCGTGCCGCCCAGCAGCTCGTCCAGCAACGGCACGACGTCCTCTGGACGGGCGCGCAGCGGCGGCAACCCGACCTCGGTGACCGCCAGCCGGTGCAGCAGGTCCAGCCGGAAGCGCCCTGCGGCCACGTCGCGGCGCAAGTCGCGGTGGGTGGCGCAGATCAAGCGCACGTCCACGCGCCGCACTGGACCGCCCAACACCTGCACCTCGCCCACCTCCAGCACACGCAACAGCGCCGCTTGGGCCGCAGGGCTCAGCTCACCGACTTCGTCCAGGAACAGGGTGCCGCCGTCGGCACGCTCGAACGCGCCTTTCCGGGTTTCGACGCTGCCGGTGTAAGCCCCCTTGGCTGCGCCGAAAAGCTCTGCCAGCAGCGTTTCGGCCGGCAGCGCACCGCAGTTGACCGCCACCCACGGTCCGTCTGCACGCGCCGACCGGGTGTGGACCACCCGCGCCGCCAGCTCCTTGCCGCAACCCGACTCGCCCCACAGCAGCAACGGCCAGTCACACGTGGCCGCCAGCGCCAGCTCGACGAACGCCTCGTGCATCAAGGGACTCGCCGACCCCAGCTCGCCCACCCGCAGCCAGTCGGCGCCCCCCAACAGCTCGCGCCGGACGACCACCACCGGGACGCGTCCCAGCCGCAAGACGTCGCCGCTCTCCAGCGCCACCGGTCGCGCCCCGACCTTCTCGCCGCGCAACGTGGTGCCCGCGAGCGATCCGAGGTCGACTGCGTGCAACCGCCCTCCGTGCACCACCAGTCTGCAGTGGCGAGGCGCAACCCCGGGTCCACGCAAGCCATTGCCGTCATGCCGGTCGCTGCCCAGCACTTGCCGCTCGTCGATCCGCTGCCAGCGCCAGCCCGACTCGTCGGGCAGCAGAACGGCCCACCCTGGTTCGTGATCTTGCATCGGCTCCTCCTTGGGTGACGGGTCGGGATGGGGTCAGGCGGCGACGAACTCCGGGGCCGCATGGGTCAACAGTTCCTCCAGCAGCTCGCGGCGACCGTCCGCCCCGGCCGGCACCTCAGGCAGGACATCCAGCAACGCCAGCGCCTCGCGGTGCAGCCCCAGACTTGCCACGGCCATCGCAACACCGTAGACCCAAAGGGCAAGCTCGTGCCGCCGCGCCGCCACGCCGACCCGCCACAGGTCGGGAGCCTGCGCCGCCAGAGCCTGCAGACGCTCCAGATGGGACAGGTCGTCCTCCAGCCGAAACGCGCGCGGGCTCGGGGCGCAGCGGCGGGACAGCGACACGGCCGACGACAGGGCACGGTCGAGGCAAAGGGACGGGTCGGGCTCGGTCGAGAGCGGGCGGGACTGGTGCATCGGGTCCTCCTTCGGTTGGCAGTCGGTCGGCAGCCGGTCGTTCCCGCTGCTTGCCTACTTGTCGCTCGCTGCAGGAATTCGCCGCGGTGACGGTGCAAAATAGTTTGGCGAGTGTGCACAACGCCATGAATGTCTTGGCTTCTCCAGTCATGTGGTCGCTCTGTCGGCCATCCGCTGTACGCAAGCCCGCGCCGCGCTACACTTCCGGCCCGCCCACAGCCGCCGGAGCCCCACGTGTCCAAGAAGAACCGCAGCAAGATCAGCACCTCAACCCCCGAGACCGAAGCTCCCGCCCCTCAGGGTCGTCCGGCTGCTGGTCGCCGAGCCCCCGCCCAAGCCGCGGCAGCCGTCGACGGTCTGGCCTGGCTAGACGACCTTCCTGCGATAGGCTTGGCCCTGCTGTGTGTGTTCCTGCCCGTTTACGTGATGCCGGGAATCCGCGATCTGTTCCAGCTGCCCAAGCAGCTCTTGATGGCAGAGGTGGCCGTGCTGCTGGTGGGCCTGCTGGCCGCGCTGGCTTGGAGTGGTCGCCCACTGCGCTGGCCACAGACGCCGCTGCAGTGGCCGGCCTTGGCGCTGGCCGCCTCCGTCGCCATGGGCGTTGCCATCGCACCGGAAGAGACAGGCGGTGTGCTGACCCTGTTCGCTCGCATGGACGCGCATCGTTGGGCGGCGGCTGGCCTGCTGTTTGCCGTGGCGCTGGTGGCGCTGCGCTCGCCGCGGGCGCTGGGCTACCTCGCCGTCGGCCTGCTGATTGGTGGGGTGTGGGTGGCGCTGATCGGCATCGGCGAGCAACACGACATCGCCTGGCTGCGGCCGACCCAGCGCTGGCCGATCATCTCCAAGCCCGGCTCTACCTTCGGCAATCGCAACATGGCCGCGCAGCTGATCGTGTCGGTGATGCCCGCTGGCTACATGCTGATGGCGATGGCGGCGCGCTGGTGGGGTCACGGGCGGCGGTCGCTGGCACTCGTCCTCGGCACGACGGCCAACCTTTCTCTCTTGATCCTGCTGTATTACCTGGTGCTGACGGTCACGCGCTCGGCCTGGGTTGGGGCGTTCATGGGTCTGATCGTGTCGGCCGTCGCGTGGACGGCCGGCCTGTGGCTGTTCCGCCTTCGTGCGCGGCGGTCGGCGACCTCTGCGCAGACCGACCCGACCGCTGCTCCGGTGCTGCCGCCCCCGTCAGACCGCCCGCACGGCCTGCTGGGCAGCCGCGCCCGCTCGCTGCTGCTGCCGCTTGCCATCGTGCTGGCGATCAACGCCGCGGTGGCCGGGGTGGCGGTCGTCGTCGTCAAGCCCGCGGCGGCCAAGATCGACGAGGGCGACGCGAAGCGCGGCGAGAGCGTGCACGACCTGGTGATGTCGCTGTTCGACTTCGAGCAGAACGCCGCCAAGTGGCGGTTTGGCATGTGGGCCAGTACGTGGGAGGCGATCAAGGCCCACCCGTTCGGCCGCGGCGCTGGAAACTGGCGTGTGCTGTATCCGCAGTTCGTGACGCAGAAAGAAAAGAACGAGATGTTCACGATCGCCAAGCAGCCCACGCGGGCGCACCAGGACTTTCTGCAATTCGGCAGCGAATTCGGTCTACAAGGTCTGCTGGCGCTGCTGGCGCTGGTCGCCGCGGCCTTCTGGCTGACGATCCGGGTGGTGGCGCGCGCGGCCAACCCGTCGGCCGACGACACCCACGGTGCCGCCTGGCTCGCTTTCGGGTCGATGGCGTCGATGTCGGCGTTGATCGCGATCTGCGGCGACGCGCTGCTGTCGTTCCCCTTGCAGCTGCCGGCGCCCACGTTCCTGTTCGCGCTACATCTGGCGATCGTCGGGTCGGCCGATGCCTGGCTGGGTCGCCGTGATCACCCCGAAAAGGTCTCTCGCCCAGCTCCCGCGCCGATGGCGGTCAAGGTGGGCCTGACGGTGTTCGCGCTGCTGGGCATCGCCTTCTTGGGGCCGAAATTCGCCATGTTCCAGGACACGCGGGTCTGGCTTGCCCAGCTGCGGACCGTGCCGGTCGAGTCCGTGCAGGCCTGGGGCAAGCTGCATGAGCGGTGGATGGTCGCCGAGCTGGGCTTTACCGACGGCCGCGCGCTACAGAAGAAGGGCAGGCCCGAAGCAGGGTTGGAGGCGATCCGCCGAGCGACCACCCTGAACCCCGACGACTTCCAGAATCACTTCATCGAGGGGCTGAACCTCAACAGCCTGCGGCACACGCGAGAGGCGATCAAGAGCATCGAAAAGTCGCTGGTGGTCTATCCCAACCTGTTGAATGCTTGGGTGAATCTGGCAATGTTCAACACTCGCATCCAGGATTTCGCTGCCATGGACCGGGCGATCGATCGGGCGCTGGCGCTCAAGCCCGACGAGCTGGTGGTGCTCAACGTCCGCGCGACCCGTCTGGCCGAAGCGGGCAAGTACGCGCAGTTGCTGGCGTTGATGGGACCTCAGGTCGAGGCGTACGCCAAGTACCGCGGCGCGCCGTCGACGCAAGCTGAGCTCGCCCACAGGTCGTCGCACTGGCCTCCGCCCGCGTCCGACTGGCCCAAGGATGAGGGTGCCAACCAGCTGCTGGGCGCGTACACGCAGGCACTTGGACACGCAGCGAAGGCCGCACGGCAACTGCAGAAGTGGCCAAAGGCGGCGTTGTACCTGCAGTGGCTGGCACTGGAGGACCCGAACAACGCCGACACGGTGGCGGGTCTGGCCGAGGCGCTGGACAAGGACGGACGGCTGGCCGACGCACTGCCGAAGTACCGGTTGGCAGCTGAGCTCAGCCGTCGAGAAAGACCAGACTTCAAGCGAACTTATGCCGTCGCACTGGCGCGGACAGGCGACTTCGAACAGGCGGCACACGAGGCCCGCGAGGCGCTGCGGATCGCCATTGCTGAGCGTCCGCCGCTGCTCGAAGAGCTGACCCGTCTGCAGGCGGCCCAGCCAGCTCAAGCGGCCCAGTACGCGGAGTTGATCGCGATGGTCACGGCGTTCCCGAACCGCCCGGCCCCGACCGCCGCACCGACGCCCGCAGCCGCTCCGACAGCAGCCGCGCCTGCGGTGAGTCCCGCGAAATGACAACAGTTCCTCCCGAAGTCCCGGCCGGACTGGTCCTGCTGGAGGTTGCCGCGCACGAGAGCGGCCGCCGCCTGGACGCCTTCCTGTGCGACCGGATCGAGGGGTTCTCTCGCGCGCGCGCGACCGACCATCTGGCACAAGGCCACGTGAGGTTTGCGGACTCAGCCGCGCGCCCCAAAGCCTCGCACAAGGTGGCGCGCGGCCTGCGGATCGAGGTCGACGTGCAGCTGCGCCCCGCACTGTCGGCGGCAGCCGAGGCGATCGAGCTGCGCATCGTCTACGAGGACGACGACCTGCTGGTGGTCGACAAGGCGCCCGGCATGGTCGTGCACCCGGCGGCGGGGCACGAGGGCGGCACGCTCGTCAACGCGCTGCTGCACCACGCGCCTGAGCTGGACGGCGTGGGCGAGACTTTTCGGCCGGGCTTGGTGCACCGGATCGACAAGGACACGTCGGGGCTTCTGGTCGTGACCAAGACCGAATTCGCGATGCGCAAGCTGGCGGCAGCCTTCGCGCACCACAGGCTAGAGCGGCGGTACGTCGCGATCGCGCTGGGCACGATCCCCCAGGACACGCTGACGATCGAGACGCTGCACGGCCGGCACCCGGTCGACCGCAAGCGCTTCTCGGGGCGGGTCAAGGAGGGCAAACCGGCCGTGACGCATGTGCAAGTGCTCGCGAGGTCAGCGCTGGCCACGCTGGTGGTCTGCACGCTGGAAACCGGTCGCAGCCACCAGATCCGCATGCACCTGTCCGAGCGCGGCCACCCGATCGCCGGCGACGAGCTCTACGGTGGCGTGCGCAACCACCCGAAAACGCCTCGAACCGTGCCCGAGATCGCGTGGCTGAAGCGCATCGGTCGCCAGGCCCTGCACGCCTACGCCTTGGGATTCGTGCACCCGCGCACCAACCGGCCGATGCGATTCGAGATCGGCTGGCCCGACGATCTGCTCGAGCCGGCACGGGGTCTGTTCGGCGAGGCGATGGCGCTGCCGCCGCTCGCGCAGCCGGTCTACCGCGGCAACCTTTTGGGTTGATTCATTTCTTTCGCTAGTCGCCGCCCGCGCGGCCCCCCACGCCGGCCAGCTCGACGCCGGTGCGTGCCACCACGTACGTCAGGCCCAGCAGCAGCAAGCCACCCAGATAGTCCCGGCTGCCGACCGCTTCCAGCGCCGCCCACATGGGCCACGAGGCGCCCAGCGCGATCGCCATGCCCACCCAGCGAATACCTGTCGAGTCCTGAGACAAAGGGAACTCCTGCGCAAACGCCCTGCCGTCAGCCCGTGCGTCGCCAAAGCCACCACAATCCGCCCAGCAGTGCAACCCAAGCCAGCCGCCGCGCCGCATAGCCGGGCCACGCCTCGCGTCCATTTTCGCTGCCCAGCGACGGCCGGTCCCCCGACAGCGGCACCAGTCGCACCGCCAGCCAGCACACGGCTACGCTGGCCACCCGCAACGCGCGGGCTCCCTCGCCCTCGGTGCCGGCGTGGCCCGCCCCCAGCCACGCCTGCCCCAACCACACCACCGCAAGCACCCAGAACAGCAGCGGCGAACCGTCGCGCAGGACCAGCCAGGGCCTTGCGGTGCGCTGCCCCGGCTCTGCCGCACGGTCCCACGACGACAGGACGAAACCGACCGCCAGAATCGCGACCAGTAGCCCCTGAACGGGCCCCGTCGTGCGCTCGCCCTGCAACTCAGGGACCGCCACCAACACGGGAGCCAGACCGCACAAGCCGGCCGCCAGCACCGCCAGAGCCTCCCCCGACAGCGCTGCCAGAAGCATCCCCGCGGGAGCCAGCAAGGCAAGCACAACCACGATGCTGCGCTCCAACCCCATATCTGGAAACAGGAATGCGTACGGAACGGCCACGGTCGCCAGCCAAGCCCCGAGGCCCCACGCCACCTGACGCCGCAGCCGCCACGCTCGCCGCAGCGAATCCCGGACGAGCTTGAGGGTTTGGCGCACAACGGGCAGCATGGCGCGCATGATAACGGCTCTCCCGATCCCCGCCAGAGTCCCCGGTTCGTCTGCACGGCGGGCCCGCAGCTTTGACGGTTGGCGGTGGCTTGGCCGCTTGGTCGTGCTGATGGGGACGCTGTGCTGCGTGCCCTGCCAAGCCCGCGACATGACGGGAAAAGCAGGCATCGGCGCACTGGCGACCACAAGCGGCATGCAGTTCCTTACACTGCGCTACTGGCGCACCAACGTGGCGACAGAGGTGCTGGCCGGCTGGCAATCGCTCGCCGAAAACTCCGTCGATGCCGCCGACGTCACGCAGCTGCGCGTCGGTTTGGGTCTGAGCTACCGCATCGGCGACCAGCCCAAGGCCAGCCTGACCGCCGGCGTACGGCCCTGGATGCAGATCGAGTACCGCACCGTCCGGGTAGACACCACTGACCAGACCAACACGTACTTGCGGTACGGTGTGGAATTTCCGTTGCAGGGCGAGTACTTCGTGTCCGACAACTTCAGCGTTGTCGGCACCGTCGGTGTGTCGGTGGCCTTCGGCGCACCCGTCGGCGTGGCGCAAGACGCCCTGACGCAAGAGACGCGTGACGGCAGCGTCCTCGTCACGCTGGGCGGCGGATTCTCCGGCGGCCTGGGCATGAGCTACTACTTCTGACCCTCCCTCCCCCCAAGAAAGAGCCAAACACCCATGCACATCGCGCTCATCGAGCCCGAGATCCCCGGCAACACCGGCAGCGTCGGCCGCGTCTGCGTCGGCACCGGCACGTCGCTGCATCTGGTCGGCACGTTGGGGTTTTCGATCGACGAAAAGGCCGTGCGGCGCGCGGGGTTGGACTATTGGAGCAAGCTGGACCTGCACCGCCACGCCGACTTCGACGCGCTGCTGCAGGCACTGCCGGGCCACACGTTTCACCTGTTCTCGGCCCACGCGGCGACGCGCTACGACCGCGTGACGTACGGCCCCACCGACGTGCTGGTGTTCGGCGGCGAGACGCGAGGCTTTCCAGCCGATCTGCGCGCCCGCTTTGCTGATCGGATGGTCTACCTGCCCACGCTGCCTGAGGTTCGCAGCCTCAACCTGGCCAACGCCGTCACCGCCGTGCTGTTCGAGGCGCTGCGGCAGCAGGACTTCCCGGGCATCGACCGCGGCACGGCCAGCGTTCCGGCACCGCAGCTCAAGGGCGTCCGCGGCGGACCTTTGAAGGAGTAGCGGGACCTAGAGCAGCCCGGACTTCGACGACAGCACCCCGTCGGGGTCCCAGGTGCGGGCCAGCGACGCCAGCAACACCTTGACCGCCGGGGGGATCCGGTCGCGGGCCGACTGCCGCAGCCGCGAGCCCGTGCCGATCGGAATCGCGCCTGCGTCGAGCAGATGGGCCGCGCGCAACACCAGCGGATGCGGACTGGTCGTCGCGCCGTCCAACAGGCAGCGCAGTCGCACATACCCCTGACCCAGCGCCCACTGCCGCGCCGGAGCCTGTCCGGCCTCTGCGTACAGCGCATCGCTGACGTCCAGCACCGCCGCCACGTCCGGCCAGCTGACCCTCAGGTCCAGCGCGGGCCCGACGAGCTTGGGGGCGCGGGGCCACTCGCCGGGCTGCAACCCCAGACGCGCGCGACTCTCTTCTGCCTTGAACGGATGCAGCTCGACCTCGTGTCGGCGGAATCCCGCGCGCACCCGTTCGGTCACCAGCGGCAGGTCATCCTCGCCGCGCCACGTGGCAGCCCGCACATCGATGCGCAGTCGACCAGCGGCCTCGTGCAACAGCACAGCATCGGTCATGCGCGCAGAAGTCGCTGCCCGACCCGCGGAAAGCGCCGCCAGCAGGTGCTTGCGCTCCAACGGCAAGTCGGCCGAAGCCCACGCCACGTGCGGCGCCGGGTGCAGCTTCAGCGTGACCTCGCACAGCACCGCCAGCCGGCCCTCGCTGGCCATCAGGATCGAGAGCGGGTCCGGGGTTCCCTCGCCCAGCCACGGCCCCTGCCCCAGCAGGTCTGAGCCGCCCAGACGCAGGATGCGACCGCCCCCCGTGACGACCAGCGCGCTGACGACTTCGGACAGCAGGGAGCCGTCACCCAGGCCCAGCTCTCCCGGCTCGCCGGCCGCCAGCAGTGCGCCCAAGGTCTCGCCGGAGAATTCCGCAGGAAGTCCGCGCAGACACAGCCGGGCCTGCCGCGTGGCGCGGTCGACGGCCGCAGCCTCGACACCGGCACCCACCGTGACGACCCGGCGGCCGATGTCGATCGCCGGCGGCCGGTTCAGCCCCGACGTGTCAAGGGTCAGGGTGTCGCGCAGGTCGTCCGGCAACAGCGCGGGCAGCCGCGAGCGAACCTCGACCGGCAGATGGCGCAACCGGCCGATCCGCAGCACATGTTCGACTTGTTCGGCGTTGCTGGGTCGCACGACGGCGACCGGACCCTCGCGGCCCTGAGGGTCGAAGCCCGCCATGCGGCGCGCAGCTTCGCCCATCGCGACCCGGTCCCGACCCAAACGGTCGACCAGGTCGGCGTGCACTGCTCCGGCCATGGTCACGCGGCCTTCCACCATGCCCGCTACAGTACGAGCAAGGGACCCACTTGCCAAGAGAGTCGCCGATTCAGACCGTTCGACCTAGCCATACAGGCGCTGCAGAAGCTGCAGCGTCGCGTTGGCCAGTGTGTGGTGGACTGCGGCGGCGACCACAGTGCGCCCGCGCTCTGCCAGCCAGGCGAACAGCAGCCCGGGAAAGAACACGAGCAACCGATGCGCCTCGGGCACCGCAAACAGATGCACGGCGGCAAACAGCAGGGCGCTCAGCACATGCGCCCAACCAAAGGGCACGCCCAACACCGTGTGGCGCGGTCGCAGACAGGACCGCAGCCGGCCCAACACGTAGCCGCGGAAGAACATCTCCTCCGGCAGCGCCACCGCGGCAAACTGGCCCAGCAGCATCCACAACAGCCACGCCCAGCCGTGCTCGGCCCGCAGCGGACTCTGTTGGGGAACGGCGGCGGCCCCGGCGTACACGGGCTGGTCGAGCGGACGGCCGTCGGCCTCCTGCACCGCGAACTGACGCTGCGCCGCGCCTTGCAGCAGGACCTGACCACCGGGACGCAACACCTGGACTTCGCAACCTTTTTCTTGGCACGCCGGCAACACCTGCAGGGGCCTCTCCAGACCATTCTGCAGCCGCACGCCCCCTGCCTGCTCTTGGACGACCACCCGACCCGTCACCACCAGCGGGGCGCCCTGAAACTCAAGCCCCGGACTGGTCCAGCCGGGTCCCGCGCCCCGTTGCGTTCCGACGACGCGTGTCTGCCACAGGTCAAACCCGACCGCGAACAGGGGCAGGATGATCAGGCTGGCCAACAGACCCAGCCGCACCCCATGCCACATGGGGGCACCGTCGAGCCCCAGCACGTCGCCGCGAAACCGCCGCAGCCGGCCAGCCACCAGCGCGATGCCGACGAACAGCGCGGCCACCAGCGCACCCGCCTGACTGCCGACCGCCGGAACCGCCACCGACAGCTTCTCGATGCCCAGAATCCCAAGGCCGGCCAGCACCGTCGCGAGCGTGACTTCGACGATCGACGCCCAGCGGCGTGGGTCCGTTTCCTCCACGGCATCCTGGGGTTGTGCTGGATCGCTGGCCATCTGGCAGGTCCTCCGGGCGAACCGTTGCGCCCGTTGCAGCGCTACCTGGGCCGCTCGAACAGACCGGCCGCGCCCATGCCGCCGCCCACGCACATCGTGACGATGCCGTAGCGCCCGCCCGTGCGCTGCAACGAATGCAGCAAGGTCGCCGTGAGCTTGGCCCCGGTCGCCCCCAGCGGGTGACCCAGCGCGATCGCGCCACCCAGCGGGTTGACCTTGGACTCGTCGAGTCCGAGCGTGCGGATGACGGCCAGCGACTGCGCGGCGAAGGCCTCGTTCAGCTCGAACTGGTCGATGTCCGACAGCTTCAGGCCCGCACGCTGCAACAGCTTGGGCACCGCAACCACGGGACCGATGCCCATGACCTCCGGCGCGACGCCGCCCACCTGAAAGCCGCGGAAAATGCCGAGGATCGGCAGCCCCAGGGCCTTGGCGCGGGCGAACGACATCACCACCACGGCAGCGGCACCATCGGTCAACGGGCTGGAGCTGCCCGCCGTGACCGAGCCGTTGGCCTGAAACGCGGGCTTGAGCTTGGCCAGACTCTCCAGCGTGGTCTCCGGGCGCGGCAACTCGTCTTTGGCCAGCTTGCCGTCGGGCAGGTCGACGGCGACGAGCTCGGCGTCAAACGCGCCCGTCGCCATCGCGGCCCCGGCCTTCTGCTGGCTGCGGTAGGCGAACTGGTCCTGGTCGGCGCGCGAGATGTCGTACCGCTGAGCCACCAGCTCGGCGGTGTTGCCCATCGGCATATAGACCTCTGGCCACTCGCGAATCGTCGCCGGGTGAGGAGCGACCTTGAAGCCACCCATCGGCACCTGCGACATGCTCTCAACGCCACCCGCGATGATGACGTCGGCGTTGCCTGCCGCGATCCGCTCCGACGCCTGTGCGATCGCCTGCAGGCCGCTGGAGCAGAAGCGGTTGACGGTGACCGCCGGTACCTCGACCGGCAGACCGGCGCGCAAGGCGGCGATGCGCGCGATGTTCATGCCTTGCGGGCCCTCCGGCATGGCGCAACCGAGGATCACGTCCTCGATCTCGACCGGCTTCAGGCCAGGCACCCGCGCAACGACCTCGCGGATGACCAAGGCGGCCAGATCCTCAGGGCGCACGCGGGCAAGGCTGCCCTTGAGCGAACGGCCCATCGGCGTACGGATGGCGGCCACGATGACGGGAGTCTGGTTCTGCACGGCGACCTCCTGATCCAGCGCGCGGCCCGCGGGCACGTCACGCCGGGAGATGGGGAAGAATGCTCAGTTGCGCAGGGGCTTGCCGGTCTGAAGCATGTGGGCGATGCGGTCGCGGGTCTTCGGCAGGCCGCACAGATGCAGGAAGGCCTCGCGCTCGAGGTCCAGCAGGTCGCTTTCACGCCGCAAACCGCCGCTTTCGCCGCCGCACAGCACGCGGGCGACCTGATGGCCAACCGCGCAGTCGTGCTCGCTCGCCTGACCGCCGACCTTGAACGCGTACAGGGCGTAATCGAACAACGCGATGCCCTCGGCTCCCGGCAGCAACAAGTTGTCGGGCGGTGGCGGCGGCCGATACCCCGCCTGCGAGAGCTGCAGCACCACCCGCTTGGCATCGGCAATGCGCTGCTCCGGGTCGGCGCTGTAGGCGTCCACATTGCGCAAGAAACCGATTTCTCTGGCGTTTCCGGCTCCGGTCGATACCTTGCCCAGCGCAATCGTCTCGAACATCCGCTGCAGGGCCAGCGTGCGGTCCAAGCGACTGTCCACCGGGATGCCTTCGAGCGCGCGCACCGTCAGCTCCTTGGTGCCTCCCGCCGCGGGCAGCAGACCCACGCCGACCTCGACCAGACCCATGTAGGTCTCGGACGACGCCTGCATCCGCGAACCGTGCATGGCGATCTCGCAGCCGCCGCCGAACGTCATGCCGTGGGGCGCGGTCACGACGGGCGCGTGCGAGTACTTCAGGCGCATCACGAAATTCTGGAACGCGGCGACCACGCCCTCCAACTCGGTCCACTTCGCCTCGCTGGCCAGGCCGCCGATCATGGCCAGGTTGGCGCCGACCGAGAAGTTCGCGCCGTCGTTGGCGATCACGAGTCCCGCCCAGCCGTCACGGTCGATGCGCTCCAAGGCCTCATGACCCATGCGCAGGATGGCGTCGTCCAGTGCGTTCATCTTCGACCGGAACGACAGGCACAGCACGCCATCGCCGAGATCGATCAGTTCAGCGCTGGGGTTCTCGGCCACGACCTTGCCCGCCGCGCGCAAGTCCGCAAGGTGCAGCCCAGGCAGTGCAGGCACCGCAATGCGATCGCCAAGCGCCCGCAGCTGGGTCGTCTTGCCGTCGGCCTTGGCGTAGAACGATGTCTCGCCGCGCGCCAGCAGGGCCTCGACGCGTTTGGGCACCGCTCGTCCTTCCCGCCGCAACCGCTCTGCGACCATCCGCACACCGATGGCGTCCCAGGTCTCGAAGGGCCCAAGCGTCCAGTTGAAGCCCCAGCGCATCGCGCGATCGATCGACACGACGTCATCGGCGATCTCGCCCAGCAGGTCCGCCGCATACACCAGCGACGCCGACAGCACCTTCCACGCGAACTGACCGGCGCGGTCCTCAGCCGCCACCAGCTCGCGCACCCTGGTGGCGACATCGCGGGTCTTGGCAGCCTTCTTCAACGAGTCCCAGTCCGGCTTGATCTGCGAGACGTAGCCGCCGGCCGCCGGATCCAGCACCTGAATGTCCGCGCCAACCTTCTTGTAGAAGCCCGCGCCCGCCTTTTGGCCGGTGGCCCCCGCCGCAATCAGCTGCTTGACCACTGCTGGCATGACGAACAGCGCCTGATTGGGGTCGTTCGGCAGATGTTCGAAGCAGTTGCGCGCCACATGGTCCAGCGTGTCCAGACCCACGACGTCGGCGGTGCGGAACACGGCGGACTTCGGACGCCCCAGCGCCTCGCCGCAGATCGCGTCGATCTCGTCGATGCGGTAGCCATCCTCCAGCCACACCTTCATCGCGCGCATCATGTCGTGCACGCCAATGCGGTTGGCGATGAAGTTGATGGTGTCCTTGGCGATCACCACGCCCTTGCCCAGATCGATCTCGCAGAACGCGGTGATCTTGGCCGTCACCGCCGGATCGGTGTCGGCGCCGGCGATGATCTCGACCAGCTTCATGTAGCGAACGGGATTGAAGAAGTGCGTGATCAGGAAGTGCTTGCGGAAGCTCTCGCTGCGCCCCTGCACCATCGTCGCCAGCGGAATGCCGGACGTATTTGACGTCACGATCGTGTGCGGCTGCCGGTGCGCCTCGATCTTGTCGAAGACCGCCGCCTTGATGTCCAAGCGCTCGACCACGGCTTCGACGATCCAGTCGCAGCATCCCAGGTTCTGCAGGTCGTCCTCCAGATTGCCGACTCCGATCCGCCCCAAGTCGGCCGCCCGCTGCATGGGCGCGGGCTTGAGCTTGAGCACACGGTCCAGCCCGCCTTGGGCCACCGCGTTGCGGGCCGCGCGAACCTTGCGGAAATCCTTGTGGTCCTTGGCAACCGCCTCCGGCGCATCCTTCGCCACGATGTCGACCAGCAGCACGTCGAGGCCAACGGAGGCAAGGTGAGTCGCGATACCCGTTCCCATGACACCGGCGCCGATGACGCCCACGCGTTGGATGCGATGAATCGACATGCTGGACCTCTGGAGTTCAGGGGGAAAACGCCCGGTGGGGCCGACCGCAGGGGGCGACCGCGCGAGATTGTCGGCAAGTCTAGGACGGCCCGGGGCGCCGTGTCCAACGGTGCGCGACTGCCGCGAAACAACCCGTCCCTGGGTCAGCGGGCGGGCAGGCTACCGGCAGGGCGGGGAAGGCGAGGCCGCCGCAACAAGTCGGCGGAGGCCTTGCGCTCCAGCCACCGCCCCAGACGAGCGATCTGCGTCTCGGGGATCGCGTGACCCTCATTGTGCTCGACGATCGCCGCGCGGTAGCCGCGGGAACGAAGCAGCTGCACGGTGCGGCGTGCGGCGTCGATCGGCACGATAGGGTCGTCGGTGCCGTGGACGAACAGCATCTCAGGGGCACGTCCTTCTCTGGGCGCCTCATGCGCATAGACCAGCGCCCCCCCGATGCACAGTACGGCGCGAATTGCCGTTGCATGTTCGATCGCGTAATGCGCCGCCACAGAGCACCCCTGCGAGAAGCCCACCAACACCACGGTCCGCCCGGCCGACTGCACGTGGGCGTCCAGCAGCCGCAGCGACGCCTCCAAATCGGCTCGCCCGCTGTCGGGTTGGTCGGCGCGAAACCACTGGTGACCCTCGGTAAACGGCAGTGGTGCATCCAGAAAGCGCCAATCGAATCCCGGTGCCAGGCGGGCGGCGATGGCCGAGAAGTGCTCGGCCGAATCGCCACGGCCGTGCAGGGCGATGATGAGCGGCACGCTGCCGTTGCTGGGAGGGGTGGCCGCGACATCGACCCACGTGCCGGGCAGGGTCAGGTCGCGGCCTGCGGGCGCTGTCGCAGCTCTCGAGGCGGCTCCGGTGGTCGGGGCGCTGGCATCCGTGTCGGCATCGGTCGGCCACAAGGCAACCGCAAGCACGACGAGGGCAAGGGCAGCGGCGGCCACGATCAGAATCCGGACCTTGGGTTGCATGCAGCCTCCGAGCGCAGCGGCCGGGCAACACGAGCCCCAGCAGCGTCTGCGGATCTAGCACGGTCGGGCGCGGTTCCGAAAGGGGCCGAATTCGATGAAGCAACTGTTCAGAATATTTGTGTTTTTGCGCTGTTTCGCCAAGCGCCGTGGGCGAACCCGGCTAAACGTCCCGCACAAAGTCGTCGCGGTGAATCAGCTCAGCCGCCGGCAACCACCCCAGTTCGCTGGCGATCTGGTCCGTGCGTCGTCCAGCCGCCCGCCGGGCGTCTTCGCTGTCGTACCGGCTCAACCCTCGGCCGATCGGCTGCCCGACCGCGTCGCACACCAGCACGGGGTCGCCGACTGCGAACTTGCCCTCGACGTTGACGACACCGATCGGCAGCAGCGAGCGGCCGCCCGTGCGCAGCGCTTGGGCCGCCCCGTCATCCAGGTACAGCGTCCCGCGCGGTCGTACCGACGTGGCGATCCACGAACGCCGTCCGGTCAGCTTGCGTCTGGCAGGCTGAAACACGGTGCCCACGGTCTCGCCACTCAGGATGGCCGTCAGCACACCGGGGGTCTTGCCGCTGCCGATGGCGGTGATCACACCTACTTCTCCGGCCTTGCGGGCGGCCAACACCTTGGACCGCATGCCGCCGGTGCCGAACTGGCTGGTTCCGGCGCCTGCCGCCCGCAGCGCCGCCTCGTCGTGGATGTCGGCCACGGGCACGAACTTCGCCAAAGGGTCAGTGTGCGGGTCGGCGGTGTACAGGCCATCGACCTCGGTCAGCAGCACCAGCGCGTCGGCTCCGACCACGTGCGCCACCTGGGCGGCCAGCGCATCGTTGTCGCCGAACTTGATCTCCTCGACCGCCACCGTGTCGTTTTCGTTGACGATCGGCAGGATACCGGCATCCAGCAGCTCGCCCATGACGCGTCGGGCGTGCAGGAATCGGCCGCGATTGCCCAAGTCCGCGTGCGTCAACAGGATCTGCGCAACCTGCAGTCCGTTGCCCGCCAGGATGTCGCGGTAGCTGGCCATCAGCAGTGGTTGGCCTACTGCCGCCAGCGCCTGCTTGCCCAAGACGACACCAGCCGAAGGCGACCCGGGCCGCGACAGGTGCCACTGCGCCACCGCGCCCGTCCCGGAAGCCACTGCGCCAGAACTGACCAGCACGACTTCGCGCCCCTCAGCCCGCAACACCCCAAGCTGACGACACAATTCCGCAAACACCGCGTCGTCCAGACTGCCGTCGCGCTGGCACAGGACCTGCGAACCCACCTTGACCACGATCCGCTTCGAGCCGGCCAGAGCCGTTCGCAAGTCCGCGCCGATCCTGCCTGCTGTCACGAAGCCTCCTCGACTCGCTCGATCTTCGCCCCCAACGCCTGCAGCTTCTGCTCGATACGCTCGTAGCCGCGGTCGATCTGGCGGATGTTGTGGATGGTCGTCGTTCCTTGGGCACACAACGCCGCGATCAGCAACGCCATTCCCGCGCGCACGTCGGGACTCTGCACGCGTGAGCCCAGCAGCTGTGTGGGCCCGGCCACCACCACGCGGTGCGGGTCGCAGAGGATGATCTGGGCGCCCATGCCGATCAGCGCGTCGGTGAAGAACATCCGCCCCTCGAACATCTTCTCGAAGAACAGGACGGTGCCCTTGCTCTGGGTGGCCACCGTAATCGCGATCGACATCAGGTCGGTGGGGAACTGCGGCCACGGCGCGTCGTCGATGCGGGACACGCCGCCGTGCAACTCCTGACGCATCTCCAGCTTCTGGTTGCCCGGCACGAACAGGTCGGCACCGCGGATGATCGTCTCCACACCCAGTCGCTGAAACACCAGGCGGATCATGCGCAAGTGCTCAGGTGCCGCGTCCTCGATCAGCAGCTCGCCGCCGGTGACGGCCGCCAGACCGACCATCGAGCCGACCTCCAGGTAGTCGGGGCCGATGCGAAAGTCGGCGCCGTGCAGCTTGTCGACGCCCTGCACCACGATGCGGTTGGTGCCGATGCCCTGAATGTCCGCTCCCATCGCATTCAGCAGCCGGGCGATGCCTTGGACGTGCGGCTCGCAGGCACAATTGTCCAGCACCGTCGTGCCCTTGGACACCGCCGCCGTCATCAGCAGGTTCTCGGTCGCCGTCACCGACGCCTCATCCATGAAGATCTCGGCACCGCGCAACTCGTTGGCGTGCAGCTTGAAGGTCTCGCCGACCTCAAACTTCGCCCCCAGCGCCTGAAAGCCGTCGAAGTGCGTGTCCAGTCGCCGCCGACCGATGACGTCGCCTCCGGGGGGGGGCAGCTCGACCTGCTTGGCGCGGCCCAAGACCGCACCGGCAAACAGGATCGATGCGCGCACCTTGCGCCCCAGCTCAGGCAGCGTGGTGGTCAGCAGGTCGCGGGTGACGATGCGCACGGCGTGGTCGTCCAGCCACGTCACCTCAGAACCCATGCTGCGCAGGATGTCGATCATGACGCGAACGTCCAGGATGTCCGGGATGTTGCGCAGGATCACGGGCTCGTCGGTCAGCAGCGCCGTGGCCAACGCGGGCAGCGCCTCGTTCTTGTTTCCCGAAACGCGGGTGCGGCCCGACAGGGGGACGCCGCCCTGAATGCGGAAGAAGCTCATTCGGAACCTCCCGTAATGTCTTGTAGTTCGTTTTCGGGACCGGTCGAACCCTGACCACCGCGGCCGAACGTCGGCCCGGGGTGCAGCGCGCCCGCACGCATGTCCATGATCTGCCGGGGAGCTGCCACCCGGATGTGAGCAGCATCGGTCGTCGTCAGAAACACCTGACCGCCCAGCGCGTCGATGCACGTCATCAGCGCACGATTGCGGTGTTCATCCAGCTCGCTTGACACATCGTCCATCAACAGCACCGGTGGTTCACCCAAGGCCGCTTCCAGACTCTGGATTTCGGCGATCTTCAGCGCCAACACCAACGTACGGCTCTGGCCCTGGCTCGCGTGCGCGTGTGCGGGACGGCCCGCCAGCACGAACTCGAGGTCGTCGCGGTGCGGCCCGCGGGAGGTGTAGCCCAGCGCCAAATCACGCGTGCGCTGTCCGCGCAGGGCCAGCAGCAGGGTGGCTTCATCGGCCGCCTCTTCAGAGGCAAAACCCTTGGGAACATAGCGCAAGTCTGCTTCGAGTCCAGCCGGAGCCAAGCGCGCAAACACCTCGCGAACCTGAGGCGTGAAGTGCCGCAGCACGTCCAATCGCCGTCTGGCCACCACCGCCCCATGGCGGGCCAGCAAAACGTCGTACACGTCCAGCATCTGTGGGTCGATGGGCGCCACTTTGTGCTGCTTCAACAAGGCGTTGCGACTCGTCAGCACCCGTTCGTACTGCCGCAGGTCCAGCAGGTGCGCGGCGTCGTGGTTGAAGACGACGCGGTCCAGATAGCGTCGGCGCTGGTCGGGCTCACCGTGCGGCAAGTGCAGGTCCGAAGGCACGAACAGCACGACAACCAGGCGTCCCAGGTAGTCCGCCGCCCCCGACACCGCTCTACCATCCAGAAACAGCCGTCGACCGGAAGCGCGGAACTGCACGGCGAGATCGACGCGCACGGCCTGACGCTCCAGCTGCACGGCCACGGTCGCCTTGTCGGCTCCAAAGCGCACGCAATCGCCCAGCTTTGCAGTGCGAAAGCTGCGCAGTCCGGCCGCCACGCTCAGCGCTTCGAGCAGGTTGGTTTTGCCCTGGCCGTTGTCGCCTGTGATCAGATTGAAATGCCGGTGCGGCCGCCACTCGAGGGTGTCGAGATTGCGGAAGGCCTCAGCGTACAGGCGCCCAATGTGCATGGATTCCGCGCGTTTCCTGCCGGCGCCCGCGAAGCGTCGGGCAGTCTGTCCGACCTGGGGGTGGCCTACAGGCGCATCGGCATGATGACGAAGACCGACCCCGGCTCTTCGTCGCTGTGGACGAGACAGGGGCTGAACTGGTCGCTCATTTCGAGGGTGATGTTCTCGGTCTCCAGCACGCCGCAAACTTCCATCAGGAAGCGGGGGTTGAAGCCAACCTTGAGGCGAACGCCGGCCGAGTCGGGAAGCTCGATTTCTTCATGCGCTTCGCCGACATCCTGATGCTTCATCTCGAGAGACATGATGCCGTCGGCGATCTCGACCCGCAGGGTCGCGTCCTTGTTGTTCGCCAGCGAGCTGACGCGACGGATCGAGCTGAGCAGGGAACTGGTGGCCAGCGTGATGACGGCATCGCCACGCTCAGGGATGACGCGGCTGTAGTCGGGGAAGCTCTCCTCGATCTGGCGGATCTGCAACCGCGCCTTGTCGCTGGAGAAGACCACGTTGCGTCCCACAAACTCGATGCGGACCGACGGGTCGCTGCCGTCGAGAATGCGCTGCAGCTCGGCGGCGCCGCGGCGGTGCACGATGCAGCGGTACTTGGTGCCGTCGTAGTCGGTGGCGGCGACCGTGCGCTCGGCTTTGCTCAACCGATGGCCATCGGTCGACACCATGCGCAGTCGGGCCTGACCCGCGGCCTCGGGCTCGATCTCCAGCAGCACACCGCTCAACGCCGGACGACTGTCGTCGGCCAGCACCGAGAACAGCGTGCGCCTCAACATCGCTTGAACCTGACTCTTGTCGCAGATCAGGCTCTTGCCGCCGCCCGCCTCCATGGCCGAAGGCGGAAACTCCTCCGGCGCGATGCCATTGAGGTGGAAGTACGACCGGCCAGCCTCGATGCGAAGACGATGGTTGTCGTCGCTGGTCAGCTGCACGATCGACTCGTCCGGCAGTGCGCGCACCACATCGAAAAGCGCGCGGCCGTTCACAAGCACGGCACCCTGTTCCATCACCTCGGCAGAGGCCTCCGCGGTGATCGTGACGTCGTAGTCGGTCGCCGAGAACGTCAGCCCGTCTTCTCCGGCGGAGATGTGCACGCAAGCGGTCACGTTGGTGGTCGTCTTGCGGTCTACGACACCCTGGGCGCGGTAGAGCGGCACCGCGAGCGCGGCCTTGTCGATGCGGACCTTCATGCTGGCTCCCTTGACGTGCGGGGCGTGCTGGCTGCCCTCTGAAGCGAACGAAGCTTTCTACCGCGTCTGGCCACGCTTGCAAAGACCCACCCGGCTGTTGGGACACCGCTCACGTTCTCAGCCTTACCACCGATCCGATCCGGATCAGGGGTTAGATAAGGTGGTGTGGATCGGAAGGCCTGTGGACGGGTGGACAACCTCAAAAAACCAAACATGAATCATGGTTTCCAAGCGATCGAGCTGTGGAGGAAAACGGGGACGCCTGTGGGGGACTGGGGGGCTTCTGAACAGCCCTTTCAAGCCGTCCACAGGCGGGTCCTTCGGTCCACTTCCGGTCCACAGTCGAAAGGGACATGTCCACAGACTTGTCCACAGGCACTTTGGACGTGACTGTGTCAGGAAAGGTCTTGAAGTTGAAGTTGAACTTGGTGATGCGGCGATCGACCGGCAGGGACTCGACGATCGTCTACTTGCCCAGCGCGTTTTCCAGGGTCTGGAAAGTCGCCTGGACCTCGGGATCGGTCGCCAGCATCCAGTCGACCTTCTGCACGGCGTGGATGGCCGTGGAGTGGTCGCGACCGCCGAAGGCCCGGCCGATGTCGGGAAAGGACAACGCCGTGTGTTTGCGCGTCAACGACACCGCGATCATGCGCGGCACGACGACACTGCGGTGGCGCTTGCTTCCCTTCAGATCGGCGATCTTCAGGTTGAAGTGATGGGCGACCACGCGCTGGATGACCTCGACCGTCAAGTTGCGCGACGGCAGCTCGATCATCGGTCCCAGCACTTGGCGGGCCAGCGTCAGGTCGACCGGACGCCGTGCGATGTGACTGTGAGCGTTCAGTTTGTTCAGCGCGCCCTCGAGCTCGCGAACGCTGTTGCGCAGGTGGTCGGCCAGGTACGACACCACGTCGAGCGGTACCGTCATGCCGAATTCGGTTGCCTTGCGCACCAGGATGGCCTGCCGCAGCTCGCGATCAGGCGGTGCCAGCTCGGCGACCAGACCCCAGTCGAAGCGGCTGCGCAGGCGATCGTGGAACTCCTGCAGCTCAGACGGAAAGCGGTCACAGGACAGCACGATCTGCTTGCCGGCATGATGCAAGGCATTGAACGTGTGAAAGAATTCGTCCTGAGTCTTGGTCTTTCCCTGCAGAAACTGCACGTCGTCGACCAGCAACACGTCCACGCTGCGGTACTGGTGCCGCACGTCGGCGCGGGTCGAGGGCTCCTTAGAGATCATCGCGTGAATCGTGTCGTCGGCAAACGTCTCGGCGGGTACATACAGCACCTTGCTGCCGGGGCGCTTGGCCTGGATGGCGTGTCCGACGGCCTTGAGCAGGTGCGTCTTGCCGGTGCCTATGCCGCCGTACAGGAACAGCGGGTTGTAGGTGACGCCAGGCGAAGACACGACGGCGAGTGCCGCTGATGCAGCGAATTCGTTAGACTTTCCAATGACGAAAGAATCAAACGTGAAGCGGCCAGACAAGCGATCGTCGGTCGAGGCAGCGGGCAGCGTCTCCCCTGGAGGCAGCGCATGATCGGCAGGGGCGAACGGCAAGCTGGTCTGCGGCTTGCGTGTGGCAGGGCCGCGGTCGATCGACGGGCGGCTGTAGGGTCGAAGGTCGGAAGCGACAACGAGTTCGACGGCCACCGGGCGGTCGATCAGCTTCTGCAGGCTCTCACGGATGGCATCCAGATGGTGCGTCGCCACGTAGTCGCGGAAGCCATCGTCGGGGACGCCCAGCTGCACCGAGTCGGCGGTCTGGTCGACAAGCTCGATGCGCTCGAGCCACGACTGATAGACCGACCGCTTCGTCGTGGTGCGCAGCTGTCCCAGCACCTGAGTCCAAAGGTCCGACATCACGTCCTCGGTGTCCGGCGGTCGACCGGACACAAGCCGGACCCGGCCGGCAGCAGCAGCCGGGTCGAAGGCAAACCTCGCCAAAGGCTCAACAGGTGACGCTAGACGCGCATCTGGAGCAGCGGGGCTGCGGGGGTAGATTGTGTAAGGGGTACGGTGCTGAGCGATGCCTAGGCCCGGAAAGCGTTCGGCGGTGCAGCAGGTGTAGGCTTATCGCTCTTGGACCCGGGCGACAAGGGGTCGGGCCGAACCGATCGCAGAACCCAGCAGACTCCAACGAGATAAAAAAGCGGCCCCTCCACGGAGGCCCCCGAACGTTGACAGATCGCCCCTCTTGTGGCCTGCTAACCCTGCTTCGCTGCGAGGCTTTGTTCCGATCCGAGTTCGAAGCACCCTGAAACGATTGGGGAATCAAAGGAACGCGGTGATCGTGCGGGCTTGGACGCGGTGGACGCTCCTTCCAGGCCAGAGCCCCCGAGGACGGAGGAAGACCGAACCTCGCGTGGAAAACGAACTTCGCGAACGATTTCAAGGTGAAAGGCGACCAATCCGGCGGAGGGCCGGTAAGCGCGATCGGGTAGAGTGTTCCCCCCCGAATCGGAAATAGACTTGCGATCGGCAGGGTTGTCTCGGCGCTGAACCGCCGAACGGTGGTCTCGGAGCTGCCGGGACGACTTTCCCGAGGCAGAAAGATCGACTTTGCTGTAGACTCTCGCCCCCCGTCCGGGTTCCGAGACCGACGAGTGAACTCCAGGAGAACGTGCCGTGAAGAAAGGACTCCGCAATCCCAGCAATACCAGCCGCGTGCGCACCCATGGCTTCCGCGCCCGCATGGCGACCAAGAACGGTCGCGCCGTGATCAACCGCCGCCGCGCCAAGGGCCGTTTGCGCCTTGCGGTTTCGCGTCCCTGACCGATCGTCGCCCGCGGAGGTGACCGGTCGGCTCGCGGAAGGACGCATCGATCCTCCGTGATCCGCCGAGACCGACCGCATGGCGCCGTTGCGGCGCGACGATCTCCGGGCTTGCCGTGGGCGACCCCACCACCCCAGTGTTGCAGCCGCAAGGTCGCTTCAGCCGACGTGATCGGCTGGGTGGCCAGACCGATTTCCAGCGTGTTCTGCGCAAAGGCCGACGTACCCAAGGACCACACTTGGGGCTGGCGGTGGCGCGAACCCAGGGAACGGAAAAGCGCATTGGGCTTGCGATCGCCAAGGGAGTCGGCAACGCGCCGGACCGGGCCCGGATGCGAAGACTCGCCCGGGAAGCTTTCCGCGCCGTGCGACACACCTTGCCCACCGGTACCGATGTGGTGGTGTTCGTTCGCCGACCTTGGCCCGATGCCGATCTCGCTTCCGTCCTGAACGAGTTGACCTCGACCCTTCGGCAGCTGCGACTGGGAGGCTCCTGATGCGATCGCACGGTGCACCCGACGAACGGAAGCCCCGCAGGCAGCTGCGCCCGGGCTGGCCGATCGCTTGGCTGCTGCTGATGCTGTTGCGCGGGTACAAGCGCTGGATTTCTCCTCTGTTTCCGCCTGCCTGTCGCTTCGACCCCAGCTGCTCCGTGTACGCCATGCAGTCGCTGCACACCCACCCGCTGCACCGCGCGATCGGCCTGACGACCTGGCGCCTGCTGCGCTGCCAACCGATGTGCAAGGGAGGCCACGACCCCGTGCCTCCCGGCAAGTTCACCCACGAGCCCACTCCTGACGGGGTCGCATCGCGCGGCCCGGTCCCCCAGCTGCAAGCCTGATCGCCCTGCGGTTCAGGCGCCGCAAAGAGACGACCCGATGACCCAGACCGTCCGAATCCTGATGCTAGCCGCGGTGCTGTTCGTAGCGACGGCCAGCGACGCAAGCCTTGGCCGCGCTGCCGAGGGCGTCGAAGCGGCGCCGACTCAGGCCGCAGCGCCGGCGGGCGACCTGCCGGTGGCCGTTTCCCCGACGGTGCTTCCGTCTGCCGCGGCCGTCGCGCTTCCTGTTGCAGCCACCGCGGTGGAAGCGATGGCACCTGCTCGGTTTGTTGCTCCGCCGTGCCGTCCCGGCGCAGTCGGCGTCGAGCTCAAGAGCTCGCTGGCTCAGTGGACGATCTCACCCTGTCGCGGTGGTCTGCAGTCGGTTCGCCTGACCGACCCGCAATTCGCCCTGCGCGCCCGGGAGGCCCCCGCTGGCGTTGCCCCTTGGGCCAAGGACAAGTTCGCTGCCGGTCCGCTGGACCTCGTCGATACGTGGGATGCCCGCTGGGACCCCTTCCGCGTCGAGCTGGAGGCGGTGTCACCCAACCCGGTCACGCTGCAGACCCGCGACGAGGCGGGTCAGGTCCGGCCGCTGGGACCGGTCGATCTTGCCACATTCGTCAAGCAGGACGGGCGCTTTGGCGTTGTCTCCCAGTCGGACCGCGAGGTCGTGCTGGTCTGGCCGGACCCCTCGCGCATCCAGAGCCCCGTGTACGTCCAAAAGCGCTATCGACTTGCCGACGCCGCCAACCCGTACAGCCTTCGCTATGAGGTTGCGATCTGGAACCTGGGGCCGCTCCCCGTGAAGTTCCGCGTCGCCCACGAAGTCACCAGCTTCCAGTCGACGCATCAAGAGTCGGGCGGCTTCTTCGCGATCTTCGCCGGTCTGCCCGACGTCAAGGGCGCGGGCTACTACATCGGCGGCGAGCGGTATCGCCACGACGCGACGGCCATTCCGACGGCCGATCTCGAGGACCGGCAGCACGGTGGTGTCCCCAGCTGGTTCGGCGTCGACTCGCGCTACTTTCTGGTTGCTGCAGCACCCGTTGCGGGTCAGGCGCCGCAGTCTCTGGTGCACCTGTCCTGGTTGGCAAACGGCGTCATCCTTTCTGGCTTGCGCGGAGCTGGCGATGCCCTGCTAGGCGCTTCGTCGGCCTGTGTGCCTGAGTGGTATGCCAAGACTTGGGGAGGGAACTCCTGCCGCGCCGATCTGGACACCCTGGGGCTGAAGACGAGCGCCGAAGAGACCGCGCTGGACGCCAAGACGTTGGAGCCCGCCGTCACCGCCGCTCGGAACAACGGTGTCGAAGTGGCCGTGCTGACGGCGGCCGAGGCGCGCTTGCGCGGTCGGCAGGTGCAGACGCAGGCGCTCGACCTCTACACCGGACCCAAGGACGTCAACTACCTCGAGACGGCCGGCCACGACCTGGTCCAGTCGGTCGATTTCGGTTGGTTTGCGGTGATCGCCCGCCCCATGCTGGCGGTGCTGCAGTTTTCGCAGGGACTGACGGGTTCCTGGCCGATCGCCATCCTGATGCTCACGCTGCTGGTCAAGCTGCTGCTGTGGCCCATCACGGGCAAGAGCATCAAGAGCATGCGCAAGATGCAGGAGCTCAAGCCTGAGCTGGACGCACTGCGCAAGGACTTGGAAGCCAAGGCGAAGAAGCTGGGGCAGGACAAGGCTGACCCGCAGGAGCTCAACCGCCTGACGTTCGAGCTCTACAAGAAGCACAGCGTCAATCCGCTGGGCGGCTGCCTGCCGATGCTGCTGCAGCTGCCCGTGTACATTGCGCTCTACCGGACCATCAGCGCGTCGGTCGAGCTCTTCAACCAGCCGCTGTTCGGCTGGGTGACCGACCTGACGCAGAAGGACCCCTACTTCGTGCTGCCGCTGCTGCTGGGCGCCGTCATGTTCGTGCAGCAGAAGATCACGCCGCAGACCGTTGGCGACCCGATGCAGCAGAAGATGATGCTGTATTTCATGCCCGCGCTGTTCACGCTGATGATGCTGCAGCTGCCCTCGGGCCTGACGCTGTACATCCTCGCCAACACCTTGCTCAGCATCATCCAGACCAAGCTGTCGGCCTCGCGCCCGACCGTGGCCTCTGCCGTCAAGTGACCCCACGCGCGCGCACGCGCCGCGTGACCGTCCTGTCCCGCACTTCAAGGAGCCTGACCCCATGGCCGACCTGATCCAGCCGACCGGCAATGCGACCGACCCCAATGCGACGAGCCTGCCCGATGACGACGAGGACGTCGGCGGCTTGCGGCTCAACGTCACGATCGAGGAGAAGCTCGACGTTGCCCAGCAGGTCTCGACTCGCCTGTTCGAGCTGTTGGGAGCCGGCGTGCCGGGCATCGACTGTCGCTCTGAGGAGGACCAGGTCGTTGTACGTCTGGCCGACCTCGATCCTGCGCTGTTTCCGGCTGGCGACACCCGCGTGCTCGAGTCGCTGCAGTTTATCCTGAACAAGGCGATCAACCGCTATGCCCTGAAGCGCACCCGCTTGAGCCTGGACACCGAGGGTTTCCGGCGTCGTCGACCGGAGGGCTTGGACAAGGTCGCCGCCGCGCTGGCCCAGAAGGTCACCCGGCTGAACAAGTCGATCGCGATCGGCCCCATTGGTCAGGGAGATCTGCGCTTTCTGACGGCCCAGCTCACCCGCAGCCCGGGCGTGCAGGTGCAGTCGTTCGGGGCGCCGGACAAGCGTCGGCTGGTCATCCTGCCAGCTGGTGCCTCGGGTGCCGAGCCCGCCGCGTCCGGCGAGCCCATCGAGGCGTCGGGCGAGCGCAAGGGTCGTCGTCGCCGCCGCCGTTAGGTCGAGACGACATCGCGGGATCGCCGAATCGGCAGCAAGCGCTTGGTGACGTTGTGGATTGAGCGCTGTGGGCCAGCGGGGACAGTCGCGCCGGGGCTACTTCTTGACCGAGTCCAGATAGCGCGACAACTCATCGACCAGCTGGGCCATCTGCTGCCCGAACTTGCCGTCGTCTTCGCCCCACATCACCAGAATGGCCTCGCGGTCATCTTCCTTGGCGGTCTGCAGCTTCTTGACGAGGCGCTCGGTGCTCTTCGAGTAGGTCTCCAGCGTCTCGCGCAGGCTGTTGTGGATCTCGCCCAGCTTGCCGATCGGGGGGGCCTGTTCAGCCGACAACCGCTCGAGCTCCTTGACCTGAGGCAGCAGCTTATCGCGGAACAACGGCAGCATTTTGTCCGGGTTGTTGACCTCGAACAGCTCCTTGCGGGCGTCGGTCATGGCGACCAGCGCCGGCTTGGCGTTCTCGAGGAAGAGCTTGTACTCTCGCACGGCATCGAACTCAGGCGTGCTGCAGCCGCTGAGGGCCACAGTTGCCAATGCTGCCAGTGCGGCCAGAACCGTCCGGGCGCCGCAACGGAGCGAGGACGGGTGCCGTTGGGCGACAAAGCCGGTGATTTTCGTCACGAACTCGACGTGTTGCATGGACCGCCAGAACCGTTCGAAGGAGTAACGACCGCCAGCAGGCGATCGGGTCATCAACATTAGCCGAGCCTTCCCCCCCTGTCGATAGTGCGACAGTGTCCTGTTTGAGGAGTCCGCATGGCCACACCCCCGATCACCCCCTTCGGGATGCACCACATCGCCATCCAGTGCCGCGATCTCGTCGGCATGGTGCGGTTTTATGAACGCGTGTTGCGACTTCGCGTCGACCGACGCTGGCCCGCCGACGCTCCCGATCAACCGACTGGCGATCGCAGCGTATGGCTCAAGCTCGGGACCGGGGTGCTGGCGCTGGAGCGTTGTCGCGCGGTGCCGCAGCCGCCGGACTGGCAAGACGAGTCGACGGGCCTGCATTTGCTGGCGGTCGAGATCTCGTGGCAGAACCGCGGCGTCTGGCTCGACCATCTGGAGCACTGCGGCATCCCGGTGGTCTTCGAAAGCACGTGGACCATCTACATCCGCGATCCGGAAGGCAATCGCATTGGTCTATCGCACTTTCCCTTCACTGCCGACGGGGTGCGCACGGCCTGAAACGGGATCAGGTGCCGCAGCGAGAGCCCATGGGCGACTTTGGCGACATTGGGGGTGATTGCCGTTTGCAGCCTCACCTGCCTATGATACGGTGCCGCGCGTCACGCAGCGGATTGCTTCGGTTTTGTCGACTTCGATCCGACCGCCCGTGACACGGCAGCCCGCGACGACCGACCCGGCCTCCACAGGGGAACATCGGATGACCAACGAACTCCGCATCGCCCAACGGTTTAGCGTTCAGGCCAGCTTGGAGGAGAGCAAGCTCGGCAACCTCCTTCTGGTGCAGGACGAGACCCTCGGGGCCCCCGCCCTGTTGCTGCAGGTCGTATCGAGCGCCCAGATCGACGATGCCGTGCTGCAAGCGATCGTCGACGACGGCCGCAAGCTGGCCGACTGCGCCGACGTGCTGGTGACGTATGCCGCAGGGCGGGACGAGTCCGGCGCCTGGCTGGCGACCGAAGCTCCTGCCGGCGGTCTGCTGGACGAAATCCTCAAGCGTCGCGACAAGCTGGAGATCGCTCCGATCCTGCAAACCGGATTGGCGCTGGGTCGCGCGCTCGAAGCAATGACCGTTCAAGGTGTCCAGCATCTGGACCTCGGGCCGCACCGCGTGTGGGTCGATGGCGGTGCACTGCCCGGCGCGGCCCGCGTGTTCGGTGCCGGCTGGTGGCGGCTGCTGCCCGCGTACACCAATGGCGCCACGGCGGAAGGTTTCTACGGTCAGCCTGAGTTCTTGGCGGCAGAGCTGTGCAAGGCGATGCCCGCAACGACGACCTCCGACGTGTACTCCGCGGCGCTGGTCCTGTGGTCGCTGGCTGCCCAGAAGCCGCCGTTCAGTTCCAGCCAGCCCCTGATGACCCTGAAGCGTCAGGCGGTTGAGAAGCCGTTGCGCCTCGACCTCGTCAAGCCCGCCCTCAAGGGTGTCAAGGACTTGCAGAGCCTGCTCGGCGATGCGTTGGAGAAGGACCCTGCGCGTCGGCCAGCGGCGGCCCTATGGCTCGCTTCGCTCGAAGCCGCCGGACGCACTTGGGCTCCCGACCTGCTGGCGCCCGCGGCGGCCCCCGTTACCCGCGCCGCACTGACGGACGCACCGCCGCCTGCTGCGCCGCCGCCCGAGGCGCCGGTCCACACACCGGTGGAGCCCGCTGCCGTTGCGCCAGTCGCTGCTGAGATCGCTCCTGTCGAGACCGCTCCGGTACAGCCCGCTCCCCTCGCGCCCGTTGCCGAAGAGGCCGCGGTTCCGAGCTCGCTGCCTACGGATTTCGAGCCGACCGTCGAGATGTCAGTTTTCACGATGCCCGCTGAGCCGCCGCCCTCGACCCCGGCTCCGATCGCCCCGCCCCCTGCCGGGCCGCCTCCCTCTGAGCCCGCGCCGACCCAGGACGGCTCGTGGAGGTCGGAGAGTGGCGATCGCGCCGCTGCTGACGCGACCCTGAAAATGCCGGCCGTTCGCGTGGCCGACGCCGTCGAGCGCGCCACCCAGAGTGGCGACGAGGGCAAGCAGGACGACCCGGACCGCGGCAAGAAGGGCAAGTTCGGCAAGAAGCACCGTCCAGAGAGCCAAGGCGTGCAAGCGGCCCCCGTCGCGGCTCCCCCCGCTGAACCGGCGCCTCAGGCGGCGGGGTCGGCTGTGCTCGACAAGGCCACGCTCACGCCCGCTCCCGTCCGCACCGACCCGGTGGTCAAGCGCCCCGTCACGGACCGCACGTTGCGCGTCGAGATGGCCGAGAGCGTGTTCTTTGACGAGCAGGCCGCCAAGATCGAGCGTCAGTTGCAGGAGTCGGCGCCGACCGCGCCGCCCGCCAAGGTCAGCAAGACCCTGCTTGCGGTCGTGATCGTGTTTGCGTTGGCGATGATCGGCCTGGCCGTGTGGATGATCACCGGCAAGGCCGCGCAGCCGCCGGTGCCTCCGCCGGTTGTCGCTGAAGAGCCCGTCGTTGCGGAGCCCGATCTGGCAGCCGAGCCGACTCCTGCCGCGCTGCCGCCGCAGGTTTCCCCCATCGTTGCGGAGCCCGTGGTTCCTGTGGCTGTTGACCCTGCCCTCGCCGCCGTGCCGCCTGCGCCGCTGCCGGAAGAGCAGGTGCGCAAGCTGGTAGAGGAAGGTCAGGCGGTGCTTGCCTCCAACGCTGCTGAGGCACTGGTCAAGGCGGATGCGGCACTTGCGCTCAACGCTGGCTCTGCGGAGGCCACGCTGCTGAAGAAGCAGGCGACCGCCGCAGTGGAGAAGGCCGCCGCAGACAAGGTCGCCGCCGACAAGGTGGCCACTGAGCAGGCTGCAAAGGACAAGGCCGCCGCCGACAAGGCAGCCGCCGAACAGGCCGCTGCCGACAAGGCTGCCGCTGAGAAGGCCGCCAAGGACCAAGCCGCCGCGAACAAGGCAGCGGAAAAGGCCGGCGCGAACGACAAGGCGGGAGCCGCAAAGGCCGCTGCCGCTGAGAAGGCCGCGGTAGAGAAGCAGGCTGCCGCTGAGAAGGCCGCCGCCGCCAAGGTCGCCAAGCAGGCCGCCGCCGAGAAGGCAGCCGCCGAAAAGGCCGCCGCAGCGGAAAAGGCGAAGAACGCTGCGGAGAAGGCCAAGGCGACCGCTGAGAAGAAGGCAATCGCCGACAAGGCTGCGGCGGACAAGAAGGCAGCAGCCGACAAGGCCGCCGCGGACAAGAAGGCTGCGGAGAACGCTGCTGCGGAGAAGGCGAAGGCCGAGGCCGCCAAGCGACCGGTCGTCAAGCCGGTCGAGAAGCCTGTCGTCGAAAAGCCGGTCGTCAAGCCGGTCGAAAAGCCGGTTGTCGAGAAGCCAGTCGTCGAGAAGCCTGCCGACAAGCGCCCGACCCCGCCGGTCGAACCGTCGGGCAACGTGGCGGAGGCATCGAAGATGGCGGCGCTGGCCCAGAAGGCCAACAAGGCCAAGCTGAAGGTCCTGTACCTGCAGAAGGCCGTGAAGCTCGACCCGACCAACTCGACCTACAAGAGCCTGCTGAAGAGCGCTGAGGCCGAGCTTGCCGCCGAAGGCGCCGGTCAGTAGGACCGCGACATCCGCCGCTGCCTCTGCCGCAAGCGCTTTTTGCGGTCGGCTGACACAGATGTCATGCTGCGGGCTTGCACCGGAACCGCGACCCTCGCGCCGGTGAGGATGCATGGCCGCGCAACTCGCCGAACATCCAAGGGATCTTCCAAGCGTTCGTCCGCATGGCACGGATCTCGCTAGGTCCATCCGTCAGAGCCGTGCCGCGCCGCCTTCCCGGTTGCGCCCGTCGTGGCTCTTTCAGGCGTGTGCGATGGGCTTGGCGTTGCTGGTCAGCGGATGTGTCGTGCCGGCCCCGGTCGAAGAGGTCGATGCGGGGACGGCCATGGTTCACATCAACGAGAACAAGGTGGACCCGCGCTACTTTGAGGCCTACCCATTCCTCTTGAGCACGGGTCCTTCTTACAAGTTTTCGGTGCTGAACGCCGTGCAGCAGGTCAACGTCTCGCAACCCCTTCGTTACTACTGGTACTACGACTACGAGCCAGGAACGTCGAAAGACGTCGCAGCGACCTGCAGTTCCGGCGTCTATGCCCACAGCTGCCTGTTCGTACCTTGCGAGAAGGCGCACCAGAACCAGACCATGCACAGCATTCTCGTGGTGGTGGCCAACGTAGACCTTCCCGCAGACGCAACGAATCCGCTGGCTTTCGCCCCTGGCGCCGCGTGGGATTCACTGCAGTGGCAGGTCGAATACGAAGGAGACTGCCTTTGATCCACCGCCGTCCACAGCGATGGTTGCTGCTGATCCTCGGCGTGGTTGCGCTGTCGGGCGGCTGCGGCGCGATGGCTTCCGACGAGGCGTCGACCGGCATCTGTAGCGTGGACGACGACTGCGTCGAGGGCCTGAAGTGCTATGCGCGTAGAGTCTGCGTGGCCAAGGAAGCTGCCGAGACCCCCGTCGTGCTGCGACTGAAGCCGCCCGTTGACTCGGGGTTGCTGCTGGAGCACTTCGAGGTTGTGCTGACCGGCGCCAACCAAGCGGATCCCCACACGTTGGTGCTGACGGAACCCGCCATCGTTCGCGGTGCCGTCAAGCTGGCCGAGACGGGTCTGCTGGTGCCAGGCAAGCTGATTGCGCGCGCACCCGGCGAGGTAGAAGGCTTCGAATTGCGGTTCGATGCCACAGCGTCGGAGACCAAAGGTTTCGAGCTTCGGGTTCAGCCTGGCCACACCTACGAAGTCAGCTTCTGGCCGGAGAATGCGCAGATCCCGCCCCACTACTCGAGCATGACCATCGGCGGCTCGTTGACCGACTGGACCTTGGAACTGCCCGCCCAGCATCAGCTTTTGCGTGTGACCGGGCGCATCGTTGCGGGCGAGGTGCCGTTGCCCGGGCTGGTGGTGATGCTGCAGGACCCCAAGGGGCGGTCGTGCTCGACCCGCGATGTCACCGATGTGGAGGGAAAGTTCGAGCTTGCCGTCGACCCTTCGGTGCCCTGGGGCGTGCTGCGGTTCGAGCCCAAGGACCCAGCGCCCGACCCCAAGGACGCGGGATTCGTCGTCGAGAAGGCACCGCTGCTGCTGCCGAGTGGACGCTTGAAGAATCCGGTCAGCCTGACGAGCGCCGGCAAGAACGAGCCGATTGCGCTGGGAAAGCTGGATGTGGGCCCGCTGCCGCCGACGGTGGTGACGACGGTCGTTGCGCAGGGGCCGCAGGGCGAGCCGATCGACGGTGCCTATGTGCGGGTGGTGCGGCTGCTGAAGGCTCCCCAAGGAACGCCTTACGAATTCGCCAAGCTGTGGGTCGAACAGGAGGGCTACACCGAGTCCGATGGTCGCATGCTGACCACGATCTCGCCGGGACCTGGGGTGGTGACGCTGCAGCCGGGACCGAAGTCGCTGTTTGGCCGTGTGGTCTGGAAAGGAGAACTGCAGGCGGGTGTCTGGGACGAGCAGCGCTGCCCGGAGCGAACGCTGGTGACGGGCAGCGTGCAGGACTACCTGTCGCAGGTGGTGCCGGGCTCGCAGGTGATGGTGCGGCACGTCACGTCCGGAGCCAACAACGGCAAGGTCGAGGGAGAAGCGGACTTGGGCAACGTGCAGCCGGTGGAGGTCGACGCCGATGCCCAAGGCGCCTTCTCACTGCGGTTGGACCCAGGCAGCTACGCGATCTGGGTGCAGCCGCCCGCCCATTCGGGGTTGGCGCGGGCCATGCAGGGCGTCCACGAGGTCGCAGCGGGGCAGTCGGCGGCGTGGGCGCTGAAGTTGCTGCCGCCGTTGGTGTTGGCCGGCCGCGTCAAGTCAGGCAGCGGCTTGGCGGTCGCAGGTGTGCTGGTGGACGTGCTGGCGCCTACAGTGCCGGACGAGCCCGGGATGGACGAGGGGACATCGGGTGCCTCGATGGACGCGCACCTGCTGGCCACCGCCGTGACCGATGCGAACGGTCAGTTCGAGGTGCTGATCGCGCCGCAGCAGGCCGCGCCTTGACCTGACCGTCGCACTGTGGACCTACCGAAAGCCGGGTCTGCACCGTTTTGACAGCAACCAGACTCCAACACCGGGCGAACCCGCTGCGCTTCCGGCCAGACCGGCGTTGACGGCGCACGCCCGCCTTTGCCATAACGCCCCTGCAACGACGCAGCGGCGCTTCGCTCTTTCGGCCAAGTGGCCCCGCGCCGCCCGGCCCGCTTCTCCCCCGAGGTCCCATGCACAAGGTCGTTATCATCGGCAGTGGCCCCGCCGGCCTGACCGCCGCCATCTACACCGCCCGCGCTGAGCTGAAGCCCATCGTCTTCGAGGGCGGCTTTCTGCCGACCGGAGAGCTGATGATGGCCGGTGGCCAGCTGATGATCACCTCCGAAGTCGAAAACTACCCCGGCTTCCCCGAGGGCGTGACGGGCCCGGAACTCGTCGAGCGGACCCGTCAGCAGGCCCAGCGCTTTGGCAGCGTGCACCGCGACGAGGCAGTGGAAGAGGTCGATTTCTCTGGCTTTCCGCTGCGTTTGCGGGTCGGCGACGAGTGGATCGAGACCGCCACTGTCATTCTCGCAACCGGCGCCAACGCCCGGTGGCTGGGGATCCCCAGCGAGCAGAAGTACGCCAACCGCGGCGTGTCCGCGTGTGCGACCTGCGATGGCGCCTTCTTCCGCGATCTGGATGTCATGGTCGTGGGTGGCGGCGACACGGCGCTGGAAGAGGCGAGCTTTCTGACCCGTTTTGCCCGCAAGGTCACGCTGGTGCACCGCCGCGATGCCTTCCGCGCGTCGAAGATCATGGCCGAGCGCGCGCTGCAGAACCCCAAGATCGACGTCGAGTGGAACGCGGTGATCGACGAGGTGCTGGGCGACGGCCGCACTGTCACAGGCGTCAAGTTGAAGTCGACGGTCGACGGCACGGTGCGGGAGCGCGCCTGCCAGGGCGTATTCATCGCGATCGGCCACACGCCGAACACCTCGATCTTCAAGGGCAAGATCGACCTGTACGACAACGGCTACATCAAGCTGGTCGAGCACACCCAGACCTCGGTCAAGGGCGTGTTTGCGGCGGGCGACGTGGCCGACAGCCGCTACCGCCAGGCGATCTCGGCCGCCGGCATGGGCTGCCAGGCCGCGATCGATGCCGAGCATCTGTTGGAAGAGTACGAGCACGCCGGGCTGCTGAAGCACTAGGATCGACTACAGATCCACCAGGTGCACGCTGGCCCGCTCGACGGGGAAGAACAGGCCGCCCACTCTGGCGAATCGCTCGACCGCGTCGGTCGCCAGCAGCTCGACCTGACCGGGTCCGGGTGGCGGTGGGTCGGGCAGAAGACCCTGCAGCTGTTCCGTGATTGCCTGTGCCGAGTCGACCAGGCGCACTTCGCGGCCGGTCAGACGCAGCAGCACGCGGCCCAGCGCGGCCTTGAACACCGGGTAGTGCGTGCAACCCAGCACCAGCGTGTCGATTTTTGCCACTGCCGGGTCGGCCAGCCACGGGCCGAAGTACGCCTGCAGCGCTGCCTCGGTCGCCGGGTGGTCGAACCAGCCCTCCTCGGCAAGGCTGACCAGCATCGGTGTGGCCAGCGAGTGGACCACGGCATCCGGATCCAGCGCAGCAATCGCGGTTGGATAGGCGAGGGAGGCCACCGTTCGCTCGGTGCCGATGACGCCGATGTGTCCGGAGTGGGTCGCCTCAACGGCGGCCAGGGCGCCTGGCTCGATGACGCCCAGCACGGGAACGCCGTAGATCTCGCGCAGCGCCGGCAACGCGCACGATGACGCGGTGTTGCAGGCGACCACCAAGGCCGCCGCGGGCTCGCGCATCAGGGCTGCCGACGCCTGAATGGCATAGCGCACGACGGTCTCTGCGCTCTTGGTGCCGTAGGGCAAGCGCGCGGTGTCGCCCAGAAAGCGAATCCCCAGCCAGGGCATGGCCTTGTGCACCGCACCGACGACGGTCAGGCCGCCCACGCCAGAGTCGAACACCGCGATGCGAGGCGCAGAGCGGTCGTCCAGGTGCAGCGGCGGGGAGGCGGGAAGCGGCGACGGCAGCGGATGCAGGGAGGCAGACATGGCGGCGGAGTTTGGGTTGCCGCTTCGGGTGGGTCAAGTATGCTGGCCAAGGCCGTCAAGGCCGGGGAGCCGAGATGTCGCACCGCCTGCCAGCGCACGCAGCCTTCGGAGCGGTCAGGCGAGGCCTGTTCGCCGGCTTGCTGCTGTGCGGGGCCGTGTGGGCGATGGTCGGCGCGCGCGACGCGCTCGCGTGGAAGCAATACCGCACCCAGAACGGCGCGGGCTGCGAGCTGCGCTGGTACCCGCCGGGCGTGACGTCAGGCGTGGCCCTGAACAAGACTCCTTTCCAGATCGACTACTTTCTGGACGCTCAAGTGGGCGACGGGCTGACACTGGCCGACACCATCTCGACCGTGCGCGCCAGCTTTCAGGCGTGGCAGGACGTGACGTGCGACCTATGCGCGTCGTCCCAAGCTGTCGGCTGTGCGCCGACGGCCTGCGCACCGAACCCGTTGGGCGTGACGCTGGCATGGGGCGGGGTCGCCCAGGCCGGCCTGCCGGGTGCGTGCGGGCCCGACCCGGTTGCGTGCAGCAACTGCGGCCAGCCCTGCGGTTGCCGCCATGACGAGGCGAGCGCCACGTGCACGACCGAGCCCCTGCCCACCAACGGCAACTTCGTGCAATTCGTACAGGATCCAAGCAAGTGGACGTTGGGAAGTCAGGTCGTGGCCTTCACCCTGGTCACGTCCAACACCACCACCGGCCGCATCGTCGACGCAGACATCCTGTTGAACGACGGCAGCTTTGACTTCTGTACGGGCAGCTGCGGCCCCGGCGAGCACAGTCTGGCCAACACGATCACGCATGAGGTGGGGCACGTTCTGGGTCTGGACCACAGCACCGTGGCCGCCTCGACCATGTACGCCACGGCGCCCGCGGGCGAGACGCTGAAGACGACGCTGGACGACGACGACCGCGCGGGCCTCTGCACCGCCTACCGCACGGGTTGCACCAGTCAGGGTTGCCAGCCGCCGGTGGAAGCAGACGGCGGTTGCCGGGCGACGCGGACTGCGGCGGGCTGGGCGGCGAGTCTGGGTGGGCTGCTTGCCGTAGGCCTTGCCGTGCGCGTTCGGCGGCGCAAGGCTTGACACCCGGCGGGGAACACCGCAATTCCGCGCGCCGAACCGGCGCCCCCGGCTGCAAGGAAGGACGACTGCCATGCACATCGACGTCCTGCACGGCCCCAACTTGAACTTGTTGGGGGAACGCGAACCGAAGACCTATGGCCGCACCACGCTTGCGGAAATCGATGCGCGGCTGCAAGCGCTGGGGCGAGAGCTGGGCGCGACGGTGACGAGCTTCCAGTCCAACCACGAGGGAGCGCTGATCGACCGACTGCATCAGCAGCGCCGTACCGCCGACGCTTTTATCCTGAACCCGGCAGGGTATACTCACACAAGCGTCGCGCTGCGTGACGCCGTGCTCGCCACCGGCAAGCCCTTCATCGAGGTCCATCTCACCAACACCGACGCCCGCGAGGCTTTTCGCAGGACGTCGCTGTTCGCCGATGTGGCCTTGGGACGTGTGACGGGGTTGGGTCCGATCGGCTACGAGCTCGCCCTGCGAGCGCTGGTCGACCGCCAGACCTCCGGGCCGCGGTCCTGAGTTGCTTTCTTCGCGCGAGCGGATGCCACGTCGTGGCCCCGTCGCCTGACCACCACCGCCGGACGTGACCGGCTCTCGACAGGAATCGATGTACGACACTACGCAATTTCGCAAGGGCCTGAAGATCGAGATCGACGACGCACTGTGGGAGATCGTCGACTTCCAGCACGTCAAGCCCGGCAAGGGCTCGGCATTCGTCCGCACGCGCATCAAGAACCTGCAGACGCTCAACACGATCGACCGCACCTTTCGCTCTGGCGACAAGGTCGGCACGCCGCAGTGCGAGGAGATCCAGACCGCCTATTTGTACCACGACGGCGCGTACCACTTCATGAACCAGGAGACGTTCGAGACGTTCGACTTGGATGAAGAGCAGGTGGGCGACGCCAAGAACTTTCTGGTCGAGAGCCTCAAGGTCGGCATCCTGATGTACAAGGGCAAGGCCGTGGCGCTGGATCTGCCCAACTTCATCGTCGCCAAGATCACGTTCTGCGAGCCCGGCGTGGCCGGCAACACCGCGCAGGGCGCCACCAAGCTCGTGACGGTCGAAACCGGTTACAGCGTGCAGGTGCCGCTGTACATCACGGCGACCGACGTGCTGAAGATCGACACGCGCGACGGCCGATACGTCGAGCGCGTCAACCGCTAGGTCCGCCGGCTCAGCATCGGCCCACCGGGCGTACGCGCCCCAGGCAGTACCGCGTGGCAACTCGTCCCGCAGCAGACGCGTCAAGCAGGGCCGATTCCGGTCGCGATGGCGCTGCGGTCGAGATCCGCGACCGGCTGCAGCGGGTCGAGCAGCTGCAGGCCATCGGTCGACTGGACGAGGCGGTGGCCGAGCTGCTGATCGTCGCGACGCTGTATTCGGCGCGCAATGCTCAGGTCAAGGCCGTGGCAGTGCTGCGACAGGCGGCCAGAATCCGTCCGGAAAACGCCGATGTGCGGATGGCCTACGGCGAGGTGCTGCACCGCCTGCGCATGACCGAAGACGCCGTGCGCGAGTACGGTCTGGCGTGTCGGCTGCTGGAGGCGGCGGGGCGTCATGGCGAGTGGCTCGAAGTGCTGCGTCGGCTGCTGGCCATGGACTCGGACAATCTGGCCGGGCGGCTGCAGCTTGCAGAGGCGCTGAGTCGGGCTGGGCGGTCGCAAGAGGCGATCGAGTCGTTCCGCTCGCTGGCAGAGCTGCTGTTGGAGCGCGGCGAGACCGACGACTGGGAAAAGGTGGCCGAACGGCTGGTGCACCACGACCCCCGTGACGTCACGACGGCCCACGATCTGGCCCTGCACTACGCCCGCTCGGGGCGACATCCCAACGCCCTGTCCAAGCTGGTGTTGTGCTACGAGGCGGTGCCCAGCGACCCCGAGCTGCTCGAGCGCATCATCGACACCCTGGAGTCTCTGGGGCAGCGCGAGAAGGCCGCCGCGCTGTGCCGCGAGCTGTTCCGCACCTTCCGCCGCAACGGCCTGCCCGACGACGCCAATCGCACGCTGCAGCGGCTTTACGGTCTGGACCCGGACGACGAGGACGCCAAGGAATACATGGGCGTCATGCGCCCGGCGGTCGCGGTCGACACCGTGCTGGAGTTGGCTGCAGGACCCTCGGCCGCGTCGCGTCGGTCGCAAATCCGCCCTGTCGAGCCCCTGCGGCCCGAACCTCCGGATCTTCCCGACCTGCCGGACCTGCACGACATGCCGGATCTGCCCGATGCCGCGCTGGAGGACGTTCCGACCTCGCGGGTGGTGGAGCCGCGTGCCCGCAAGGCCCAATACGCGGCGACGCACATTGGCCCGCCCGCCCCCACCGCGCGTCCGTCGTCGCCCGTGCGGCCGCAGGCACAGCCGCCCGCCCCCACCCCAGCGCCCGTCGCCGCGCAGCCCGCGCCTCGACCATCAGCGCCGGTTCCCGTGCCCGCCAATCGCCCGTCTTCGACCTTCCTGCCGCCGGCCCGGGTGCCCCTGCCGCCCCCTCCCGCGCGACGCTACCCGACCGGGCTGTATCCCTCGATGCCCGTTCAGGAACAGCTGCGGACTTCGGGGCATGCGCCGTCGCGCTGGGATGCGCCGACTTCGCATGGGGGCAACGAGCGCCCGTCGCGGCCAATCGCGCCGATTCCGCCCGAAGAACCGCCTCCGCTGGTGACGGCCGAGGACCTGATCGAGGATTTTGCCGACCACCTGACCGTCGAGCCCGACCTCGACCTGCCGCCCAAGCGGCCCGAGTCCTCGGTCGAGCACGCCGCCGACGATGCCGCCTCACCCGTCGCCTCGGCGCGCCGCCGCTCCAACTCGCTGCCGCGTCCCCGCCTGGCCCGTCGCCCCGACACCGTCTCTGAGCTGCCCACGACCCTGCGCGATATGTCGAAGGACCTGACCACGCTGGACTTCTTCATCGAGCGCGGGTTCCACGAGTCGGCCGTCGCGCTGCTGGACGCCCTGCAGAAACGCCACCCGGACAGCCTGGAATTGCAGGGCTACCGGGGGCGTATCGAGCGGATGACGCGGGGCTGAGGCTTTTCCCCTACATCCCCCCCGACACGTAAAGCGACTCCACGGTCCACTCGACCCGCCCCGCCAGCGTCGCCTGCGAGCTGCGCCCAGCGTGCAGTTCCAGACGCCGCAGCCCCAGCCGCTCTGGCAGCGGCTCGCCGTAGCGTCGGTCCCCGGTCCTGCCGTCATAGCTCAGCAGGAACGGCACCTTGCGGTCGATCAGGTGTTGCAGCTCGGCGACCAGCCGCTCGCGGTTCAGGCCTTGGTGATACCGCCGGTCGCGGCCTACTGACGTGCCCTCGTACGGCGGATCGAGATAGGCCAGGTCGTCGGGTCCCGCATCCCGCAGCTGGTCGGCAAAGTCGCCGTCGCGCACCTCGCACCGCCCTTGCAGCAGCGCGGCCACCTGCATCAGCTGTGGTGTCAGGCGGGCGGGGTGCACACCGCGGCGGCGACGGTCCTCGGCTTGGTTGAAGGCTCCCGACTGGTTGAAGCGGGGGGCGTTCTTGGCGCAGCGGGCCAGCAGGTACAGCAGTGCGGCGGGGTTGGCGGACTGATTGAACTCTGCGCGGATGCTCAGGAAGTGGCCGTCGCGGTCCAACTCTTGCGCGTGCCACAGCCGCTCGTAGCCCTGCGCCAGCACCGCGGGGTCGGTCAGCACTTGCCGCCACAGGTCGGCCAACGACCGCAGCGAGTCGCCCAGCACGAAGGCGTCGGCCAGGCTGCGGTGGGCGGCGGCCAGCGTCACGGCGCCGGATCCCGCGAAGGGCTCGTAGATGCGGCGGAAACGGCGGTCGCCCAGCGCGGCCAGGATCTGCGGCGCGAGCAGACGCTTGCTGCCTTGGTACGGCAGAAAGTGCGGCGGTCGCTGCGACATCAGGTCAGCTTGCGGTACACGCCGACGACGGTGCCCAGCAGGTCGCATTGCTGAAACTGCGACCGGCGCACGAAGATCGGCTGCATCGTCTTGTTCTCGGGCTGGAAACGGATGACGTCGCCCTCGGGGAAGAAGCGCTTGACCGTGGCCTCGCCGTCGATCATCGCCACCACGATCTGACCCGGCAGCGCGACCGAGCGGCGGCGCACGAACAGGAAGTCGCCCGGCATGATGCCAGCGTCGATCATCGACTCGCCCACGACCTTCAGGCCGAAGACTTCGCCGGGACCGCCCAGCAGGAAAGAGTCGACGACGACCTCGTCCTCGGCTTGCTCGACCGCCAGCAGCGGCAGGCCAGCCGCGACCTTTCCCAGGATCGGCACGGTGATCGGAGTGCCCGCCGGACCGCCGCGCAGGTCGCGCCGCTCGATGGGTCGCGCCGCGGTCTTGGCCGGGACGCTGCGCACGGGGTCGCCGCGGCTGCCGTCCTCGCGAACGACCTGCAGGCATCGCGACAAGTTTCCAGAACGGTTCAGAAATCCCTTCTTCTCCAGCGCCCGCAAGTGGTCGCTGACGCCGTTGGTCGAGCGGATGCCGAAGAACTCGCCAATCTCGCGCATCGAGGGCGGAAAGCCGTGCTGCCCTTGGAATTCCGTTACGAAGTCCAGGATGTTCTGCTGGCGGGGAGTCAGCTCGGCGCGGGGCGACATGGGCGGCCTCTCGGGGCAGGAGGGCGGTGCGGGCCGGACAAACCCCGGCACGCAGCTACGGAACAGATGTTCAGTATCGCCGCGATCGCGATCCCGTCAAGTGTCTGGGTGTGTTTGAATTCGGCGCGAGCGTCAGATCCGCGTCTCGATGTGCGTGGCGGCCCGCAGCTCTTCGATCCAGGCGCGGTACAGGCGCACGAACTGCTCTTCCGACAGGCGGGCGCGGACGAACTGCTCCAGCACCTCGCGGTCCTTCACCTCGGCACGGCGGCGGTCGAGCATCTGGATGATGTGAAAGCCAAACGGCGTCTGCACCACCTTGGAGATCTCGCCCTTCTGCATGCTCCACAGCTTGTTGGCAAAGGTGGGGTCCAGCGTCCAGCGGCGCAGATAGCCCAAGTCGCCCTCTTCGGCGCCGTGGTCGTCGCTGTATTCCTCCGCCAGCTCGGCGAACGTCTTCTTGCCCTCCATCACCTCGTCGTGGATTTTCCAAGCCTTTTCGCGCAGTCGGGCGACCTCGGACGGGCTTGCGTCGGCCGGCACCAGCACCAGAATGTGGCGGCTGCGGACCTCGTCCTCGTACTTGCCGCCGCCGTTCTCTTGGTCGATGACGCGCTTGACCTCTTCGTCCGTCACCCGCAGCCGGGCGCCCAGCTTGACCCGCAGCATCTGCATCCGCAGCAGCTCGTTGCGCACATGCCCCCGGTACGCCGGCAGGTCGCGGAAGCCCAGACGACGCACGGCTTGCTGCATGTCCTTCTCGCTCCAGCCCTGCTTCTTCCGGGTGCCGTTGACCTGATCGTCAACTTCCTTGTCCTCCACAGACAGGCCCAGATCCTTGGCGGCCTGCAGCACCAGAGCGCTGTCGATCAGGGATTGCAGTGTCTGCATCCGCAGATCAGCCTCACTGCGGGGACGCTCGGCATCGGTGGGGACCAGCGACTGACTCTGCAGGTGGCTGCCAACGGCGCGGCGCAGGTCGCCCATCGTGATGATTTGGTTGCCCGCGACGGCGGCGATCCCGTCGACCTCTGCATAGCCTGCGGGTAGGGCGGCGCGGCGCGTGTCCAGCGGTTCAGCGGGCGTGGCGGCCACGGCAGAGGCGGCGGTCAGGCCAGCAAGCGCAAAGGCAGCGAGTGCGGTCGGCAGGAAGCGAAAAGTCAGCATGCGGGCTCCCGGGCGGCGCGTCAGCGGACGCGGCAACCCCTTTCACAGTCAGGTCATTTTGCGGTGGTGGTGGGCTTGGCCGGTCCGGCAGGTGCGGCAGGCGGGGCGTCTTCTCCCTCTTCCTCGTGGTTGTGGCCGTCGCCCTTCAGCCGCGGCGCGCGGTCCATCGTCGGAGCCACCAGCAGCCGCACGGCGTCGTCGGTTACCTCCACGCGGGTCTTGGCGCGCACGGCTTCCATGTACTTCTGCCGGGCAAGATCCTGCTCACGCTTGGCCACCCTTGCGCGGATCGAGTACTTCACCTCCTCGAACGTGCGGTCGACCGCCGGACTGCGCGAGGTGACCATCAGCACGTGATAGCCCGAGTCCGAGGCGACCACCGGCCCCACGACATGCGGCTCCAGCGCGAACGCCGCTTCGATGACGGCCGGCGGCACGCGACCCTGGCGCTCGAGCTCGGCGGGCGTGGCACCCATGGGCGGCTCGCGCGACACCAGACCCAAATTGCCCAGATAGGGCGCCGACGTCTGATCGAGGCTCAGGGCGGACACCCGCTCGTTCCACAAGGCGACCAGCCGGGCGGTGCTGCCCTTGGACTCGGTGCGCAACTCGTTCGCCACGCCCTCGGCTTGGGCGGCAGATGCCAGCAGAATGTGACTGATCTCAACCTGTTCTGGCTTGTGGTACAGACTGGGGTTGGCGTCGTAGTAGGCGCGCAGCTCGGCGTCCGACACCTGAATCGGCGCATCGTCGTCGCCCAACGCGTCGATCAGCAGCCGGCGCACCATCTGCTGCTTGGCGGCCTCGACCACCTCTGGATGCCGGTCCAGTCCCCGGCGCTTCGCCTCGGCCGCCAGCACCTCGAACTGCACGATGCGGGCCAGATATTCCTTGCGCTTCTGCACGCTGGCGAACTGGCTGCGGGTGGGCAACGGCTCTTGCGCCAGACGGAATTCAAGCTCGCCCAGCGTGATCGCGTGATCGCCGACCCGGGCCAGCACGATGGCGCGCTGGTCGGCCGTCAGCGGCGAGTCCTTGGCGACCATCGCGCCGGTCGGGCTCGCATCAGCCGGCAGTCCAGCGGCCGCTGCGGAGGCGGTGGCTGAGGAACCGGCCGCGGGCGCGGCGGGGCGCTGGGGCGTGTTGCAGGCGGCGACCGTCAGGGTCAGCGCGCAGGCGGCAGGGAAGAACATCTTGAAACGCAACATCTTTCCTCGTGCAGCATGGCGCGGTCGGCTCAAGAGAGGATCCGCCGCCGGCCGGTATGGCGGGGCGGTGTCTGGGGCGCGGGCAGGGCGAGCGGGGCAACCGGCTCCAACGCGACGTCGATCGTCAAGGCCGCGGGGTTCTTGGCACAGGCGGTCAGAAGCCGCAAGAGATCGCGCGTGGCCTCCAGCGGTTGCTCCTGTTCGGCGCGCGTCCAGGCGCGCGTCAGCACCATGTCGGGACTCAGCCGATAGGGCGACCCGCGCTGGTTCAGCAACGGCAGCAGCACGTCCGGCTGCAGCAGGCCCTTCTCGTGCAGCGTCAACGCCACACCCCCGGGGCCTTGTTCCACCTTGGCGACGCCGAGCGCGATCGCCAGCACCCGCAGCTCCAGCGTGTCGACCAGTGCCTGGGCCGGGCCAGGCAGTCGGCCATAACGGTCGCAGAGCACCCGAACCGCCTGATCCAGCTCGGCTTCCGACCGCACCGACGCCAGCCGTTTGTAGGCGAGCAGCCGCTGGTTCGGGTCGGGAATGTAGCCGTCGGGCAGGTAGGCGGTGACGTTGGCCTTGATCTCGGGGTCGATCGGCGCGCCCAGCTCTTCGCCGCGCAGCTCGGCGACCGCCTCTTCCAGCATCTTGACGTACAGGTCGTAGCCGATCTCGGCGATGTGGCCCGACTGCTCCTCGCCCAGGATGTTGCCGGCGCCGCGGATCTCCAGGTCCTGACTGGCGATCTGCACGCCCGAGCCCAACTCGCTGAAGCGCTCCAGCACCGCCACCCGCCGCGCGCCGTCGGTCGTCATCGCCTCACGCTCAGGCACCATCAGGTAGCAGTAGGCGCGCACCGACGACCGGCCGACGCGCCCCCGCAGCTGGTAGAGCTGGGCCAGGCCGAAGGTGTCGGCACGCTCGACGAACATGGTGTTGGCGTTGGGGATGTCGAGGCCGCTCTCGATGATCGTGGTGGTGATCAGGACGTTGGCCTCGCGCCGCATGAACTGCAGCATCGCGTCCTCGAGCGCCGACTCCTCCATCTGGCCGTGGGCGATCACGGGCCGCACGCCGGGCACCAGCTCTTGCAGGTGACGCGCCAGAGCCTCCAGCTTGGCGATGCGGTTGCACACGTAGAAGAGCTGCCCGCCCCGACCCAGCTCGCGATCAAACGCCTCGACGATCACGTCGTCGGTGCCGCGACACACGATGGTGCGCACGGACTTGCGATTCTCTGGTGGCGTCGAGATCAGCGACAGGTCGCGCAGACCCAGGGTGGCAAGCTGCAGCGTGCGCGGAATCGGCGTGGCCGACAGCGTGATGCAGTCGATTTGGCTCTTCCACTTCTTGATCTGCTCTTTCTGCCCCACGCCGAAGCGGTGTTCCTCGTCGATCAGCAACAGCCCGAGATCCTTGAAGTGTACGTCCTTGGACAGCAGCCGGTGGGTGCCGACCACGATGTCGACCGTGCCCTTGGCCAGCCCCTCCAGCACGTCTTTCTGCTCGGCCGGCGACCGGAAGCGCGAGATCGACTCGATGCGCACCGGCAATCCGCGACAGCGCTCGATCACGGTCAGCCGATGCTGCTCGGCCAGCACTGTGGTCGGCACCAGTAGGGCGACCTGCTTGCCGTCCAGCGCGACCTTGACCGCAGCGCGAATCGCCACTTCCGTCTTGCCGTAGCCCACATCGCCGCACACCAGCCGGTCAGAAGGACGCGGCGTGCACAGGTCCAGCAGCACCTCGTCGATGGCGCGCTGCTGGTCGGGCGTCTCCTCCCACGGAAAGGACGCCTCCCACTCGCGGTACAGCTCATCCGGCTCGGAAAACGCGTGCCCCGGGCGGGCTTGTCGCTCAGCGTAAAGGCGCACCAGCTCCTGCGCGACCTCGGCCACGGCCTTGCGAACGCGGCGCTTGACCTTCAGCCAGCGGTCGTGGCCCAGGCGGTCAAGCGCAGGCGACGCCGCCTCGGCCGTGACGTACTTCTGTACGCGATCCAGCGACGTCACAGGCACATACAGCCGCTGGTCCTCCTTGTAGAGGATCAGCAGGAAGTCCTGCGCGACGCCCGCCGCTTCGATGCGCTTCAGGCCCACGAAGCGGCCGATGCCGTGGTCGACGTGCACCACGTAGTCGCCCTCGACCAGCTCCGCCATGTCGCGGATCATCTGGCCCGAGGTCTGCTTCTTGCGGGTGGCCACGCTGGGCTTGGCGGTCTTCTGGCCGAAGATCTCGTTCTCATCGACGACCAGCAGGTGCAGGGCCTCGATGTGGTAGCCCTCGCCCGACCCACCCAGCACCAGCAGCGCGTCCAAGTCCTTGCGCAGTCTCAGCTCCGCGATGTCGGCGGGGCTCAACGGCCCTTCGTGGAACTCGGTGCCGACGCCGTAGTGTCGCAGGATCGCCGCCAGCCGCTGCCGGCCGCCCTCGCCGTGTGCCGCGATCACCACCAGCTGCTGCAGCTTGCGGGCCAGCCGAATCCGCGACACCAGCGGCCGCAGACCCTCGTCGTGTCCCCTCGCTTCCCGCAGCTCTGCCGCCACCTCGCGATTCGACCCGACGTCCAGCTGGAAGGTCGGCAGGGCCGCGTCCTCGTGAATGGTGAACGGCCGCACGTGCAACTGGATGCGGCGGGCCAACTGCTGGCGAACCTGCTCCGGCGTGGCAAACAACTGCTCAGGCGCAAACACGAATCGCCCCGCGGCGCGGGCTTGCTGAAAATGCGCGACGTGCTCCTGCCAGGCCACATCCAGCGCGACCATGCAGGCGTCAGGGTTGTCCAGCACCACGATCGGCTCGTGCACGCCGTTGGAGGGAGCAAGCTCGAGCAGCGTCGACCGATCCGGCGACAGCGCGGGCAGCAGCGCCTCCATCCCCGGCACGATGTGACCGGCCCGCAGCTCGTCCAGTACGCCGCGCAGCTCGACGTTGCCGACGTCGAGGTGATCGGCCAGCGCGATCAAGCGCGTCTCGGCAGCCACGACCGACGCCGCGTCCAGCAGCAGCTCGCGCGCCGGAGGCATCAACAGGTCGATCAGGTGGCCGCCCTGGTCCAGCGCCAGCTGCGTCTCGGGGTCGAAGCGACGGATCGAGGCCACGTCGTCGCCCAGCATGTCTACCCGCGCCGGGGCGTCGTACAGCGGACTCCACACGTCGATGCCATCGCCCCGCAGCGCGAAAGTCCCCGGATCCTCGACCAACGGCGTCCGCTCATAGCCGCCGGCCGCCAGCAGCTCGACCAGCTCGACGCGGTCCAAGTTGGCGTGAACAGAGGCAAGTGCCGTGCTGCGATCGAGAACCGGCCCAGACAGCGTCCGATTCAGCAAGGCCGCGACAGGCAAGACGATTGCTGCAACGCCCAGCCCCAGGTTCAGCCGATAGCCGGCTGAGATCCGTCGCCCCGCCAGCGCCCGCATCGGCGCGATCTCCTGCCACGGCGAGACGTCATTGGCCTCAAACCGCACGACGGGCGCAAGTCCGGGCCAAAGCTCGGCTTCGAAGGCTCCAAGGCCCTCGATCACCTGTCGCATGCGCCGTTCGTCGGGCACCACGATCACCAGCGGCCGATCCAGACGGTGCCGCACGCTCGACAGGACGAACGGCACCACCCCGGCCTCTGCGGTGGCCAGCACGGTCAACGGCGCGCGATGCTCCAGAGAGAGCAGCAAGCCCTCGAAGTCGAAGCGGCGATGGGTGGCGGGCGGTGGCATGGGCGCGACAGGTTAGGTCCCGTGGCGGGGGGTTGCAAGCCAGTCGGCAGGACACTTGGCTGCCTGAGGGCGCGGGAACCTTGACGCCGAGGCAGGTTCGCGGCACACTTCCGCTCCCCGCGTCACGGCCTCTGGCCTGCGCGACCTCGAACGACAGCTTTGGAGAACGTGGTCATGGCGACGTATGCAATCATCCAGACGGGCGGCAAGCAGTACCGCGCCGAGGTCGGCACCCAGCTGACCGTCGAGAAGCTCGAAGGCGAGCGTGGCGCAGAGGTCGTATTTGACCGCGTGCTGCTGCTGTCCGGCGACAACGGCGTTCAGGTGGGCGTGCCCACGGTGGACGGCGCCCGCGTGGTCGGTACCGTCGTCGAGCAGACCCGCGACAAGAAGGTGCTGATCCACAAGTATCGTCGGCGCAAGAACAGCCGCAAGACGATGGGTCACCGCCAGAGCATCACGCGCGTGCGCATCTCGGCCGTCGAGGGCTGATCGCATTCGGACACCCGGAGCGGCCGTCCTGAACGGACGAGCAGCCGCTGCCCCGATCGGAGGACATCATGGCTCACAAAAAAGGCCAAGGCTCGTCTCGCAACGGCCGTGACTCGAATCCCCAGTACCGCGGCGTGAAGCGTCAGGGCGGTCAGTTCGTCCCCGCGGGCGGAATCATCGTGCGTCAGGTCGGCTCGACCTTCCACGCGGGCCGCAACGTCGGTACGGGCAAGGACTACACCCTGTTCTCGCTGGTCGACGGAACGGTAGAGTTCGGCGTGTCGCACGGTCGCTCCACCATCACGGTGCAGCCGCTCGCGCCGATCGCCTGATCGCCCTCGTTCCCGCGATGTCGAACGCACGTACCCCTCGCGAGACCCTCGCGGGGGGTTTCGTCGTTTTGGGCCGGACGCCCCGAACTTGGGATTCACCGCTGCCGCGGACGCGATCTCGACCCGGGCGACACGTTTAGAGAATTGTCGGGCCGCGGCATCTGTGCTAGAGCAGATCGCCCCCCAGGTCGCACACGCACGCAACCCGGGGCGCCCTTCACCGAGGCAAGCAGATGGGCAACGAGGACAGGCGAGGCGGCATCGGCTTTGGCAACCAGCGCGGTGCGCCAAGACCGGAAGATCAGGAAGGCGCAGAGAAGACCCGCGCCATGGACGTGGACGACTTCGTGCCACCCCCCACGGAGTTTGTCCGATCGGCACCGCCGCCGCCGCCGGCCCAACGGCCGTCTCGGCCAATGCCGATGGCGCCGCGTCCGCGTCCGGCCACGCCGGCTCCGCCGCCTCCTCCGCCCGAGGAAGAAGATCAGGCGACGCGCATGCTCGACGCGGTCGACTTCGACCCGACGCCGGCGCGCGCGCCGGTGGCTCCGCCTGCCCGTCCAATGGAGCTGCGCGTCGTCTCAGGTCCTGACCGCGGCAAGATCCATCGCATCGAGGTGGGGCAGTCGCTGGTCGGTCGCGGTCTGGACTGCAAGATCGTGCTGGCCGACCCGGCAGTGTCGCGCAAGCACTTCAAGATCGAGCGCACCCCCGACGAGGCCGTGCTGCACGACTTGGGCGGCGCCAACGGCACCAACATCAACGGCAGCAAGCAGGCCCGCAAGGTGCTGGAGCCGGGTGACCAGATCGAAGTCGGCACCAGCGTGCTGGAATTCCACATCGAGGGGCAGGTCGCACGCAAGCGAGGTGCGGCACCCGTCGTGACGGGTCGTGAGGCGGCGGCCCCCAGTGGCAAGTCCAACCTGCCGATCATCCTGGCGATTGCCGCCGTGGTGCTGGTGGTGCTGGTGGGCGGCGGGATCGCGGCTTGGCTGGTGCTGGGCAAGAGCAGCAGCGGCACAGCGGCCAAGGCCGTGGCGGCTGGAGAGGGCTCGGAAGCCGACGCGATGGTTGCCAAGGCCAAGGGACAGATCGCCGACAAGGCGTTCGCTGAGGCTGCGGACACCCTGCGGGCGGCCAAGAAAGCCGACCCCGAGAATCAGGAGGTCAAGGACCTGCTGAAGGTGGCCCAGCGCGAGGTCGATGCTCAGGAGACGCTGGACGGCGCCCGTGAGGCCGTCAAGGGCAAGCGCTACCTCGAGGCGTTCTCGCAATTTGCCGAGGTGCCGGAGTCGTCGGCTCTGTCTGCCGATGCACAGGAAGAGCTGACGGCAGCGCGCGAGGAGTTCGTTTCGTCCAAGCTCGCCGACGCCCGCAAGGCACAGGAAGCCGGGGACAACGCCACCGCGATCGCGGCACTGGACGCCGTTCTGGCGGTCGACCCGAAGCACAACGAGGCCAAGACCTTGCGCGCCGGCCTGTCCGCGCCCGAGGCGGCCGGCGGAGCCGACGCGGCTGCCCCGGCAGCCGCACCGGACACCAAGGGCAAGCCCAGCGAGGCTGCGGTTCCGGCTCCCGCCGTTGCGGCCAAGGCCGGGAAAGAAACGGCCAAGGAGACGGTCAAGGAAACGCCCAAGGCAGCCAAGGAACCCGAAAAGGTCGCCAAGGAACCTGCCAAGGCTGCGGCCGTCGTGGCTGCTCCGGCTGCAGTCGCGGTTGCCGCGGGAGGCAAGAAGGCCGATTTCGCCATGGGTCTTGCTGCTTACCACGGCAAGAACTGGGCAACGGCGATTGAGCAGTTCGAGGCGATCGCCAATGGGCCATTCGCGAAGGACCAAAAGGCCAAGGCCAGCGCGTATGCGGCGGCCGTCAAGTCCGTGCGGGACGAGCTCGACACCGCCTCAGGCGCGTCGTCCAGCCCGCGCAAGGCCGCCGGCGCCTACAAGGCCGCGTACAACGCCGACCGTCGCGTCGACGGTGCCCACGGTGGCTGGTTGGCCGGCAAGATCGCCGATGCCTATCTGGCCGTGGCCAAGGCCTCGTTCGCTGGCAAGAATTACGCCGACGCCGCCGATGCCGTGCGCGAGGCAATGAACTATCAGCCGGACAAGCCCGAGGCCGTCCAGCTCGAGGGCCGGTGCGTTGCGCAGGCTTCGTCGATGCTGAAGGAAGCCAAGGACAACATGTCCAAGAAGAACTACGCGGCCGCCCGCGACCTGGCTCGTCAGGTCGTACGCATTTTGCCGTCGATCGATCCTCGCGCGGCCGAAGCTCAGGACATCGCCAAGCAGGCGACCGAAGCAGCGCGCCAGGACGAGGACTAGAGAGCACGAGCCTGGGCGCCGACGCCCGGCCCGAACGGAGACGCCCCCATGCCCAAGGACAATGGCATCCACGTGCTGGTCGCCGAGGATGACCTCGAGATCGCCGCGATCCTTCGCAAGTCGCTGACTTCGGAAGGGTATCGCATCACGTTGGCCTATGACGGCGAAGAAGCCCTGCGCGCGGCGCTGGCCCAGAAGCCCGATCTCGTCCTGTTGGACGTGATGATGCCGCAGATGAACGGGTGGGAGGTCTGCAAGGCCCTGCGCGCCCGTCCCGAGTTCGCCGACGTGGGGATCCTGATGCTCACCGCGATCGGACCCAACCTCAACGAGATGACGGCTCCGCTGTACGGCGCCGACGACTTCCTCGACAAGCCCTTCCTCATCGACGAGCTGCTCGATCGGCTGCAGAAGCTGGCCGCCCAGTTCCACAAGCCCACCGCTGTCGCGCCTGTGTGACCGCTTGGGGACTTGCCGCCGCCCGGGGGACTGCCCTCGGCGTCGGTCTTCCTGTGTGTTGCATTGGACCGCCGGGATGGGCAGGCTGCCAGCCATGCTGCGACTTCCCCCTGCGCTCTTTGTCCTCGCCTTGGCCCAGTTGGTCGTGGTTGCGCCTGCCTGCGACACGTCGGTGGGGGCCACGGGCACGGTGGAGGTCGTCGATGCCGGCGACGTGAAGGCCGACATCCCGGTGGTCGACAAGGACCTGCCGCCCGGGCCTCCTGTCGAATTCGTTTCGAATTTCACCTACTATATTCGAGCAGTGGACGTTATCCAGCTGGCTGACGAGAAGCTGGACATCACCCAATTCGAAGTGATGGCCAGCGACGCGTACTTGGACATCGACGGTCCGGCGAGTACCTGGGTCGACAAGCTGGTGGACGAGGTCATCGCGGCGCACAAGCGCGGCGTGGTCGTGCGGGTGCTGCTGGACGACGAGATAGCGACCAACAAGCGCGTGATCGCCAAGCTGAAGGCTGGTGGCATCCCGGGAACCCAGGTCAAGCTGGACGCCGCAGGCAAGCGCACCCACCTGAAGTTCATCTTCAGCGAGCAGGGCTACCTCATCGGTTCGACCAACTGGTCCAACACATCCATCTCGAAGAATAACGAGACCAACCTGCTGGTGCGCGACGAGTCGGCCCGCACCAAGATGGCCGCCTACTTCAACAAGCTGTTCGCAAAGTCGTCGATCGCACAGACGGTTACCATCGGGACCAGCACGGCGGCCGCGCCCTACGCCGACGGCGGCTATGCCTCGGCCGTGGGCACGGTGCTCGACAACGCCAAGACCCGCATCGACATCTGCACCTACAGCATGAACATCGACACCGGCGACAAGTCGAGCGCGGTCTACAAGGCGGTCGCCAAGCTGGAAGCAGCGGTCAAGCGCGGCGTCAAAGTTCGCGTGATCATGGATAAATCAGACTATCTCGAAGAGGATGGCGCCGAGTACAACAATTTGGCGGCGGCCTTCCTCAAGACCAAGGGTGTCGAGGTCCGCTTCGACCCCCTGGGCATCATCACCCACGCCAAGTTCGTGGTCACCGACGACACGCTCGTGCTCGGCAGCAACAACTGGGGTTACGGCGGGTTCATCGACTACCACGAAGCGGGCATCCGGACCAACGACGCCAAGGCGGTTCCGGCGGCCAAGAAGTACTACGACGGCATTTGGGCGCAGTCGACGGCGCCGTGAGTCCCGCCGGGCGGCTGGGGCAACGGCGACTTGCTCGACAACCGCCCGGTCGCGCGACACAATCACGACGTTCAGGGGACGAGACCACGGAGGCGCGCGGATGCATCGGGCGACACCCAGCACGAAACGGACCCGGACGCAGCTTCTTCCCGCGCTGGCGACCATGGTCGGCCTGGCGGTGCTGTTGGCTCCCACCGGAGTGACCCCCGCGCTGGCCGAAGACGCGCCGTTGGTCACGCTGTTCGACCTCAGCCGTGATGACGCCGCCACGGGCGAGATCGCGTTCGACGTCGCCCGCGCCCTCAGGCGTTCCAAGCAGATGCGCTATCGCGACATCGACGAGTCGCTCAACGTCGGCGGCGAGGATCTGCAACTCTCTGCGGTCAAGAGCGGCTCCGGCCTGATGAAGACGGGCACCGACAAGCTGAAGGCCGGCAACTACGAAGACGCGACCGACGATCTGGACAATGCCGTGTCCAGCTACTTGTCGGCGTTCTCCCACATGCCCGACACCGACCCGCTGGCCCGCGCGATGAGCCTGTTGGGCGTGGCCCAGCTGCTTGCCGGCGACACCAAGAGCGCGACGGCGAGTTTCTCGCGGTCCACCCAGCTGGACCCCAAGTACGAGCAGGATTTCACGGAGTATCCGCCCAAGGTGCAGCAGCTGTACGACGCGGCGCGCAAGGCCGTGCTTGCCCGCGCCAAGGTCGATTACGAGATCCGCACCGACCCCCCGAATGCCCGGGTGTACGTCAACGGCCGGTTCATGGGCCTGTCGCCGACCTACGTGTCCAGTCTGGAAGGCGAACAGTTCATCTCGATCGCCAAGAACGGCTATGCGCGCAAGGCCAAGCTGACCCGCGTGGACCAGCCGGGTGTCGTGCTGGAGGAAGAACTCGAAGCCGCGCGCCGCAAGCCGGCGTTCGAGAACATCTCGACCCGCTTGATGGAGATCTTCGACGGTGCGGTCGAGCCCAACGACCTCACCGAGGCCCAGGGGCTGGTCGCCACGCCTTACGCCGTCGCCCTGCGCGCGTCAGGCAGTCGCGAGAAGATGAAGATCGAGCTGGCGTTGGCCAACCTTGCCGGACGTCAGGTGGTCAACCGCGTCACCCGCGAAATCGGCTGGATGCGCCGCGACAAGGAGGCCATCGATGCCTTGGTCGCCGACCTGCTCAAGACGCCCGACGTGCCCGTCGATCAGGTGCCGCAGGTTCAGACGCGGTCCGTCTTCAAGACTTGGTGGTTCTGGACGGTGATCGGCGGCGTGGCGGTGGGGACGACCGCGGCGATCCTGCTGGCCAGTGAAAGCGACCCAGTTCCGCCCACTTATGCGCCGGGGACGGGTGGCCTGAAGATCCAGTTCTGACCCGGACCGCTCCGCTCTCAGCCGCCCAGCGAGGTTCGTCGAACTGCCTTGCCAATCGCTTGGTCGCTACCTAGACTGCCGGGCGACCTTGCTTCCGCCACCCTGGCGCCCCACGGCCTCCCCCTCTCAGGAGTCGACGAGATGGCACGCACGCACGAAGACCTCGAACGCTACATCATGAACGGCCTGATTCCCTTCGAGCAGATCGGCGAGACCACCTGGCTGCTGAACGACCCGTCGTGGGAAGGCGCCCAGATCGTGGTGCAGCACACCGATCCGCTGGTCGTGTTCCGCTGCAAGCTGTTCGACGTCCCCAAGATGGGCGCCGAAGCCGAGCTGTCGTTGTACAAGACGCTGCTGCGCCTGAACGCGACCGAGATGCTGCAGGGTGCCTATGCGCTCGAAAACGGCGCGGTCGTCGCTGTGGAAGTCATGCAGCTCCAGAACTTGGACGAGAACGAATTCGTCGCCGCGATCGATTCGCTGACGCTCGCGATCACCGAGCATCGCGACGAGGTCGTGGCACTGCTGCCCAAGGCTTAGCCCGCGCCAAGCCCCGAACCCCGAGAACCGGAACCGCCGGCGCTGCATCACTGCCCGGCCCCAGGAGACACGATGAGCCTCTTCGACCGCATCGGCCTGCTCCTCAGGTCCAACATCAATTCGATGGTCAGCAAGGCAGAGGATCCCGAGAAGATCCTCAACCAACTGCTGATCGACATGCGCGACCAGTTCATCGAGGCCAAGAAGCAGGTCGCGGTCGCCATCGCCGACGAGAAGCGCCTGTATGCTCGCACGGTCGCCTCGCGTCAGGCCGCTGCCGACTGGGAGAAGAAGGCGATGCTCGCGGTCTCCGCGGGTGAGGACGCCCTGGCCACCGAGGCCCTGTCCCGCCAGCAGGAGGCGGCCTCGCAAGCCGAGCAGTGGGACGTGCAGTGGACCCAGCAGAAGCAGGCCACCGAGCAGCTGCGGGCCGCGCTGATCCAGCTCAACGCCAAGATCGACGAAGCCAAGCGCAAGAAGGACCTGCTGATCGCCCGCGCCAAGCGCGCTGACGCCCAGAAGACGATTCACAATACGATGGCCGGTCTGAACGACAATTCGGCCTTCGACGCCTTTGGCCGCATGACCGAGAAGGTCGAAGTGCTCGAGGCAGAGGCAGAGGCTTCGGTCGACATCTCGAACGAAATCTCAGGCGCGAGCCTCGAAGACAAGTTCAAGAAGCTGGAGCAGAGTCAGGGCCAGTCCGACGCCCTGCTGGCGCTCAAGGCCAAGATGGGCCTGTTGCCCCCCGCCGCCTCGGTTCGCCCGGTTCCGGCCCTGACCAACGACGAGTTCTCCGTGCCTGACATCGGCCTCGATCTCGACGAAAAGACCAAAGCCTAGCCCGTTGCACGCCCCGGACGTTGCGACTACCGCGAGGGTCGAAGTGGCCCGCTACCGCCTGCGCCCATCCCTCACGCCTCAACCGGGGGAAGGCCGCAACTGGGTCATTGCTGATCCGATGCTCAGCCGGGCGGTGCGCTTGGGCGAGGCCGATGCCCGGCTGGCCCGCGCACTTGTCGCTGGTGGCAGCGTTGCCTCCCTTGCCAAGTCCGCAGGATTGAACCAGGCCGAGACCTCGGCGCGGCTGACCGGTTTGGCCCGCCTGTACTTGCTCGACGGCCGCCGCAGCCGCGACCGCATCGCCTTGCAGGCAGAGAAGACCGCATTTTCGCAAGCCTTGGGCCTCGGCACGGCCGACCAGCCTATCGAGTGGCCGCGCGGCTTGGACCCGCCCCGACACGGCTGCATCGGCACCGGCGGCTGCTGCGGCGCGACGTTTCTGGGGCCGCTGAACGAGGCCGACGTGGCGAGGGTGGCGGGTCTGGCGTTCGCCGGAGGTCCCCAACATCGCCCGGGCGACGTCGTGCTGGAGCAGGTGACGGTCGCGGGTCGCGTGCACACAGGCATGCGGCGTGACGACAGCGGCCGTTGCGTAGCGCAACGAACCGACCGCCTCTGCGGGGTGCATGCTGACCACGGGGCACCGGTCAAGCCCATGGTGTGCAGGCAGTTTCCGCTGCGCATGTACCGGTCTCCCCGCGGCGTGCACGTCTCGCTGCTGCTGGCCTGCGACGGCTACGAGCAGGCGCGCGACCAAGGCGAGCCCTGGCCGCAGCGCGAGGCAGAGGTGCGGGCGCTGCTGGCCGAGGGCGCGAGCCTGCCGCGTGTCACGTTGCCGCTGGAGTGGTCGGCGGGTCTGCCCGTGCCTGAAGCGGCGTGGTGGCTGCTGCGCGACGAGCTGTACGCCTTGGAAGACACAAGCGACGCGTGGGTTTGGCTCGCGGCGGTGGTGCGGCATGTCGGTCTTGCAGTGGCCGAGCGCGAGGCGGCGTGCCAAGAGGGCGACGACATCGTCTGGCGGCCGGCCTGTCACGGGCTGGATGCCTTCCTGCAGCAGCCGCTTGCGTATCTGGACTTCGACGCCGCAGCCAAGCACGCCGACGCCCTGCGCGAAGCCGCCTGCTCCTCTCTGCCGGGTGAAGCCGCACGCCTGCGCAACCTCGCACGTGGTCTGGACTTTCTACGGTCGGGGCGCTCGCTTCGGCCCGGCGGGGGGCTGGTCGCCGAGCCCGCAGCGAAACGACATTTGATCGATATCGTGGCCAACGATCTGGCGCTGCAGGTGGCGCTGGGACAGCTGGACGCCGGCTTGGGCGCCCTGACGCGTCGGCTGGTGCTGGCGGAGTCCATCGCCTGTGCATTGGCCGCAGACGACCACCGCGATCACGTCACTGGCGCCGACACCACCCGTGCCTTGCACGTCGTGGCGCGCAGCGACGCCGAGTGCTCCAAGCTGGCGATTCTGCCGCAGTGACGGGACTCTCGCGGCAGCCACGTAGGGGAATTGGACGAATGGTGAGGATGGGGGCATTCAGGTGACAGGAACCGCGCGGTCGCGCCGGGTTGCACCCGTGTGCCCCGTGCCGTACCCTGTTGCGCCTTGGCGAGGCGGAGGAATTCATGCTCGACACGATGAATCGGATGGAAAACCGGGCGGCGATGGCTGGCCACGGTAGGTTGTGGGTTCGGACGGTCGTCGGTGCCGCATTCCTGGTCGGAATGATGGCGTGCGGGACGGACACGACGCCGGACACGTCCACTCCGGTCACGGACATCGACGAGGATCTCGGCGAAACCGACATCGCGGCGGACCAAGTCCAGCCCGACACGGCGGACACCCAGGACTCGACAGGCGCCGACACGGTGGATGGCTCGGACCTCGAGCAGCCGGACGACGGCATCGCCGAGCTGCCGCAGGACACCGACGTCGACACGCCGGACGATGGTCTGGCCGAGCTTCCCGATGACGTGCAGGAGCTTCCCGACGTCGACGACACCCTCGACACGGCCACCGACGTGGTCGACGAGGACACGGCGACTTCGGACGTGCAGCCCGACGAGGTCGATACCCAGCCTGAGTTGCCGCTGGACGTGAAGGACGAGGTCGACACCGTCGAGGTGGACACGGGCCCAAGCTGGACCGCCGCGGTCGATGGCGTGACCGGCTGCTTGACGCCGGTCGCCAAGGAGACGATGCCCAAGGGCACGCTGGTGATCTCGGAGATCATGTTCCGCCCCAAGGCCGTGACGGATGCGTTTGGCGAGTGGTTCGAGGTGCACAACACCAGCAACCAGAAGATCCCGCTGGGCGGCATGATGCTCGAGGGTCTGGTGCGCCTGTCCGACGGCAGCTACGGCTCCGCGGTCGATGAATACATGGTGGAAGGCTGCGAGAGCGTGGTCATCGAGCCCAACGGTTACGTCGTGTTCGCCATCAATGGCGACGAAGCGTCGAACGGCGGCGTGGTTGGCCCGTGGGTCTACGACAACATCTCGTTCTTCAACCTGGGCGACAACCTGCAGCTGCGCTTTGACTCCAACGTCGTCGACAAGGTCGCGTGGGACAACAAGGACCCCAAGTGGGGCGCCTTCTCCGCGTACGACGGCAAGGCGATGAGCTTGGACCCGGGCTACATGACCGCGGCCGGCAACGACGGTGGCGACGTGTGGTGCCCCGCCAAGGACCAGATGACCGGCGGCGACTTGGGCTCACCCGGCAAGGCGAATCCCCCATGCGCGGGCATCATCGACTCCGACTTCGACGGCGTCCCCGACTCGTCCGACAACTGCAAGTCGATCAAGAACACCGACCAGCTCGACACCGACAAGGACACGTTCGGTGACGCTTGCGACAACTGCAAGGAAGTCGCCAACCCCGATCAGGCCAACGCGGATGGCGATGCCACCGGCGATGCCTGCGACGCGGCCATTTGCGGCGATGCCGAGCTGGATGCTGGCGAAGATTGCGATGACGGCAACGCGTTCGACAACGACGGCTGCACCAAGGAGTGCAAGGTCGCGGCGATCGTGGCCAGCAAGATCGTGATCTCCGAGATCTTCGTGTGCTCCGAGAACGTCGACATGGCCTACGCCCAGTGGATCGAGCTCTACAACGGCGAGAAGGAAGCGGTGCCGATCAACGGGTGGATGCTGAAGCCGGGCAAGGCGCCTCCGTTCATGATCCCGATGGACCCCCCGCTGGCGATCCCGCCGGGCGGCTACTTCGTCCTCGGCTCGTCGACCGACAAGAATTACAACGGTGGCGTCAACGTCGATCTCGCCTGGCAAAACCTGCTGCTGGATACCACCGCCGACACGATCGCGTTTGAGAACCAAGGCTTGCTGATCGACAAGATCCACTACGGCGTGACGACTCCGCAGGTGAAGTGCGGCTTTGCCCTGCAGGTCGACCCGAAGTACCTGTCCAGCCTGTTCAACGATCAGGAAGGCTACTGGTGCCAGGCCGACAAGCTGAACTCGCTGTCGAGCGACTACGGTACGTCCAAGGCCGCCAACACCACCTGCACGCCGTGCAGCGGCGACAAGGACGGCGACGGTGTCAAGAACTGCGTCGACAACTGCACCTTCGCGTCGAACACGCTGCAGACCGACACCGACCAGGACGGCTTGGGCGATGCCTGCGACAACTGCAAGCTGATCGCCAACACGGCTCAGGACGACTTCGACAGCGACGGCGTGGGCGATGTCTGTGACAACTGCCCGAAGATGCAGAATCCCGGTCAGGAAGACATCGACAACGACGGCTACGGCAACGCCTGCGACTCGCTGACTTGCGGCGACGGCAAGAAGGACGCCACTGAGGAGTGCGACGACTTCAACAAGCTGCCCGGCGACGGCTGCTCGTCGAACTGCTTCCTGGAGAACTTCACCGCCGGCTCGATCATCGTGACCGAATTCATGGTCGACCCGGACGCCGGGGGCACGGTCGCGGACACAGACGGCGAGTGGGTCGAGGTCTACAACACCACGACCAAGGCCATCGACATCGGCGGCTGGGCCCTGAAGGACAAGGGATCGAATTACCACCTGATCACCGGCAACGGCCCGGTGCTGGTCATGCCGAAGAGCTACCGCCTGCTCGCGATCAAGGGCGATCCGGCCGTCAACGGCGGGCTGCCTGGCAACCTGTCGCCGCCGCTGTACGTGTACAACAACTTCACGCTCGCCAACGTTGCCGACCACATCATCCTCGAGTGGAACGGACAGGTCATCGACGCGGTCGAGTACATCAAGAAGAGCGTCAGCAATCCCGCGGGCTTCGACATGATCACTGGCAAGTCGCTCCAGCTCGACCCGGAGAAATACGACACGGCCAAGAACGACTTGGCCGACTCGTGGTGTCCGGGCAAGAAGACCTACGGCAAGGGCGACTATGGCTCGCCCGGAACCGCCAACCCGCCGTGTTTGAACCCGTGCAGTGGCAAGCCGGACAAGACGAGCTGCGGCACCGACCTGTGGTGCAAGACCGGCGAGTGCGTCAACGTGCCTAAGTGCGGAGACGGTAACGTGGATGCCGATGTCGGCGAGACCTGCGACGACGGCGCCCAGGTGCCCGGCGACGGCTGCAGCGCGACGTGCAAGCAAGAGCCCAAGCCCCTGCCCGACGGAACGGTGATCGTCAGCGAATTCGCCGTCAACCCGGTGCAGACCAACAACTTCACGGAGTGGGTCGAGCTGTACAACCCGACGTCGAAGCCGATCGACCTGCTGGGCTGGAAGCTGACCGGTCCGACCGACAGCACTGAGGTTCGCGTCAAGTGCGGCAACGGTCGCGTCGAAGCGACCGAGCAGTGCGACGACAACAATCAGGTCGCCAATGACGGCTGCGACAACAGCTGCAAGGTGGTCGGCACCTGCAAGTCGTTGAAGCTGAGCGGCAACGGCGCAGGCGTCGTCGTCGAAGGCTCGGATTTCCTGTTCACGCCCAAGGCGTTGAGCGGCAACCCGGTGCTGGAGCGTCCGCAGCCCTTGACGTTGCACGGCTGGTTCCTGCTCGACGCAGTGGCGGGCATGGGTTCGTGCCCGGTCGACGGCGGCGGCACGGCACCTTGCAGCGAGTTGTTCAGCTACGGCCGTGACGGATCGTACCGCGTGGGCGTCCGCTCTCAGGCCGGCAAGCTGTGGGTCATGGCGGGCAGCAAGTCGTTCGAGCTCGGCTCGGCCAACGTCGGCAAGTGGACGCATGTAGCGGTCGTCATCGACAACGGCGTGCTGCGCGCGTGGTATCAGGGCCGTCGCGCCATCAAGACCACGCTGACCGACTATCCCAGCAGCACGGCCAAGGCCGAAGTGCTGACCATCGGCGCGATTCAGGACTCTGGCGGCGCGCTGCAGAGGTCCATCAGTGGCAAGATCGGCAGCTTCCAGGTGGGTGGCCGCCGCTCTGTGCCCGTGGCGACCGTGCCCCCGGCGCTGGCCGGGTACACGTACACCAACAGCCACACGTACCTGAACTTCGGCCCGGTCGCCTCGACCTGGTGGGGTCCGTGGAAGGGCGATCTGGTGTCGCTGGCCGTCAACGAAGGCGCAGGCTCCGTCCTGAACGACGCCTCGGGCAAGGGTCACACGGTGACCCTCAACGGTACCTCGTGGCTGGGCGACAACGGTCCGTACTGCAGCGTGAGCGGCGTGTTGCAGCCCCAGACCACCGCGCTGACCCCGGGCTCCGACGCCTACGTGTTGCCGGCGTTCAGCTATGCGCTGTTCATGAAGCGGGCCAACGTCGACATCAATAATGGTCTCGAGGCCTTCTGGTCGTGGCTGGACGCGGGCGAGGGCATCGACGGCGCTGGCGGCGACTCGTTCTCGCTGACCAACGGCACCCCGGACGGCATCAACCTGCTGAATCCGCAGGGCGTGACCGTCGACGCCGTCACCTACGGCGCCAAGACGGCCGAGTACCCGGCGGGCTGGTTCCCGACCCAGGGCGTCTCGGTGATGTTGCGCGACAGCTGCATGAACCCTGAGGCCAACGACAAGATCGAGTGCTGGGAGTTCTCGACGACCGCGTGCGTCTATGGCACCGACGTCGCTACGAATTCCAGCGGTCTGTCGTGTGTCGACACCGGCACGTGCGCCGATGCGAAGGAAGTCTGCTCGATCGACAACTACAGCGCCAAGAAGTGCCTGTGGCGCGACACCGGAACGCCGGGCGTCGCGAACGTTTGCGTGCAGTAGCCGACCGGATTCGCCGCAATCGTCCTGCTCGCCGACCGTCTGGACAACCATCGATCAGGTCCGGGTCGGTGCCGGAGATCCCGCATGACGATGCTCGAGATGCGCCCGCCGCAGCGTCGACCTGACCACGCCGTCATCCCCGATGCCGACACGCCTTGGCTGCAAGCGCTGGACCAAGCGCTGCGGGTTCAAGGGCTCACGGTGGAGCGAGCTCCGGTCGCTGCGTGTGCCTACGCCGCCTATCTCTCCGGGGCCAGTGTGGTCGCGCTTGCGCCTGCCGAGGACGCAAGCCTGCCCGACACCTGGCTTTCCCTCTGCGACCGCGGCGCCAAGATCCTGCCCGCGTCGGCCATTCTTCTGCCTCCAGAGCGAGCCGCCGAAGCGTCTTCCTGGCTGGAGGTCGGTTTTGACGACGTTGCCGTGATGGAACAGACGCCTGCGGACGAATTTGCCCGTCGGGTCGTCGGCAGGTCTCGCAGTCGGCAGATGCGGCGTGCGATGGCCTCGGTCGATGCGCTCACCGGCTTGCCGACGCTTGAGGTGTTCAACGCAAGGCTGGACCCGAACATCCGCATGTCGTCGCGAGGGTCGGTGCCGATGGCGGTGGCCGTCCTCGACTTGGACGGTCTGCTTGGGGTCGAGCGTCAGCGGGGGCGGGCGGGCGCGCGGTCGCTGCTGACCGACGTGGCGCGACATCTGCAGGCGGCGTTGCGACGGTCCGACACGGTGGCGCGGCTCGGTGACGAGCGATTTGGTCTGATCCTCAACCAAATCTCGGCCTTTGAAGCGCGACGACTGATGTACACGCTGTGGCGCAGCCTGTCCTGGTCCGAGGAGACCCTGGGTCTGGTGGGCGAGCTGGCGGGGCAAGTGACGTTCACCGCTGGCGTCGCGGTGTTTCCGGGGGACGCCACCGATGGCCCGGAGCTGCTGACGCGCGCCGAGATTGCGCTGGACGTCGCGCGGGCGACCAGCCAGCGGCGGGTCCTGCTGTACGCCGAGACCTGCGGCGACTCCGGAGTGGACGTGCACGGCACCGACCTGCGCTGGCATCGGGTGCAAAGCGCTGCCCGCGAAGAGCCGGAGTAGCCGCCGCTTCCCGGAAGACGCGTTTCTCTGTCCCAGATCACAATTGTTGCACAGGGGGCTGGACTTGAAAGCCTTCTTGCTTCACCATTCCCGCGCTCCGGCGCGCCGGGTCTGCCCGGTGTTCTCGGCACAATCTTCCGTCCAATCATGATGTTGGGACGGGTGAACCGTGAAGGGTCGGCCCCCGGTTGCCCGAGAAGGGAAGAGTCGAGGGAGCCGACATCTCCCGCGGCCCGTGTTCGCGCGCCCAAGGAAGGCAAAGACGATGAATCCGCCCCTCGCTCATTGCGCCCGGTGGTGTCTCGTGCTCGCAGTCGGTCTGTTCGGCCTTGCGGTCGGCGGCTGTAACGAGACGGGCTTCACGGTGCCCGGCCTCAATCAGGGCTACAAGCCGGAGCAACCGATCCCGTACTCGCACAAGCAGCACGCCGGAGATCTGAAGATCGACTGCAAGTACTGCCACTTCGGGTCAGAGCAGAGCCCGCGTGCCGGCATTCCTCCGGTCAACGTGTGCATGAACTGCCACAAGCTCTCCAAGCCCGACTCGCCGTACATCAAGAAGCTGAAGGAAGCCTACGACACCGGCAAGTCGTTCGAGTGGGTGCGCGTGCACAAGCTGCCGGACTTCGTGTGGTTCGACCACAGCCGCCACGTCAACCGCGGCGTTGCCTGCCAGACCTGTCACGGCCCGGTGCAAGAGATGGTCGAGATGTACCAGTACTCCAGCCTCGCGATGGGCTGGTGCGTCAACTGTCACCGCGAATACAACAAGAATCCCCCGGCTGGCCTCAAGGACAAGATCCAGGCCTCGACCGACTGTTACTCCTGCCACCACTAGGTGGTCCGCGGCGGCGAGGTCATGCGCCCGTCCGCCGTTCGCTCCCCGGAGGTCTCATGGACCGCGCGCCTGATCCCCGCCTCGAGAACACTGCAGGCGAGGCCACCCCGAACGACGCACTGGAAGCCAAGCGCTATTTCCAGAACGTCGAGGACCTGCTTGGCGACCCCAGCCTGGACGAGGCCCGCCTGTACGAGATCGGCAAGCCGCCGGCCGTCGGCGACGGCTCGGACGTGGCGCGTCGCGACTTCATGACCGTGCTGGGCATGACGTTCGCTGCGGTCGGTCTGGGGACGGGTTGTGCTCGCCAGCCGGTGCAGAAGGCCCTGCCCTACGTACTGAAGCCTGAAGAGATCGTCCCCGGCAACGCCGTGTACTACGCGACCGACTGTCGGGCGTGCGCGGCGGGTTGCGGCCTGCTGGTCAAGGCGCGTGACGGCCGCCCCATCAAGGTCGAGGGCAACCCCGAGCACCCGCTGAGTCTGGGCAGCTCCTGCGCTTTTGCCCAAGCGAGCGTGCTGAACCTGTACGACGGCGACCGCCTGCGCGCGCCCCTGGTCGACGGCAAGGCCGCCACTTGGACCGAGCTGCAGGCGCGCGTCGACAAGGCGCTGGCCGGCTTCCGCGCCGACGGCTCCAAGCTTGCGGTCGTCACCCGCACCACGTCGGGCCCGGCGTCTGCGGCGGTGGTCGCGAAGTTCCTGAGCCAGTTCCCGGGAGCCCGTCACGTTGTTTTGGCAGAGGACGCAAGCAGTCAGGCCGTGTTGGAGGCGCACGCGGCGACCCACGACAAGGCCGTGGTGCCGTTCTATCGCTTTGACGAAGCGCAGGTCATCGTCTCGATCGGCGCCGACTTCCTGGGGACGTGGATCCAGCCGGTCGCCTTTGCCCGGCAGTGGGCGCAGACCCGCAAGCTCTCAGCCAAGCAGAAGCGGATGTCCAAGCACATCCAGATCGAGACGCAGATGACGCTGACCGGCTCGAACGCCGATGAGCGCCTGCGGATTCTGCCGTCGCAGGAGCGCGCGTTTGCGCTGGGTCTGGCCGGTCGGGTCGTGCGGTCGCAAGGCATCGACGTCGGCGTGCCCTCCGCCACCTCACCCTACGACAAGCAGCTGGACGCGTTCGCCAAGCTGCTGGCCGGTGCTCGCGGCAAGTCGCTGGTCGTCTCGGGCTCCGCCGACGTGGTCGTGCAGGCGGCCGTCAACGTCGTCAACCACGCCTTGGGCAACTACGGCAAGACGGTCGACCTGGCTGCGCACCTGCACCAGACCGGCCGCCGTGCAGAGGCTGACAAGCTGCTTGAGGATCTGACGGCGGGCGCGCTGCAGGGTGTGGTCCTGGTCGACGTCAACCCGGTGTACGACTCGCCGCGCGGTGCCCAGTGGGCCGCCGGGCTGAAGAAGACCGCGTTTTCGCTCGCACTCTCGGGGCGCGCGGACGAGACGGCCAAGGCCTGCCAGCTGGTCGCCGCCACGCACCACCCGCTGGAGTGCTGGGGAGACAGCGAACCCCAGGCCGGTCTGGTCAATGTCCAGCAGCCGCTGGTTCGCCCGCTGTTCGACACCGCTCAGGCCGAAGACCTGCTGCTGCAGTGGTCCAATGAACCCGCCCCCGCCGCCAACGGCAGCGCGATGCTCGCCTTCATGCAGAAGCATTGGCAGCGCGCGGTGATGCCGCGCGTGCAGGGCGTCGCGGTCGATTTCCAGATCTTCTGGGACAAGGCCGTGCACGACGGATTCGTTCAGTTGCGCCGGGTTGCGCTGCCCGGTCGTCTGGGCATCGCCGTGGGTGGGCCGATGCTCGCGCAGGCGCCGCAAGGTGCCGCACCCGCTCTGGAACCCGTCCCCGCCGCTGCTGAAGTCGCCGCGGTGGCTCTGGCCGCGGAGGCCTCGCCGGTGGGTCTGCCTGCCGACGCCACGCCGGTCGAGGCCCCCATCGAGCTGCCGCAGCCAGCGCCCGGCAAGTTCAACCCCGACGATGCTGCCCGCGCGCTCAAGGGTGCTGCGGGTAGCGTGGCTGGTTTGGGCAAGTTCGAGCTCGTTGCGTATGAGAAGGTCGGGATGCGTCGCGGCCGCTATGCGAACAACCCGCTGCTGCAAGAGCTGCCGGACCCCGTCAGCAAGGCCACGTGGGGCAACTACGCGTGCGTCTCTCCGGCGACGGCGGCCAAGCTGGGCCTCGAGTCCAGCGACGTGGTCGAGGTGACCGGTGGCGACAGGCCGCTGCGTTTGCCGGTGGTGCTGCAGCCCGGACTGCACGACGAAGCGATTGCGATTGCCGTCGGTTATGGCCGCACGGCGGTCGGGCGCGTCGGCAACGGCGTGGGCGGGGACGTCGGGCCGCTGGCGGGTCTGGCCGCGCTGGTCAAGGTCGACCTGAAGAAGACCGGCGATAACGAGCCGGTTGCGTTCTCGCAGACGCACCACAGCTACGAACACCGCGACATCGTGCGCGAAACCACGCTGCCGGCCTGGCAGGCGACTCCGGACGCGGGCAACGTGCCGCTGTCGCCGATGCTGAACGACCCCAAGCGCGGCAAGCGGTCGACGCGGACCCTTTGGACCCGCCACGAGTACCCTGGCTACAAGTGGAGCATGGCGATCGACCTCAACGCCTGCACCGGCTGCGGAGCTTGCGTCATCGCCTGCAACGTCGAGAACAACGTGCCGATCGTCGGCAAGCGCGAAGTCTTGGTTCGCCGCGAGCTGCACTGGCTGCGCATTGACCGCTACTTCAGCGAGCGCAAGCGTCCCAAGGGCTACGACTGGGACCCGACCGGACCCGACCTGTTGGCCATCGCCGACAATCCGGAAGTCGTGCACCAGCCGATGCTTTGCCAGCACTGCGACCACGCGCCCTGCGAGACGGTCTGCCCGGTGCTGGCCACCGTCCACACTGCGGAAGGGCTGAACTCGCAGGCGTACAACCGCTGCATCGGCACGCGGTATTGCGAGAACAACTGCCCGTACAAGGTCAGGCGTTTCAACTGGTTCAACTACCCGACCGGTGACATGGAAGGGAAGCAGGATCTGGACATCGTCGCCTTGGCGCTGAACCCCGACATCACCCCGCGCAGCCGCGGCGTGATGGAGAAGTGCTCGTTCTGCGTGCAGCGCATCGGGCAGGCCAAGTCCGAGGCGGTCAAGCTGGGCAAGATCCCGCAGACCGATCTGCGCGACGGCGACGTGGTGACGGCGTGCCAGCAGGCGTGTCCGACCGAGGCCATTGTCTTTGGCAACATCAACGACGTCGAAAGCGGTGTCCGCAAGCAGTACGAAGACCCCCGCAACTACTCGGTTCTGGCCGAAGTGGGCACCGGGCCGGCCGTCACGTACATGACCAAGGTTCGCAATTCCGAGCGTCTGGAGGGCTAGTTCCATGAGCAGTACCGCCTCGCACCTGCGCGAGCCGCTCGTCACCGGCAATCCGACGCTGGCCCAGATCTCTGACGAGGTCTGTGCGCCGATGGAGCGCAAGCCGTCGTGGATGTGGTGGACCGCGTTTCTTCTGGCGCTGTCCGCGCTGATTGCCGGCTTTTCGGCGATCGGCTACCAGCTCTACAACGGCGTCGGCACCTGGGGCCTGAACAAGACGGTCGGCTGGGGCTTCGACATCACGAACTTCGTGTTCTGGATCGGCATCGGTCACGCGGGGACACTGATCTCTGCGATCCTGTTCCTGTTCCGGCAGAAGTGGCGCACGTCGATCAACCGCTCGGCCGAGGCGATGACGCTGTTCGCCGTGCTCTGCGCCGCGATCTTCCCGTTCATCCACATGGGCCGTCCGTGGTTCGGCGCCTACTGGATCATGCCGTATCCGAACATGCGCGGCCCGCTGTGGACCAACTTCCGCTCGCCGCTGGTCTGGGACGTGTTCGCGATTTCGACGTACTTCACGATCTCGGCGGTGTTCTGGTTCGTGGGCCTGATCCCCGACCTGGCGACCGTGCGTGACCGCGCCAAGACCGCGCTGCGCAAGAAGATCTACGGCGTCCTGTCGCTCGGCTGGTCCGGCTCGAATCGCCACTGGGTGCACTACGAGACGGTGTACATGCTGCTCGCCGGCCTCTCGACGCCGCTGGTGCTGTCGGTGCACACGATTGTGTCGATGGACTTCGCGACCTCGGTCGAGCCCGGTTGGCACACCACCATCTTCCCGCCCTACTTCGTCGCTGGCGCCATCTTCTCGGGCTTTGCGATGGTGCTCACGCTGCTCATCATCACCCGCAAGGTGTTGAGCATCGAGCACCTGATCACGCTGAATCACTTGGAGAATATGGCGAAGATCATCACAGCCACGGGCATGATGGTCGGTCTGGCGTACGGCACCGAGTTCCTGATTGCTTGGTACTCCGGCAGCAATTACGAAGGGTTCGTGTTCTTCTCCAACCGTGCCACCGGCCCCTATGCGTGGGCCTACTGGACGATGATCAGCTGCAACGTGATTGCCCCGCAGGTCTTCTGGTTCAAGAAGGCGCGCCGCAACATTTACGTGCTGTTCTTCTTCTCGCTGGTCGTCAACGTCGGCATGTGGTTCGAGCGCTTTGTCATCATCGTGACGTCGCTGCATCGCGATTACTTGCCGTCCAGCTGGGCGATGTACAACCCCACCTGGGTTGAATACACGACGCTGCTGGGCACATTCGGCTTGTTCTTCACGCTGTTCCTGCTGTTCACCCGCGTGCTGCCTGTGGTCGCGATCGGTGAGGTCAAGGCGGTGCTGGGCTTTGCGCGCCGACACCCTGAGACCACTTCGCAGCCCCACGCCGTGACTGCCCAGCCGTCCCCCGCGGCGGCCCGTGTGGAGGTGGCCCATGGCTAAGAAGGCCCCCAAGATCCAAGAGCCCAAGGAAATCAAGCAGTACCTGGTCGGGGTGTACGGGACGGAGGAGCAGATCCTCGCTGTCACGGCCGCCGTCGTTCAGGCCGGGCTGCCCGTGCACGACACCTTTACGCCCTATGCCGTTCACGGCTTGGACACCGCGCAGGGGCTGCCGCGCTCGAAGCTGACCTATGTCACCGGCATTGGCGGGTTGCTGGGTCTGCTGACGGCGCTGACGCTGCAGATCTACACGCAGTCGATCGAGACGCCGTTCTGGTCGGGCTGGCCGCTGAACGTGGGCGGCAAGCCCTTTATGCCCCTGACGGCGTTTGTACCGGTGTCGTTTGAGCTGACGGTGCTGTTCGGCGGCCTGATCACGGTCGGTGGCCTGTTGTCGTTCTGCGGTCTGCTGCCCGGTCGCAAGCCGCGCCTGCACATCGAGGGCGTCACCAACGACCGCTTCGCCATCGCCTTGGACCCGACCGGCCTGCACTTCGATGAAGCACAGGCCAAGACCCTGCTCTCGGAGCACGGCGCCCTCGAGATCGCTTACGTAGAGGAAAACGCATGAGCTACTTGAGCTTGCGTATTCGGTCCGGCTTGGCTGCGCCGACGGCCCTCGCCCTGCTGACCGTCGTGTCGCTGGGCGGCTGCGTGGTTGACCGCGAGCCGAACGTGGAATTCCTGCCCTGGCTGGGCCAGATGCGGAACTCTGCGCGCGTCGAGTCGTACGACCCCAACCCGCTGTTCAAGGACGGTCGCGCGCTGCAGGTCCCGCCTGTGGGCACGATCCCGCGCGGCTTCCAGCCCGACCACAGCCTGCCGTCCGACGTGACGCGCGTTTTCCTCGGCGACGAGGTCAACCCCGAGCCGCCCACGCCCGAGAACATCGCGCGTGGCCAGTGGGGCTTCCAGACCTTCTGTTCGCCGTGCCACGGTGTGCAGGGCATGGGCGACGGTCCCAGCGCCAGATTCGGCATCCCCGGCTTCCCGATCGGCATCAAGGAGACCAACGCTGGCAAGATGCCGCCGCGCCAGATCTTTCGCCTGATCACACACGGCCGCGGCGTGATGCCGACGTACAAGACGCAGATCCGTCAAGCCGATCGGTGGCGCATCATCCTTTACCTGCGGACCCAGCTGCAGAAGCAGGCGGCCCAGCCGCTGCCCGGCGAGATCACGCCGACGGTCGATCTGCCGCCTGCCGCCGGCAAGAATGCTCCCCCGGCTTCCGGCAAGAAGTAGCGACCGAACCCTTCGCTGGTCCCGACCGCGGGGCCGACGCCCGCGTGCAAGAGGTGCCCCGTGAGCGCGAATTCCAAGACTGCGACGCCGCACGCCGAGACCCCGCCGGCCGCGCCGTACCGAACGCCTGCCCGGCTGCGCAACGTCGCGCTGGGCCTCGTGATTGTCGGCGCCGGGCTGTTTGCCTGGACGCTGTCGAGCCAGCCATGGCGGGCGTGGGCCAACGGCCTGATCGCCAGCTATCTGTTCGTCTCGATTGCAATTGGCGCAACGGTGCTGGTCGCTCTGACCCACGTCGCCAAGGCTGGGTGGGCGGTCGTGCTGCGCCGCATCCCCGAGGCGATGGGCAGCTGGCTGCCGTTCGGCCTGATCGCGCTGCTGGCCGTCACCGGTCTGGGCATGCACGAGCTGTACGAGTGGTCGCACCCCGACATCGTGGCGCAGGACGAGCTGCTGCAGCACAAAGCCGTGCTGATGACGCCCAATTTCTTTCTGGTGCGTCTGGTGGTGATCTTGGGTCTGTGGTCGCTGTTCGCTTGGGTGCTGCGCCGCAACAGCGTGGCCCAGGACAAGGATGGCGACGACCGCCACACCCGTGCCAACGTCGCCTGGTCCGCCATCTTCCTGATCGTCTTCGGTTTGACGGTCACCGTCGCCTCGCTGGACTGGCTGATGAGTCTGGAGCCGCACTGGTTCTCGACCATCTTCGGGGTCTACCAGTTCGCCGGAGCCTTCGTGGCCGGCTGCGCGACCGTCACGCTTGCCGTGTTGGGACTGCGCCGCGCGGGGTACCTGCCCCAAGTGACGACCGGGCACTTGCACGACCTGGGCAAGCTGATGTTCGCGTTCTCGACCTTCTGGGCCTACATCTGGATCAGCCAGTTCCTGCTGATCTGGTATGCGAACATGCCTGAGGAGACCGGCTACTTCCTGATGCGGCGCGAGGGTGCGTGGCTGGCCCTGTTCGCCAGCAACGTCGTGCTGAACTGGTTGATCCCGTTCCTGACGCTGATTCCCCGCCCCAACAAGCGGTCGCCCAAGATTCTGGCCATCGTCGCCAGCCTGCTGTTGGTCGGCCACTGGCTGGACGTGTATCTGCAGGTGATGCCGCCTGTTTCGCACTTTGCGGTCGAGCACGGCGGAGACGTCCACGCCCACGGTCCGTTCCTGGGCCTGCAGGAGCTGGGGCCGGTGGCGCTGATGGCCGGGCTGTTCCTGCTGGTCGTTTCCTGGCGGCTTGGTCGTGCGGCTCTGGTGCCGCAGCGAGACCCGTATCTGGTCGAGAGCGTGCACCACCAGCAGTAACGGTGCGCGCAGCCCCCGGAAGATCCCGTCGGAAGTTGGTGGCCGTCGCCAAGCGTGGCATGCTCGGCCCGCCATGAACCGACATCCCCACCATCGTCCCGCTGTGTCCCGTACCGGCTTGGTTTGGGTCCTGTGCCTGTGCGCGTGGACGGTGCCCGTCTTCGTCGCCGCGCCGCAGCCTGTGCTGGCAGCCACCAAGGCGGACCTTCGCAAGGCCGAACAGCTCAACGCCCAAGGACGCGAGGCGTTCAAGGCCGGACGGTTCGACGAGGCCGCCGACCTGTTCATGCAGGTCTACGACCTTGCCCGCATGCCCACGGCCGTCTTCAACGCGGCGCGCGCGCGCGAGTCGGCCGGCAAGCTGGTCGAGGCCAAGGCACTGTTCGAGCTGTACCTGCGCATCGAGAAGAACCCGGAAGGCGTGCAGGACGGTGCCAAGCGACTGGCGGACATCGAGGCGCGGCTGAAGGCCGAGGCAGACCGCGTGGCGGAGGCGGCGCGCAAGGCAGACGCCGACCGCAAGGCGGAAGCAGAGCGGCTGCGGCTGGAGGGCGAGCGGTTGCGTCTGGCGCAGCAGCGCGCCGAAGCGGAGAAGGCTGAGCGCGAGCGGGAGGAAAAGGCCCGCCGAGAGCTGTCCGGCGTCGTGTTTCTGCCCCCCGATGGGCTGCGCAGCGAAGCGTCGGTGCGCGCCGTGCAGACGGTGCTGGCGGCGGCGTTGGAGCAGGCGCGAACTGCACAGCCCGGGCCCGTACGGCCGGTGCCCGCGTTCCTGGAAGCGGAGCTGGGGCGTGGCGAGACCGGCAACTGCGATTTCCACTGTCGTTTGGCCGTGGCGCGTCAGATGGGAGCTGCGGTGGCAGTCGCAACGGCCGTTCGCTTCGAGGAGGACCAGTGGCGCTTGCGCATGGTCCTGTGGCGCGCGGCAGATGCGACCGACGCGGGGCAGATCGAGGTGGCGTCCGCTACGTTTGAGGGCCTCACCGCGCGTGGCCAAACTGCTTGCGGCGCGCTGTTCAACGGCATTCGCCGATTGGTGTGGTATCCGCTGCCGACGGCAGAACCCGGCGTCTCGCCTTCGGTTTCGACGACGAGCGCTGACCCGGGCACTGCCGCACCGCCGCCGCAGGTGCAGATCGAGACGCGACCGTCTGGCGCCGAGATCCTGCTGGACGGAGCGGTCGTCGGGCGTTCTCCCCTGAATTTGCTGCTTTCGTCGGGCGAGCGTCGCCTCGAAGCCCGTCGCGACGGCTATCACGCGCTGGGCGGCACGCTGCCGGTCCCCCGCACGGGCACCGCCCGCTTGGTGCTGGCGTTGACCGCGCAGCCCGCGCCGGACCCGGAACCGGCGGCACCCGTCGTCCGACCCGGCACCCCAGCCGTCCCCGCGGGCGGCTCCGCAGCCGTCGCACCCGGGGCCACGCCACCCCCCGCCGGGAAGCCCCCGCAAGACGCAGGCTCGGGCCGGACCGGCACCGCCGGCACGCCGGAACGCCGGGGGGCCGTGGCCACGCCGGCGACTCCGGTGG
>CAJBNH010000031.1 GCA_903955385.1 uncultured Myxococcales bacterium | reverse complement strand
GTCGATGCGCAAGGTCAGCCCGTCGGCGTGCTGGTGCAGCGCGGTCATCCCTCGGTTTCAACCGGCGGACAGGTCGACCTGCTGCGTGACGGCGCGGTCGTCTACTCGCCGAAGGCCGGCGTCTTCTTCGGGCTGCAGATGTCGACAGGGCAGGTGATCGCGCCACGGCTGGGCGTCTCGGACTCAGCGTGCGACCAGCCCTTGGTCGCGGGCTACTACACCGACGAGGCTTTCGTCAGCGGCTTCGGCTACGCGTTCGTCTACCGCAACGCTTGGTACCAGGTTCAGGGCGGTCAGCCGGTCCAACTGGTGTCCTGTGCGGGAACTGTGGCCGACGGTGTGGGCGCCAAGTGCGCGCCCCACAGCGGATCCTGCCGCGGCTTTCCGGTGGACGCTTGGGGCAACAAACCCGCCCTACCGACGTCGTTCCCGGCGCCGCTGGGCTTTTCCTGGTTGTCGGGGAATTGAGGGGGCCTTGCGCCTGCCGTCACGGGCAAACCCGCACGGAGATTAGCGCTTCTCGCCTACCCGAGTGAACTGGTCGGGCGTGCCGTCGGCGTTGGTGTCGGTGCCGACCTTGGTGAGCTCGCCCTTGGTGTAGTACTCCCACACGTCCACGGTGCCGTCGCCGTCGTTGTCGCGGCGGCGCTCGATCAGGCGATTCACCGGCTTGCCGTCCTCGCCCGTGGTCAGCTGGTAATAGCTCCACGTGTCCGTGCGGCCGTCAAAGCCCAGATCCATCTCGACAAGCGTCACGTGGCCGTCCTGATAGTGACGGGTCGAGTCGACGCGGCCATCGAAGTCCAGGTCCATCTCCTCGCGGATCATGACCTCTTTGCTGGGGTCACCCGAGTAGTACTGAACGATGTCGATGCGTTGATCGAAATTGACGTCCATCTCCTTGCGGATCAGGGCCCTCTTCGCCGCCTTGACGTTGCCGGCCGCGCCCTCGCCCGCCACGGCCGACGCGGGGGCGTCCACGACCCGGTAGAACTTGAACACGTCCGGCTTCATGTCGCCGTTCAGGTCGATGCGTTCGATGACCGTGTTGCCGTCGGTTTCGACCTGGATGGCGCTGGCCGAAGGCCGGGCCGAGTCGTTCGCGGGCGGGTCGTTCGCGGCCTTGGTCTGCTCTGCCTGCCCACCGCAAGCGGCCAAGATGCAAGCGAGAACTGCGGCAGAGGCGAAAGTGGTCTTCATGTTGGGCTCGTCGTTCGTCCGGGGCGGGACAGCGGGGCGAAAGGGCTGGTCTGCGAGGCGTCGAGCGATTCGGCGGGCACACGGACAAGCCTCTGCATTGTGCGGGCGGGGCCAGCGAGGGTCAAGCGATCCGGTGGCGCGCGAAATAACGAGGCCGTTGCGCGCGTTGACAGTCGGGTGCGGAAGGGCCGATAGTGCCGCCGCTTCAAGGCAGAAGGGGAAGGCAATCGGCATGAAGACACGATGGATCCAGCGCGGACTCGGCCTTGCGGCGTGCATCGTCGCGTGCACTGTGGCAGCAGGTTGCGAAAAGAAGACCGGCGACCAAGCGGCCGTAGAGCCGCTGGACACCGCAGCGGCCAAGAAGGCACCGGCCAAGGCCGCGACCAAGCCCGCGACCAAGCCTGCCGACGCAGCAAAGGCCGGCGAAGCCGCCAAGCCGTCGCGCGGTCGTCCGACCCCGCCGACCCGTCCCGTCGTCACCGCCGAGCAGCTGGCGCGCAACCCCGCCCCTGCCGCCGCCCCCACCGCTGGCGCTCAGGCAGCACAGGCCATCGGCGCGGTCCCGAATCCCGCGAAGAATCCGCTTGCTGCGGCTGCGGTTGCCCCGCCCACTGCCGCTCCCGTCGTTCCGACCGGTGTCGGCGCCGACAAGGCGGAGGAAAAGCCCGCCGATCCGACGGCCAAGGCCGGTGGCGTGGTCACCGACGCCGCCCGCCGCACGGGGGACCCTGCACCTGCGACGGCCCTGCCCGCGCGTGGCACGGCGCCGTCACCCGACGAGCTGAACCTGGAAGTCAGCGGCTACATCTCCGTGGCCGACCTCGAGCGTGTGCTGGGCGCCAAGCAGAAGCTGCGCCGCGCCGACCTGCCGGGCATCGCCGCTTCGCCGCGCTACAACTCGCTGTACTACGCGCCCGACAAGGGGGACGGCTTCGGCGTCGGCGTTCAGGTGTGGCGCGACGAAAACCTGGCTGAGAGCCGCACGCGCTTCAACACCATGCGAAATACGTGGTCCAATGTCGCGCCGACCAACAAGGTGACCGAACAGGGATTCCGCTCGTATTTCGGAACGTTGGTCTCTGTGGTGTTCGCCGATCCGCGCCGTCCCTTGGTCGCCGCCGTCTCCTGCGCGACCAAGATCTGCGATGCGGACATGCTGATCGAGCTGAGCAAGCGCGTCGCTGAGCGGCTGCGCTAATCGCCCCTACTCCCCCGACCAGACCAGCCCTTGCACGCGGACGGCGGACTTCGCCTCGCCCTTCGGCGTGACCTGCACGGTCGTCGAGGCAAGCGCCCAAGCCTTGCTGCCCAGCGCGACGATCGTCGGTGAGAAGCCAGCGAGCGCTTGAGTCGCCAGCGTCTGCCGCTCCGGCGTCGCCCCCGCCTTGGACACCCGCACCCACAGCAGGTCGCCCACCCGCGTGTCCTGATAGGCGACCATCGCACCACCGCTCGAGTGCACCATCAGTGCTGCATCCGCACCTACGCGGTGCAGGCCGTCGTCGCGGCGGCCGTCGTCCAGCACATCGACCTGGAAGCCCGCGCCCACCTCGCGCACCAGCAGCAGCCGCCCGCCTGCCGTGTCCTCGCAGGCCATCCACGCCAGACCGTCCTGTCGCAGGGCCAGTGACACGAACCGACCAAAATCGCTGGAGCCACTGGGAATTTGCTGTCGATTGACCAGCTTGCCGGTCAGCCCCTGCGTCAGCGTTCCACGGTACAGCACGAGATCGCCTGCCGTGGCACTGTACGCCGCCAGCGCGATCGCTCCGTCGCCACCCACCGCCAGATCCAGCCACGCCCCACGCCCCGCAGGCACGTCGCGAAACGGCGAGGGCAAGGGCGCCGGCACGGTGTCGGATGCCACCTGCAGCACTTGCCAATCGCTGGCCGTTTGCGGCGTAAGGCTCTTGGCGGCGTACAGGCGCAGCTGGGACGGCGCCGTCGGGTCGCTGCGGGCCGGCGTGAAGGCCGCGACCACTGGGGCTCCCGACGGCAGCAAGGCCAGCGCGAGCGTCGTGCCCGCCCCGGGTTCCTTGGCAATGACATGGTCCGGCCAGGGGCCGCCACCGGCCGAATACCGCAGGAACCGCAGCTCGTCGGTGTCCTTGTCGCGAAAGGCCACGGCCACCGCTCCGTCGGTCAGCACCGCGGCGTCGAATGCCTCGCCCTTGTCCGGTCCCGGCGCCAGAATCCCCAAACGCGGGCCGTCGGGGTCGCCCAGCACCACGCCGGGCTCCGGAAGGCCGACAATCGTCCGGGAGGAGATCACGTCGAACGGGGGCGCAGCGCTGTAGGTGGTCGCCAACAGGTCACCATACGTGCGGTCATAGGCCAGATGCGTCAGCGAGTTGCCCGTATGCAGCAGCACGCCCGGCAGCCCGACCTCGCCTTCGACCACCGGAGGCAACAGTCGACACGTCGTCTGCTGGGGCCGAGTAGAGCAGCCTTCCGTCAAGAGATCCGCGTCGTTGGACAGCACCCGCAGTCGCCCCGACGGGCAGGCGCTCGGCGAGCCGCTCAAGGCAACGCAGTGGTCGACCAGGATGGAGCACGCCTGACCCACGCCACACGCGCCACCACACGGCAGCCCGGCCGCGCACCGGCCCCACAGGCAGGTCCGCCCCTCGCCGCAGGCAGCATCGTTGATGCATGTTTTCGGCACACATAGCCCGGCCTCACAGCTCTTTCCGGGGTCGCCGCACCCTTGGCCGGGCGAGCACATCTGGCGCGGGCGGCATTTCTGGTGCTCGCACGTCTCTCCCAGGCAGCAGTCGGGGTCCGTCAGGCACGCGACGTCACCCGAGCAAACGCCGGCCGGGCCGCAGTGGGTGCCGGACGGGCAGTCCGACGTCGTGGCGCAGCTGGGCGCAGGGCCGGGCGGCGCATTGCATCCCGCGAACGCGGCCACAACCGGCCACGCAAACGCCAAAAGAATCGTAAAGTTGGAACGTGTGCGGCCGCGGGTCATGGGGCCCCCTGTGCGCCGGCCTGAAGGCCCAGCCCCATCACCAGCCAGTCCTGCTTGTCGCCCCCCGCTTCCACCGCGATCAGCTGGGCAGTCAGCGGCAGCGACAGCGCTTGCGTCAGCATCGACGGCAGATCCAGCTCGAATTCCAGTGGTTTCGCCAACAGCACCGCGGTCACCGCTTGGGCGACCGCCGGGGCCAGCACCTCGAGTCCCGCGTGGGCAAAAGTCGGCTCGCCGACCACCTCCAGACCCTGAACCTGCGCGTCCTCGACGGCCAGCCGCAGCCGACCCGCCACGACCTGCACCGACAGCCGCACCACGGCATCCGACTTCAGCTCGGCAACCGTCAGCCAGCGACCGCGCATCAGGGCCTCGATCCGCAACCCAACGCCGTGCAATGTCGCCTTGATCTGAGTACTTCCGTCAGACTGCTGCGCCAATGTCACGACCGGCGCGTCCTGAGGGCGGGCCGTCGGAGCCGCCTGAATCCGCAGCGGCGCATCGGCTCCCGCCAGTCTCCGCAGCCCAGGCAGCACCAAGTCGGCCAGTCCGGTCGACAGCACCAGCTTGCCGCCGCTGGCCGAGTGCAGCGTGCGGGAGTCCACCGCCAGACACAGCAGACCAGAGCGCGTCACCGCCCAGGTCGCCTCCTCCAGCGCGTTGCGGCCAAGCACCACGGCCAGGTCGACCGCTTGCGGTTTCCCCTGACCGTCAGACCCAACCTGTTGCATCACTTGTGGAATCTGCGGTGCCGCGCCCTGGACCAGCTGTCCGAACGCAAGCGTTGTGTCCTGCCCCGCGTCGGGCACGCACGGGTGGGCCTGAGCGAAGACGGCCGCGTCGAACTTGCCCTGCAGCCCCAGATCCACCACGGAGAATGCCGCTGGCGATGGCTTTCCCCGCAGCATCAACGGGTTGGATGGGCCCAGCACCGACCCGATCAGCGGACTTGCCTGTTCCAGCATCGCTTTCAGGTCCACCGCCTGCTCCAGGTCCAGCGGCTGACCGTTCAGCTTGTCCGCCAGCACCGCCTCGATCAGCAGGTTGCCCGCCGCCTGCAGCAACTGGCCGAGCACCGGCTCCAGCAGCTGCTTCATCCCGGCCAGTGCTCCGCTCGCCAGCTGTCCGGTCGCGCACAGGTCGCACTCCAGACACGGCGGCTCGCCCATCGCCTGGTCCGTGCACTCTTTCAGGGCGCAGTTCTTGGCCAGCGCGAAGCCCACGTCGTGCAGCACCGGGTCAACGACCTCCGCGTGCAGCTGCAGCTTTCCCTCCGCGTCGACGTCCAGCACCAAGTCCAGCTGCGCCGACAGCGTGGCCAGGTGCGCGTTGGGCAGCCCGACGTCCAGACCGTTTTCCAGCTGGCACGCCGCGTCCGACTCGAGTCCGGCAAAGCTGGCTTTCCCCGACACGATCCCTTGCTGGACACCCACTTGCGCGTGGTCCAGCGTGATCCGCACCCGCGCCGGCTTCGAGTCCTCCACAAGCGCCACCTGAATGCCCGCAAGGTCCAGCGTCAGCACCAGGTCGCGTACCGTGCCTTGCCCGGCAAACAGCCCCAGCCCCCCCTGAATCGGCGGCAGTGGTCCCCCCAGCACCTTGGCCACGTCTACAACGGCGAGACCGCTCGCATTGGTTCCAAGAATCGCCTTGAGAATCGAAAGGATCTGGCCAGCCACCACGTCAAAGCCGTGCTGGGTCAGCCGCACCTGCGCCGCCTCGGGCAGCAGCAGCGTCTCTGGCGTCACCTTGGGGGTATTGGGGGTCACACAGCTCTGGCAGCCCTGACCACCGCACGCGACCAGGCAGAACGGCAGCGACCAGGCAAGACCACGCCGTGCCAGCCGGACCCACAGAGAATCAGTCGGTGATGCAGGGGGTTGGAGCGCACCGGACATGGCGTCGACTCCAGTGCGCACCTTGACCAGACAATGACCCGAGTCGCCATGGGTCTGCGCGTCAGCCCATCACGCGGTTGCGGCCCTCGTTCTTGGCGCGATACAGGTTCTCGTCGGCCACGACCAGCAGGTCCTCGGGGCGCGTCATGGTGTCGTTGACGACGGCGACGCCCAGGCTGCACGTCAGGCGCATGACGTTGCCTTCAAAGGTAAACGTGTGTTCCTCGACCAACCCGCGCAGCGTCTCAGCGAACCGCACCGCGCTGGGCTTGTCCATCTCGGGCAGCACGACGCAGAACTCCTCGCCGCCGTAACGGGCAAACAGCTCCTCGCGGCGAATGCGACCGCCCACGACCTTGGCAAACTCGCGCAACACGAAGTCGCCCATCAAGTGGCCAAAGGTGTCGTTGACGCGCTTGAAGTGGTCCAGATCCGCCATGATCACGGCCAGATCGCGCTTGTACCGGCGGGCGCGGGCGAACTCCTTGTCCAGGAAGTCGATCAACGCACGCTTGTTGGCGATCTGCGTCAGGCTGTCCTCGATGGTCAGCCGATAGATCTCTTCGTGGTAGGCCAGCTCGATGTTGTCGCCAGACAGGTACTTGAAGATGGCGTCGCCCACCTGCACGTAGTCGCCAGTGACCAACGGGTGGTTGCCGCTGACTTGCACCTGATTGCGATACGTCCCGTTGGTGGACATGTTGTCGACGATGCGGTGGCCGCCCTCCCAAGGCTCGATGCGGGCGTGGTAGCGCGACACGCTGTCGCTACGGAGGACGACGCTGCTCTCAGGATCGCGGCCGATGCTGATGACCTTGTCTTGCAGAATGAGCCGACGGCCAAGGTCCGGACCCCGCACCTGCACCAGATAGGCGTCGCGCGTAGTTCCTGGAGCCGCCAGCTCTCGCACGGAGGTGATGCGCGTCTGGGCATCGAGGTTTGTGGGGCGGGTCATGGGGACACCGGTTGGCGAGGCGAGTGGGAAGCAAGCCGAAGCGCGCCACGACTCGGCCAAACTGGCCCAAATCGGCGCACTGGAACCCACCAGCTTACCAGCGCGTCTGCCGCCGTCAATCTTCGGGCAAGCGCGCGGGTGAGGCGTTCGACCGCAGCGATCCGTCTGGATCAAGCGGTCTCGCGCACATACCGCACGAGCGTCTCGACATAGGAAGTTGCGGGAGGGCAGTGCAAGCCGCCGGGGTCCAGCAGTGCCCTTGCGCGGCGGTCGTCAAAGCGCACATCGGTGTCGAACCACTCGAGGAATGAACGCTCGTTGCTGCGCGCGGCAAGTCCCGGAAGGCTGAGCAGCGCCCGCGTCACACTGCCGGGCAGCCACGCCGTCGAAGGCCGGGGGCGCTCAGCAGCATCGGCAACCGCTTCGAAAAACTGTCGAGCCGTCAAGGGGTTTTGGTCGACCAAGTGGAAGGTGCCGCCCACCGCCTCCGGATGCCGCGTCAGAAACATTGCAGCTTTGACGGCATGGTCCACCGGAACGACGTTCAACGGATAGTCTCCTCGGCCCGGCAGCGAGACGGAGGCGTCGACGGCGGCTCGCACGATCGCACTGATCATCTGGTACGGCCCGTCGAACCGCGACACTTCGCCCGACTGGCTGTCGCCGACCACGATGGAAGGCCGCACGACCGTGATGGGCAGCTTGCCCATCGCCGCGCGCGCCAGGACCTCGGCCTCTGCCTTGGTTTGTTCGTAGGGGTTGCGGAAACGCTGTCCCACCATCAATTCGTCTTCGCGGACAAGCCCTTCGCGGGCTCCGGCCACGAACGCCGTCGACCAAAGGCACAGCCGCTGCAGCGACCGCATGCCCAAGGCCAGCTCCAGCAGCTCCCGCAGTCCCTCGATGTTGACGGCACGCATGCGCGAGGCCCGGATGCCCAGGTAGCTGATGGCCGCAAGATGATGGATCTCTTGAACTTCCGCGTGCAGCTGCCGCACCCTCGCGCCCGACAGGCCCAGGTCCAGCTCCAGAATGTCCCCTTCCAGCACCTCGACCGTGCCGCCAGCCACATCCCCCATGCTCGATGCCAGCCTTGCGGCGAAGTCAGCAGCCTCGCTGGCAAAAGTGGCACGGGCGAGCATCAGCACCCGATCGCCGTCCGACACCAGCTCGCGGATCAGCCGCCGCGCCGCGTCGACCGGAAAGCCCGTGACGAGCACCGTGCGTGCGGAGGAAAGCGGGGCTGTAGCGTCAGGCATGGCGAATCTCGCGGTGGCAGCCGTGGGTCAGGTCGAGGATGCGCCGGTCTGTCGCGCTTGGACGAGCGCCTGCAGGCTGTTCCACACCCGCAGCGTCTCCACGTCCAAGTCTGCGAGTGTACCGCGGTTGTCCAGCACCAGCGAGGCGAGAGCCCGCCGCGCTTCGGGCGCCCACTGTGCGGCCAGCCGTTGCCGCGCTTGGGTTGCGTCCAAGCCTCGGTCGCGCATCAGGCGCTCGACCTGCTGGTCCGCAGTGCAGTCGACCAGCACGGTGGCGTCGCACTGCCGATCCAACCCCAGTTCGAACAGCAGGGCGGCATCCACCACCACCAAGGCGATCCCGTCGCGGCGCGCCTGCACGCATTCCTCGGCCACGCGTTGCACAATTCTGGGATGCAGCAGTCCGTTCAGCGCTGCGAGTGCCTGTGGGTCGGCAAACACGAGCGTGCCGAGCCTTCCGCGGTCCAGGGAACCGTCGGGCAGCAGCACGTCCGGACCAAAGCGCAGCACCACGTCGCGCAGACCGGGCGTGCCGGGCTCGACCACCTGTCGCGCGATGCGATCGGCATCGACGATCCGCGCACCGAGGCGAAGAAAGCGTTGGGACACCGATGACTTGCCAGATGCGATGCCCCCCGTCAGGCCGACCACGACGGTGGAGTCGCGAAGCGGTGCTGGATGCGGTGGTCGCATCGCCAGGGCCGTCAGTTCTTGGAGAAGACGTAGGACTGGTTGAACGACTGCGGCGCCGGAAGTGCAGGCAAGCCGCGGATCGCTTGGAACTTGTTGCGGATGCAGTCCGCAAAGGCGCCTGATGCGCCGGAGACCGAAACGTCGGTGACGGTACCCGCGGTGCCGACCGTGAAGATGACCTTCACCTTGCCGCCCTCCTCGGGATTGTCGCGCAGCGCCTGTTCGTAGCAGCGCTGAACGGCGGAGTTCTTGCGCGACACGACCTTGGCCACGTCAGCCTTCGCCTCGCCAGAGCCGCCCATCTCGCCCATCGACAGGCTGATGTTGAGCTTCTTTTCCTGTTTGTTTGCTTCGATCTTGGTCTCGCCCGCCTCGCGGGTACCGAAGCCCTTGCTGCCGGTCGCCACGCGCTCCATGGTCGCGCCGCCGCTGCCGCCGCCCGCCAGCTTCAGGCCGGCGCTGGGTCCGTCGCCTTCGCCCTCGCCGCCAGCGCCTCCGAAGGTCTTGGCGACGACATCGCCGGCCTCGCCTTCGCCGGCCTCGCCGAACAGCTTCGTGGCCGCGCCACCCTGCATGAACGCGCCCGCAATGGTGCGCTTCTGCACGGCTTCTCGCGCGTTGCGGCGTCGTTCCTCAGGATCGATCTGCTGACCAATCGACTGGGGCTTCTCTTCCTTCTTGGCTTTCTTCGCTTCCTTGTCGAGTTCCTTCTGCTCTGCCTTCTTCGCCGCATCGCTCATGATGTCGATGACAGGCTTCTCTTCCTCAGGCTTGGGCTCTTCCTTCTGCTCGATCAAGACCTCATAGGTCGAGGTCGTCAGCTCTTCCTCGGCCATCGCCTTGTCCAGGAATCGACCGGTCGTGCGATTGAACAGCAGAGCCTGTCCCACGATGGATGCCGTCAGCACAATCGCAATCAGCAGCGAGGTCGTCCACGTCGAGTCCGACATGAACGCGCCGGTCAGGTACGAGCCAAACGATCGTTTGGCCGGTGCCGGGATGATGGCGGTCTGCTTCAGCAGCTGGAACAGCACCGTGTACGGACCCAAAGCGACCAAGCCCCGGCCACCGACGGGAAGGTCAAACTCGAAGAAATCCCCGTTCTTGGTTGCGAGACGGCGCTTGACCGCTTCGTTGCCGTCGATCGGGTCGGTCTCGGCCGAAAGGCGCATCTGGCCGGCGACGGGCACACGGACGTGGACCTTGCCTTTGGCCTTGTCGGGCGCAAACGTTGCCGAAGCGCCCTTGTAGTCGACGTCGGGCAAGGACAGCGTGTCGTGCACCGTGCCGCCCACGCTGACGGAGCGGGTCAGCGGGTACACCTGGTCGCTGATCAGCCGCGACTCGTGGACAAGGCCGACGCGAAGGACGATTTCCTGACGGGTGACGGTCGGGGTCGCCTCAGAGCGTACGAACTGGAACATCACGATGACGTCGCCCAACGTCACCGAGCCGCCCGTGTAGTATTCAAACGGAATCAGCTTGCGGCCGTGAACCTGAATCGCGTCTTCCTTGGCGGACGCGGCGTTACCAGCGATACCACCGCGCAGACTGACCTGATGGGTCGGATCCGTGGGGACGACGACGTGGTAAGCGCCGTGGTGCAGTGCCGCAATCTCAGCGAGGACGGGGAACCCCGGGTGCGTCTTGGCGTCGACATGCAGCGTCGCCTCGGGCTTGGTCCCGACCGTGAGATCGACGCGGCGGTCGAGGACGCGCTCCGCGACGACCTGCCCTCGCCAGACGACTCCTACTCGGAGGACACGGTTGGTGTCGACGGACATTCCCACGCTCCCTGTCGCCTGACTTCCACCACCTGAATCACATCCGATGGCCACTGTAGGCAACCGGACTCCGGACGGGGTTGGTACGGACCCATGTTGGGCAGGAGGACCACTCGCGCTGCCCCAACATGAAACGGCAACGCTGAACCCATGCTAATGGCCTGCCGACAACCCTGTCAAACTTCACATCCCGTTCCTGGCCCAAAGGATCCGTGGCAGCGATTCGGAGAAAAGTCAGGTGCGTCGAGCGGTTCGACCACGTCGACCATGCCTGCCGGATGCCCGAGGGAAAGGCCCTCATATTTCCTCACAGATGTACCGTCGCATCTCTGCGGCTAGTTCTTGGCGAAGACGTAGGACTGGTTGAACGACTGTGGCGCAGGCAGCGTCGGCAGACCACGAATCGCCAGGAACTTGTTCTTGATGCAGTCCGAGAAGGCGCCAGCCGCGCCCGACACCGTGACGTCGGTAATGGTGCCCGCGGTGCCGACGGTAAAGATGACCTTGACCTTGCCGCCCTCCTCCGGGTTGTCGCGCAGGGCCTGCTCGTAGCAGCGCTGCACCGCGGAGTTCTTGCGTGAGACGACCTTGGCGATGTCGGACTTGGCCTCGCCGGACCCGCCCATCTCGCCCATCGAGAGCTTGATGTTGACCTTCGCTTCTTCCTTTTTCGCCTCGACCTTGGTCTCGGAGGCCTCGCGGGCGCCAAAGCCCTTGGCCTTGCCGGTGTTGACCTTCTCCATGGTCGCGCCGCCGCCGCCGCCGCCCGCCAGCTTCAGGCCGCCACCTGGGCCGTTGGCGTCGCCTGCATCGCCGCCGTCGCCGCCGAACTGCTTGGCCACCACGTCGCCGGCCTCACCCTCGCCGGCTTCGCCGAACAGCTTGGTCGCCGCGCCGCCCTGATTCATGAACGCGCCTGCAATGGTCGTCTTGGCTACGGTCTCCCGTGCGTTGCGGCGGCGCTCTTCCAGATCTTCCACGGTCTTGCCCGTGGACTGGGGCTTTTCGTCGGCCTTGGCGGCCTTGGAAGGTTTGTCGTCGGCCTTGGCGACCTCCTTCTCTTCGGCCTTCTTGGCCTCGTCGCTCTTGATGTCGATGGTCTCCTTTTCGGGCTCAGGAGCCTTGACCTCTTCCTTTTGCTCGATGACGACCTCGTACGTGGTGTTGGCCAGCTCCTCTTCCGCCTTGGCCTTGTTCAGGTAGCGGCCGGTGGTTTGCTGGAACAGCAGGGCCTGACCGACGATCGAGGTGGTCAGCAGGAACGCGATCAGGAACGAGAGCGACCACGTCGGGTCACCCATGAACGGACTGAGCAGCTTCTGCCCCAGCGACTTCGGCGGCGTTGCCGGGACGATGAGCGTCTGCTTCACCACCTGGAACAGCACCGTGTGCTCGCCCAATGTCGCCCGGCCACGGGTGCCCAGTGCGAGGTGGCAGATGACGTCGTTGCCCTCTTGCCGTGCCTTGCCCTTGGCCTGCAAATCCTTGAGTTCCATCGGCGATCCATCGACCGCAACGCGAACCTTCGAGGAAATCGCTGCGGGCACCCGCATCGTGACGGAGCCGTCCTTGTTGTTCACGAAGTGTAGCGGCGGGCCCTGATAGTCGTCCGGCGGGAGTACGATCTGCTGGTCTTTGCCGTTACCGATCGAGACCTTGCGGTCATCGGGGAAGATGCGGTCCGAGATCAGGCGCTCGTCGAACACCAGACCGATACGCAGCACCGTGCGCTCGCGCGTCACCATCGGCGTCGTGTCCGCGCGCACGAACTGGAACATGATCGAGACGTCGCCCAGCACAATCGAGCCACCGGCAGCGGCCTCAGCCGGCAGGCAGCGCTTGCCCTTGACCATCACCGGAGCCGCGGCCGTCGTGGTGCCGCGCAGGCTGATCCGGGCGTTGGGATCCTGAGGGACGACCAGGTAGTACTGGTTGCCTTCAATCGCCAGAACGTCAATGGCGTCAGGGAAGTCGGGGTACTGCTTGGCTGGCAGCTGGATGGTCGCGCCCGCACGCAGGCCGACGGAGACGTCGATGCGACGGTCCAGCACCTCTTCGTGGACGATCGCGCCCCGATAGACGATGCCGATGCGGAGATTGCGAGGAAGCACGCTCATGATGACCTCAGCCGGGCGAGACGCAGTACCAGAATTGGGGGGTGTTGGCCGCAGCAATCGATTCATGCGAGGCACAACGCACCGCGGCGACGTTATGCGAAACTGGGCAAGACTGTCAAACATTCCGGTGCCTCCCGGTGCCCGACGGAATGCAGCCGAGCCCATTGCCTCAGACGCTCCAACACGCGGACCGATCTGCCCGCACCAGGCCGCGGCCGTGCTTGTCTCGCCCGAACGTCGCGCGTAGACTCCCGCCGCCTCGCGCCGGCGCGCCCGGAGGAAGGAGAAACGATGTTCCTGTCGCCCCTTGCACGCATCGACCGCAAAGCGCCCCTCGCGGGGACCGGCCGACGGCTCGTCCGGTGCGCTGCGTGGAGCTTGGCCGCTCTCCTTTCCGTGGCCTGCAGTGACGACGGAGGGGACGACACGCCGAGCCGCGGCAAGCGCACCATGCAGCAGCCCATCGCGCTGGCAGATTGGCAGGTGGCGGTCGATTCGGATCCCGCGCTGGCCGGACTGGTGGCTGAGACAGGGCTCTCCTTTCAAGTTGCGGGTCGCATTGAAGACAGCCTCGGGCGGACGCTGCTGTGGGCCGAGTACGCCGCAAGCGCGACGGCCGCACGCTCTTCGGTCGTCGGCCTCTACCGCCAGTGCGACAAGCTCGGCGTCTGCGCTGTGGGCAAGGCGGTCTACACCGACGAGGGCGCGGTGTTCGCCGCTGCCGACGGGACCCCGGTGACCAAGTTCACCTTGGGCGACCCCGTGATGGTCAAGCACCTTCAGGCGCACAATGTCGACAAGGATCCCACCCTGCTGGGCGCCCTCAACCAGGCGACGGTGGTGGACGCTGCGTTGGCCAAGGGCAAGCTGGGCCTCGTGAAGTTCGGTCAGCGGCGCTGCGCCATCGTGCACGCCTTGGGGCCAGAGGTCGGGTCGGACGTCGAGGCGATTCGGGCTGCGGCGGCCAAGTCGGGGCTGTTCGACACGGTCGAGGTGATCCACTACGCACGGCGGTCGGACGTGGACAACCTGCTGACCGCCCTGACGCCCTTGGACGTGCTGATCTGGGTGGGCGCAGGCGTGGTCGAGAAGTTTCCCGGACCCAAGCCCGAGTCTCCGCCCGTCAAGCCGGCGCGGCCGATGGGCATGACCGTTTCGCGCGGCGTGCTGGGCGACGAGCTGTATTCTGCCAAGACGCTTGGCGATCGGCTGGACGCGCCGCCGCTGGGCGGTCCGGGCCTGATCGTCCTGGCGGGCGCCAACACCCTGCACCCGGACTATTTCTTCGATCCGGCGACCCTGGCCGAAGGGCTGTATCAGGTCGTGCAGGAGCGCGTGGTCAGCCTCGACAGCAAGACGGTCGAGGTCCCCGCGCGGTATCGGCCGGTCGTCGGCTTTGCGGCGGAGCTGACCGGGCCGCAGGTCGTGGCGGCGGTGGCGCGGCTGTTGGGCACGCTGGGGGCGGGCAAGGACCTGGAAACCGCAATGGCGGCGGCGGGTTCCAGCGTGCTGTCGCGGATGGACAAGACCGAGCGGGCGAAGTGGAAGCTGCCTGTGGGCAACGCCCAGGTCTTCCCCAAGCTGCCGTCGGCCGCCACCCTGAAGATGCACGTCAATGGCACGCCGAAGTGCGTCAAGCACGCAGACACCTGCGACTCGGCCGGGTTCACCGCAGCGTGGAAGAAGGGCACGACCAATCAGGTTGCCCCAGCGGATCTGGACGGCAGCCGCACCGCGACGTTTGACTGCAAGCCCACGTTCACCGGGCGCTTTTTCGACTGCACTTCGAAGACCGACTATGCGGATTTCTGGATGAAGGGCATCCTGCTCGGCAGCGGGCTGCACGACCGCTTCGTGGTGTACGCTGAGGGCAAGGCCAACCTGCAGTTCGAGGGGCTGACGGTGCTCGCAGATGCCGTGATCGTGAGGCGCGACGAGGCCGGCGGCACGACCCGTCTGGCGTTCACCGGCGAGGCCGCCACCACACCGTACGTCGATCCCGAGGGCCGTTGCTGCAAGGCCAGCCTGCCCATGTTGCAGACCTACGACTCGCAGCCCGGCGAGATCGTGCTGTCGCACTGACCGCAGTTCCTCCCCCACGCCGTATTCTGCGGCAAAGGCTTGAAACGCCATGGCAACTTTCGAAGGACATCTCAGCGGCTCTGGCCTGCGGTTCGGCATCGTGCTGCCGCGGTTCAACGGCTTCATCACCGAGCGGTTGCTCGACGGGGCGCTTGATGCACTGAAGCGCAGCGGCGTGGACACCGACGCCGTCGACGTGGCCAGAGTGCCGGGCGCCTTCGAGATTCCGCTCGCCGCACAGACCATGGCGCGCGCCGGTCGCTACGACGCGGTGCTGTGTCTGGGCGCCATCATCCGCGGCTCGACCGCCCACTTCGACCTCGTGGCCGGTGAGTGTGCCAAGGGCGTGGCCGCGGCCTCACTGTCCACGGGCGTGCCGGTCATCTTCGGCGTGCTGACGACCGATACCATCGAGCAGGCCATTGAGCGCGCCGGGACCAAGGCCGGCAACAAGGGCGCCGAGAGTGCACTTGCCGGCATCGAAATGGCCGACCTGCTGCGCAAGCTGCGGTCTGCGGGTAAGGAGTAGTCCATGGGCAGCCGTCGCAGGGCGCGGGAAGCCGCGCTGCAGATCCTCTTCGGGTTGGACTGGACGCCCGTCGGGATCCAGGCCGCCATGGCCGAGTACTGGTCGCGCTTCGCCGGGGAGCCGCCGGCGTCGGTGGACGACGTGCGCCGCCACTGCGCCGACATCGTCTCCGCAGTCGTCCAGCACCGCGAGGCCATCGACCGTCGGCTGCAGGCCGCGTCGCACCACTGGAAGCTCGAGCGCATGAGTGCGGTGGACCGCAACCTGCTGCGGTTGGCCGCGTGCGAGATCCTGTTCATGGGCGATGTCGTGCCGCGCAAGGTCGCGATCAACGAGGCCATCGAGATCGCCAAGAAGTTCGGCAACGAGGACAGCGCCGCCTTCGTCAACGGCATCCTCGACCGCATTGCCCACGAGCAGGCCCGCACCACGCAGGCCCGCAGCCCCGAACTCCCTGTCGATGAAGGCGAACCTGAGTCCGCCAAGGATGCCGTGTCGTGAAGGTTCGGCTCGCCCAACCCCGTCTCGAGTCCCTGGACGAGCTTCACGGCCGCTGTCTGGTGCTGACCTGCTTTGCCGACGATCGGCCGCTGCGGGGGCTGACCGGACTGGTCGACTGGCGCCTGAACGGACGGCTGTCGCGGCTGGTCTTGCGTGAGTTCGTCGATGGTCACTACCGCGAGGCGACCCTGACGCCCTCGACGTCACGGCTGACCTTTGACCGGGTGCTGCTCATCGGCATGGGCAAACGCAGCGAATTCAATGCAGATCGCTTTGAGGAAACCTGCCGCTTCTGCTTCGACACCCTGGTGCGTATGGAAGTGCTGGACTTTGCGATGAGTCTGCCCGGCCGCGTGGGGCTGGACGTCGGGTTGCGACAGGCGCTGGCGGGTTGGCGGCGGGCGCTGTCGGAGTCGTTTGCGCCAGAGCACTTGGCTGAGCTGCAAGTGACGATCCTGGAAACGCCTGAGGTCCAGCGGGAACTGGTCGAGCCGATGCGGCTGCTGGAGCGCGAGCTGACCGAGATCGCAGACCGTCACGCGGCCGAACAGGCCCGTCGGCGAGCAGAGGCGGAAGCGCAGGCGCTTGCGGACCAACCTCAGGAATACCAGCCGCCGCCGGTTCGCTACTGACGCCACGGGATGATGCAGGGTGGCCTGTCGCGGCAGACTAGTCCGCGTCGTCGGCTGTCGGTGCTGGCGCGGCCGACTCGGTTGACAGCGAGGCCACGAACGAGCTCGTCACCAACCGTCGCGCCACCAGCCACGGCGGCCAGAACGTCTCGGGCGAGCTGCGGGCGCCTCGGCCCAACATCGGACGATTCTGCACGATCCGCTCGATCAGCCGACCTGCGTTGTGGCGCAACGGCCCCGGAAGCAGCAGCGCGCGCACCAGATCGGGCAGCGCCGTTCGGTCGATGACCGTGACCGGCAGTCCTTGCTGCTGGAAGCCCGCGAGGACCAGCGCCTCGCGGGTTTGATCGGCGGGCAGAGCGTCCAGAAACGCTTGCCACAGGCGGACTTCCGAGCCGTCGTCGAGCGGCGTCGCTGACGTGGCGGTGCCGCGCAGTCGTGCAATCGCCGCAGCCAGCATCGGCGTCGTATGGTTGGTGATGCGGCCCAGCGTGACACGGGCAGCCTCGCGAACCGACGGGTCTGCGTCGCCCAGCAGAGGAGCGGCGGCGCGCGCGACGTCGAGGGACTCAGCCTCCGACAAGAGCTGGACCGCCAACCGCCGAACGACCACTTGCGGCACGTCAAAGCGGTCGGCGGGGGGCTGCAGCGTGCGTGGATCCGAAAGTCGTGCCAACACGGCCGGCAGCGCGTCCGCCTGCACCAGCCCCCGCAAACCCACGGCCATGGCAAGGGGATCCGTCTCGACCGCGAGCGCTTCACCTGCTGCAGCGACCGCCTTGGGGTGGCCGAGCTCCAGCGCTGCCCGCAGTGCCGCTTGCCGCACCCGCGTGTCCGGGTCCCGACAAGCAGCGCCAAGCCCTTCGGCGCTGTCCCCGTCGCGGTACAGGCCCAGCAGCCCTGCGGCACCGGCGCGCACCACCGGGTCGTCGTTGTGCAAGGCCTTGCGAAGCTTGGGCAGCCGCTCCTGCACGCCCGGCGTCTGGCCCACGGCTTCCGGCGGGGCGCGGCCGGGCAGCAGGCACCCCTCGCTGGCGTCTTCGTCGGTGCAGGCGATGCGGAGGTGCAGGTGGTCGTCGTGGGCCATCGCGTTGCGCGGTTGCGCCAGGAAGATGGCGGCGCGTTTCTGTATCGCCTTGGGTTTCTTGGTCTTCTTGGCGTAGTCCAGGAGCGGCTTGCGCAGCCACGCAGCGATGAACAGGCGCTGGACGTCCGCCCCCGGACAGGTCAGCAGTCCCTCGACCAGCGTCCAGTTGGCCGGGACGTCGAAGGTCATGGTCGTGCGGCTGTCGGTCGAGTCGAGCTTGCGGTTGAAGTGGAACAGGCGGTCGGGCGACGCCGGCGACCCACTGGAAGTGCGCGCAAGGAAAGCGAGATCCACGTCACGGCCATTGTGGTGCGAGACGCTCCACGGCAAGGGGCCGCCGCCCATGCGCGACAGGTTGCCGATGTGCAGCTTCTGGCCACGGTGGGCCTTGCCAACGCGCTGGGCGGCGCACATCAGCAGGGACTTCATCTCGTCGGTGGTGAAGCGGGTCTGGCGCGACGCGGCGATGGCCAGGATTCGATGGTGCGGACCTTCCAAAGGAATTTCAGCTGCGTGGGCCAAGTACCCGGTCGTCACGGTACCCACGGAGATCGAACCTACCGCGTGCGAGTCGATGCTCGGGTGCAGGTGGTCGGCCAGCGGCAGGACAAGGGGGTGCAGCTCGGTGTCCATGGTGCGACGAGGGGCGGCGCGGGTCGGCTCAGTCACGCGAAGGTCGCCCTCGAGCTCGAGCGCAAGCGTTGGTTCCGTCTCTGCGACCAGCGGCGGCGGCGGGTGGGCCACTTGCGGCGGCATGGGCGAGGGCGCTGGCGCTTGGGCGAGCTCGGCGGTGGTCCCGCAGGCGGTTGCCAGCAGAATCCACAGTGCGGCCGAGAGATTGCGAAGGGGCGCCATGGTCACCGAAGGAAGGGAGCCAACGCTGCAGGCTAACAGTTCTTGGGGACAGGTCGAGATTCCTGAAGAGGTCGATATGGCGCAGTGTCTTGATCTTGAAGCATTTGCGGGTGGAATCGCGCGGCGCTCGTCTCAGAGGGCGTCCCCGGTCGAACGGGTCCGACGGGTGTTCTGCACCAGACTCGCCCGCATGAACGAGAACATGTAGCTGACGGCGCTGATCATCGAAAACACCATGCTGAGCAGCAGCAGGACCAAGCCGACCCGGTGGTAGTCGACCACGCCTGCGAAGAACACGAAGTCGGTGTAGATCGGGAAGTGCAGCAGCAGGCCGATAAGCCCCAGCATCTGCATTGCCGTCTTCCACTTGCCCCAGCGGTCGCTGGGCAGTTCGAACCCTTCTTCGGCGGCGATGGCTCTCAGTCCCGTGATGCCCACTTCACGCGAAAGCAACAGCACGACCAGCCAGGTGGGTGCCCGGTTCATGTCGACGAGCTGGATCAGGCACGCCATGACCAGCAGCTTGTCGGCCAGCGGGTCGAGAAAGCGCCCGAACACGGACTGCATGTTCAGGTTGCGCGCGAGCCAACCGTCGAGGAAGTCGGTGATCGAGGCCAGCGCGAACAGCGACGTGGCGATGACAGCGGCGCGCCGGGCGTCCCACTCGAACGCGTTCAGGTCGTCGCTGTGCGCCATCGCCCAGATCACGAACGGGATGATCGCCACCCGCCCCATCGTCAGGATGTTGGGCAGGTTCAGGATCTCCTCGCGCAGCGGCGAGCGGGCCATGGCCTTGCGGCGCTTCTTCTTGCGGCCCTTGGGCTGTTCTTCCATCGTCGCGCTCCCCCTCGATCCGGCCCGCAGTCTAGGCAACCTGCGCCGGCAAGTCGATCTCCGTATCAGCTTGAGCACAACGACTGGAATCCGTGCGCGGCACGCCGTGTTGCTGATCGGGTCGGCCGTGGCTCCTTGCGTCCGACGTTGCTAGCATGTGCGCTCCGTGGCTTCCCATGCCGGACCGCCGCTGTTGGTCCGGCTTTGCTCCTCCCTCTGGACTCGGGCACGTCTGAATGGACTTCGAATTCCTCTCCGTCCTTGGCCTTGCCCTGCTGGGCGGCGTCATCCTGAACGTGATGCCGTGCGTGCTGCCGGTGCTGACCATGAAGGTCTTCCACCTGGTGGAGCGCGGCTCCGGCGCCCCCCGCGAGCAGCGGCTGCACGGTCTGGCCTACACCGGCGGCATCCTCGCGGCGTTTCTGGCGCTGGCGTCGGTGCTGGTCCTGTTGCGCGCGTCGGGAGAGATGATCGGCTGGGGCATGCAGTTCCAGAACCCGGCGTTCGTCGCCACGATGATCGCGATCATCTTCGCTTTTGGCTTGAATTCCTTGGGTATGTTCGAGTGGAACGTGTCGCTGTCCACCCGCCCCGGTCGAGAGGGTTACGGCGCCTCGTTTGCCAACGGCATCTTCGCCGCCGTCATGTCGACCCCCTGTTCGGCGCCCTACTTGGGGACAGCCGCAACGTTTGCGCTGGGCGCCGGTGCCAGTGCAGGACAGACGCTCTCCCTGTTCACAGCGATCGGTCTTGGGCTTGCCAGTCCGTTCCTGCTCGTCAGCTTCGTGCCTGCGATCGGTCGCCGACTGCCCAAGCCCGGGCCGTGGATGGAGATCTTCAAGCACCTGATGGGCTTTTCGCTGCTCGCCACCGCGGTCTGGCTCTTCCACACGTTCGCCGGTCAGGTGTCGCGGTCGGCGAGCTCGGCCTTCCTTGCGTTCCTGCTTGCCCTGACGATCGCGCTGTGGGGCGTGCATCACTTCGGCGGCGTGATCCACGGTACGGTTCGGCGGCTGGTTGTGCGCGTTCTCGCAGTTGCGTGGGTGGCGGGGGCAGGCGTTTGGCTGCTCGACTTCACGCCTGCCGTCAAGGACTTACCAGTGGCCACCTCTCAATCGGCGCAGGCGGCCGACGGGCGCGACGGGCCGGTCGTGAAGGACGACCGCATCGTCTGGCGGCCGTTCGACCCCGCGCGCATTGCGGCCGAGGGGCGGCGCCACCGTCTGGTGTTCGCGGACTTCACGGCAGACTGGTGCATGAACTGCAAGGCCAACGAGAAGCTGGTCATCGAGACCGATCCCGTGCGCAAGCTGCTGTCGCAACACGATATTTTACCGATGAAAGCCGACTACACGACCGAAGACGAGGGGATCTGGAAGGCGTTGCAGAAGCTCGGCCGCTCCGGTGTGCCGGCCTACGTGATCTATCTGCCCGATGGGTCCTGGGACCTGCTGCCCGAGCAGATCACGACGCCGATGCTGACCGAGCGGTTGACGGCCGCCGCCACCAAGGTCGCCCGAATCCCCTAGCGGTGGCCTGCTTGCCTTGTCCGTCCCGCCACCGCCTGCTACACCGCGGGCCGATCTGCCGGTTGTGACCGGTCGAAGCGAGGCCATCACATGCGGGTCCTGGTCACCGGCGCGGCGGGTTTCATCGGGTCGCATACCTGCCAGGCATTGCTGGCGCGCGGCGATTCGGTGGTCGGGATCGACAACTTCGACCCGTTTTACGACCCGGCCATCAAGCGCCGCAACCTTTCAGAAGTACAGGCGTCTGGCGGCGACCGGTTCGCCTTCCTGCAGGGCGATCTGCTGGACCAAGCCGACGTGGACCGCGCCTTCGATCTGGGGCCATTCGACGTCGTGGTGCACCTTGCGGCCAAGGCGGGCGTGCGGCCGAGCATTCAGGACCCGATCGCTTACGTTCGCGCCAACCTGGAGACGACCACGCGGTTGCTCGAGACCTGCCTGCGGAGAGGACCCAAGCGCGTCGTGTTCGCCTCGTCGTCGTCGGTCTACGGTGCCGACTCCGACGCCCCGTTCGGCGAGCAGGCCCACGCCGACCGCCCCGTGTCGCCCTATGCCGCCACCAAGCGCGCAGGCGAGCTGCTGGCCCACACCTACGCGCATTTGCACGGGTTTGATGTGACCTGTCTGCGCTTCTTCACGGTCTATGGTCCCCGCCAGCGGCCAGAGATGGCCATCCACAAGTTCGCCTCAGCCCTGTGCAAAGGCGAGCCGATCCCTGTGTTCGGCGATGGCGGGTCCAGTCGCGACTACACCTACGTAGACGATATCCTCGTCGGCGTGTTGGGGGCGATCGACCGGCCCCAGGGGTTCGCCGTGTTCAACTTGGGCGGAGACCGCGAGACCAAGCTGCTGGACCTGATCCGGATGCTGGGACAGGCGTTGAGCGTGCAGCCCAACCTCGTGCATCTTCCCGAAGCGGCGGGCGATGTGCCGCGCACCTCGGCCGATCTGACCCGGGCGACAGCGGGCCTGGGCTACCGGCCAAAGGTGTCGATCGAGGACGGGCTGGCCCGGTTCGCGGCGTGGTACCGCATAAGCCAAGCCTGAACTGCAGGTTGGCGGCCGGTTTGCATTGACCTTTGGGGCGCGCGGGGTTATCTTGTCGGCCCCTTGCGGCTGCCCCAACCGCAGCCGCAACGGGGAAACCGAACGATGCGTCCCGCTGTTTGGACGCTGGGGTTGCCGAGCAACCCGCCACGCCGGCGGACCCGACATGGGCCGCCCAACCGAGGTACCTGATGAAGAAGGAAGGCCACCCCAAGTACGTCGAAGCCAAGATCCACTGCGGTTGCGGCAACACCTTCATGACCCGCTCGACCGCGGGCAACATGCAGGTCGACATCTGCTCGAATTGCCACCCGTTCTACACGGGCAAGCAGCGCCTGATCGACACGGGCGGTCGCGTGGATCGCTTTAACCGTCGATTCGGTCTTGCCCAGCCCAAGCAGGGCTAGTCCGACCGGACTGTTCCCGACGTAGCACTTCCCGTCATCGAACGGCCCTGAAAGGCGTGCATTCGCCTAAGGCCGCGATTTGCGCGCCGCCTGCCACGACTGGGCGAACGCGCGCAGCACCCCGACATCGCGATGGCGCCCCAGCGGTCCCGCTTGGTCCAACAGGTCCAGCGCGGCGTCTGGCCGTCCGCGCTCCAGCCGTTCGCGCACCGCGTCGGCCAGGGCGGCCGACTCCTTCGGAACGGGCGTCGCCCATCGCAGTGGCACCGGACCGGGCACCAGTCGTTCCGTCAGATCGACGCCATACAACGCGACGCCCTCAGGGGCGATAGCGGTAGCGGCCTCTCCGAAGGACTTCCGCGCACTTGCGAGATGGGCCTGTAGGTCTGCCGCCGGGCCGTCGACGGCTTCGGCCAGCTCTCGAAACGCAGAGGTCAGCGCCTCGTCTCCCTGCCGTCGTGCGCGAAGGACGTGAGCCGTCGCGACCAGTGCGGTCAGTGCGACCAAGGCGATTGCACCGACGAGACGGCGGCGCCCAGCAGACGGCAGGTCAAGGGGATCGCCGGGGATGGGCCCCTCGGGAAATGCGGGCATGCCACCCCCAGAGTCACACGGTGCGGCTACTTGCGCATGAACGCGGGCCGATCGACTTCGCCACCCTGACCCTGGAAGGGGTTGTTGATCAGGGGCTCCCGACGCGGCGGGTATTGCGTGGCGGAGGCGACGCCCTGAGCAGGGGTCGCGCGACGAACGTACGAAGGCTGGTCCAGTTCCTCATCGCTCATGGGCAGCGCCGGCCAGCCACCGGTCGTGCGCGGACCGGGCTGGGGCGGCGGAACCACCGGACCGCCGATGGAGGCCTCGGCCGAGGCGGCGACATAGACCCGCACGGGCTCCGCGATGGTCGGCGGCGGCGGCGGAACGGCCGCGATCGGCCGCGCCGGTGGGGGCACCGAGACGGGCCGCGACACTGCGCTCATCGGCCGGGTGTGCGAAAGCTCGTGGGCGTGGGCCTGCGCCGTGCGGTCGAAACCGGTGGCGACCACCGTGACCTTGATGTCGTCCCCCATGGTCTCGTCGATCACCGCGCCGAAGATGGTGTTGGTGTCGGCCGAGGCGGACTCCTGAATCAGGGTCATCGCATCGCTGATGTCGGCGAGCGACAGGTCCGCGCTGCCCGTGATGCTGACCAACAGTCCCGTGGCGCCTTCGATGCGGGCGTCCTCGAGCAGGGGGCTGGAGATTGCCAGCCGGGCCGCCACGCGAGCGCGATCCTCGCCCGACGCGCGCCCGGTGCCCATCAGCGCCATGCCGCGGCCCTTCATGATCGCCACGACGTCGGCAAAGTCGACGTTGATCAGGCCAGGCGTCTGGATGATGTCGCTGATGCCGCGGACGGCCTCGACCACCACCGAGTCGACCAGCTTGAACGCATCGCGGAAGGACGTGCGGCGGTCGGCGACGTCGAGGATGCGGTCATTGGGAATGACGATCAGCGTGTCGACGGAATCGGCGAGCTCGCGCAGGCCCTCGTCGGCCTGACGCGTGCGATTGGCTCCCTCAAACCCGAACGGACGGGTCACGACCGCCACGGTCAGCGCCCCCGCCGCGCGCGCAGCTTGGGCGATGACGGGAGCCGCGCCGGTGCCGGTGCCGCCGCCCATGCCGGCGGTGATGAACACCATGTCGCAGTCGGCCATCACTTCTTGCACGGCGTCGATGTCCTCAAGGGCGGCGCGGTGTCCCGTGTCGGGGTTGCCGCCAGCGCCGAGACCGCGGGTCAGCAGCGGTCCGATCTGCAGGCGGATCGGGGCGCGGTTGCGTCCAAGCGCCTGCACGTCGGTGTTCGCGACGATGTATTCAACCTGATTCAAGTTTTCCGCGATCATGTTGTTGACGGCGTTGCCGCCGCCGCCGCCGACGCCGATGACCTTGATGCGGGCGCCGAACGGGGTCGGGGCTTCGGGGACGATGGATTCGAACATGGCTTGCTCCGTGGGACAGGAAAAGGATGGGGACGTCTGGCGAAGCACCGCGGGGGCCGGTCCGCGGTGTGCGATGGGGTTCAGAAGGCTTGGCGGACCCAGTCGAGGACCGTGCCGATCCAGCCGCCCGCCTTGGGCTTCTGCTTGCCGCGGCCGGCACCGGGGGAGTCTTCGGCAGCGCCTTGCATCACCAGACCCAGCGCGGTTGCGAAGACGGGCGAATTGACCATGTCGCGCAGGCCGCCGACGCGGCGAGGGAAGCCGACGCGGACGGGAAGGCCCAGGACTTCCTCGCCAAGCTCCGCAGCGCCCGGCAGCAGCGCGGTGCCGCCGGTCAGGACCACGCCTGAGCCCAGCACGTCCGCGAAGTTGGAGGCCTGGATCTCTCGCTCCACCAGCCGATAGATCTCTTCCATGCGCGGTTCGATGATGTCGCACAGCAGCTTGCGCTTGCGCACGATGGGCTCGCGGCCACCCACGCAGGCGACCTCGATGTTCTCGCCGTCCTCGACCATGGTGGAGACGGCACAGCCGTGCTGAATCTTGATGCGCTCGGCCTCGGCCTTGGGGGTGCGCAGGCCGACGGCGATGTCGCTCGTGATGTGGTCGCCGCCGACGGGCAGCACCACCGAATGCACGATGAAACCGTTGTGGAAGATCGAGATGTCGGTCGTGCCGCCGCCGATGTCGACCAGCACCACGCCCAACTCCTTCTCGTCGTCTTCGAGCACCGCCCGCGCCGACGCCAGCATCTCGGCCGACGTCTTGAGCACGTGCAGCCCGGCCCGCTCGGCGCACTGGGTCACGTTCTGCACGCCCGAGTTCAGAGCAGTCACGATGTGGACGTTGACCTGCAGCCGCACGCCTGAGATGCCGATCGGCGTCTTGATGCCGTCGTTGTCATCGACCAGGAACTCCTGCGGCACCGTGTGCAGGATCATGCGGTCCGCGGGGATCTGCACCGCCTTGGCGTTCTCGAGCACGCGGTCGATATCGGTCTGCGTGACCTCACGATTCTGCACCGCCACCACGCCGCGGTTGTTGAAGGACTTCAGGTGTGCGCCCGAGACGCTGACGTAGACGGCGTTGACCGTGCAGCCGGCCATCAGCTCGGCTTCGTGCACGGCGCGTTGGATCGCCTCCATCGTCTCGTTCACGTTGACGACGACTCCCTTGCGGATGCCGTTCGACGGGCTGGTGCCCACGCCAATGATGTCGAGCGTGCTGTCGGCCTTCACCTCGCCAACGATCGCCACGACCTTGTGGGTGCCGACATCCAGCCCCACGATGATCTCGTCCTTCTTCGCCATCGTCCTTCCTCCCTGTTCGCTTGCAATCTTGCCCGGCCCGGGCGTGGTTCAGTCCTGAGGGTTGTCGTCGTCTTTGGCCGCGGGTTTCGCGGGCTTGACGGCGGCCTTGGTAGCAGAATTGGTGTGCGCAGCAGCCGGCTTGGCGGCGGCGGGCTTGGGGGGGGCCTTTGCCCCTGGTTTGGCGGCGGCCTTGGCGTCCACCTTCGCAGTCGGCTTGGTTGCCAGCTTGGCGCCAGGCTTCTGGGTGGCCTTGGCGTCGGGCTTGGCGGCCGGTTCTGGCGGGGCTTTCAGGCTGCCCAGGTCTACCAGCGGGTGGTCCACGTCGTCGCCGAGCTTGGCAGGAGTCCCGTCGCCAGCGACCGCCACGGGCTCGCCCGGACCGGCCGCAGCCGTTTCGATCTGGGGTGCGGACGCCTGACCTGCGCCACCGGCTCGCGCCGCTTCGGCTTCTGCACTGCCAAGCAGCTCTGAGCGCACGACGGCACGGTCTGGCCGCAGGTCGTCATCCATCAGGGCGTACTTGAGCCACTCGCCACGTTCCTCGACGCGGGTCAGCAGGCGCCCGATGCGGTCGAATGCCCGCTCCGGGTCCGCGACCATCGCCCGGCCCAACCGGATCTCCGAGCCGTCACGGGCGGACACCAGTGTGGTGCCAAGTACGGGGTCCCAGTGGACCTCGCTGAGGGAAAAACGCTCCCGGATCGAAGACTTGGCGTGGGCATCCACCAGCCGCAGCAGGTCCAGCAGGTGTCGACGGCCAACTTCGCGAGCCCCATCGGTCTCGTTGGGCGGGGCGTCGCCTGTGACGGTCGGCGGCAGGCCCGTCAGGATCGGCAGCTCGGGGGCATCACCGACCTCGGCTTCCTTGAACAGCTCGCCGTCGCGGTTGGCAATCCGCATCTTCTTGCCCAGAACCACGGCGAACGGCACGTGCTCCTCGACCTGAATGGCCAGAGTGGACGGCAGGACCTGCTGCACGTGCGCGCGCGCAACCCAAGGCAGCCGCTCGATGTTGCGTTGCACAGCGGCGCGGTCAAGCGTGACCAGCGAGCTGCCCAAGCGCACTTCGCTGGCGGCGATCAGCTGCTCCCGCGTGACACGGTGGGCCCCTGAGACGTCGAACGTCGTGACGTTGCCCGTGTCCGGCTTTTCCTTGAGGTAGTCGCCCAGGTTCAGCAGGACGGCGACCACCAGCGTCAGGCACACGACGACGACCAGCACGGTGAAGATGCGGCTCCACAGGAAGCGCGGCTCCGGAGCCTCGGCGGCTTCGTCTTCCGTCTCGGTCGGTTCGGCGGTACGCGACAGCGCCTGCCACGCCAGCGTCAAACGCTGTCGCAGAGGCACCTTGCGCACGTTGCGCGGGCGGCGCTGGCCGAACAGCATCAGCATCCCCCCTCCAGCCACGTGGCGCAGTCCAGCGCGATCGCGCGGGCAGCGTCGCGCGCACCGAGTCGACGGGCGGAATCTGAGGTGCGCTGCCACACCGTGGGGTCGCGGAACAGGCCCACGATCCACTCGGCAAGGTCAGGCGCCTGCCACTTCGCCTGACGCACCCAAGCTCCCGCACCGGCGTCGACAAAGGCCTTTGCGTTGGCGGCCTGGTGATCTCCGGCGGCGTGGGGGAACGGCACCAGCAGGGCGGGCAGACCGGCCGCGGCAAGCTCGGCCACCGTCCCGGAGCCCGACCGCGTCACCGCGAAGTCGGCCCAGGCATACGCGCCCGCCATGTCGTCGATGAAGCCCGCAACCGTGGCCTCCAGACCGGCTTCGGCATACCGCTGCTCCACCGGGGCCGCCTCGAGCTTGCCGACCTGGTGGCGGACCTCGAGCTCCACGCCCGCAGCGGCCACCAGACCCAGCAGGTCCGGCACACGCTCGTTGAGGAATTGCGACCCTTGCGAGCCGCCCACGACCAGCACACGCACCGGGCGGTCGTGCGGCAGCTGGCGACCGGCACCCACCGCGGCGATTTCGGCCCGCACCGGGTTGCCCGACAGCAGCGACACCTCCTGCGGGAAGTCGCGCGCGGCGGCCTCAAAGCCCAGGTACACCCGGTCGACCAGCGCGCCCAGAACGCGATTCGTCAGGCCCGGGACGGCGTTGGACTCGTGGATGGCCGTCGGCAGCCCCAAGCTCCGCGCCGCCAGCAGTGCCGCGCCAGAGGCGTAGCCGCCCACGCCGAGCACGACGTTGGGCCGCTCTGCCGCAAGGATGCGACGGGCCGCAAGGATGCCCGCCGCAAGCGACTGCAACCCCTTGACTTTGCTGCCCAGACCGCCGCCGACCAGCCGCGAACCGGCGACGAGCTCGATGCGGTAGCCGCGTCGCGGCACCAGCGTGGCCTCGAGACCTTGCGGGGTACCGACGAACAGGATTTCCGTCGCGGGATACTGGGCACGGATGGCGTCGGCAATGGCCAGTGCTGGCGTGACGTGGCCGCCCGTGCCGCCGCCTGCGAGCACGATCTTGGTGGGGACAGCGTGAGGCGTCGTCATGGCGTCCCTCCCGTCGTCGTGACGCGCGTCACGCGGGTGTTGCCGGTCCGCACGTTGGCAGGCACGCCGCTGCGGGAGCGGCGGCGCCAAGGAAGGCGAGGCATTGGTGGCAGTTGTACGTCATGGTCGGGATTGCCGCCGCGGCCCACGTTCAGCAGCACGCCGACGGCGAGCGACAAAGCCATCAGCGACGAGCCGCCGTGCGACACAAACGGCAGCGTCAGCCCCTTGGTCGGCAGCGTGCCCATGACGACGCCGAAGTTGATCGCGGCCTGGGTGCCCAGCAGCACGGTGATGCCCGTCGCCAGCAATCGGCCGAACTCATCGCGGCCGCGCAGGGCGATGCGGGCGCCGCGGCGCAGAACGTACAGGAACGTCAGGGCGATCAGGGCGACGCCGACCAAGCCAAACTCTTCCGCGATGATCGAGAGGATGAAGTCGGTGTGCGCTTCGGGGACGAAGCCGAGCTTCTGTCGCGAGAGCCCCAAGCCGTTGCCGAACCAGCCGCCGGTGGCGATGGCGAGACGACCGTTGAACAGCTGGAACCCCGCGCCGTCGCGGTAGAGCTCCGGGTTCAAGAACGCGACCAAGCGCCTGAACCGCATTGGGCTGATCAGCACGATGGCCATCAGACCCGAAATCCCCACCGCACCCAGCGACACGAGGTAGATCTTGTTCAGCCCGGCGATGAACGTCATGGCGAACACGAGGACGGCCAGCACGATGCCGGTCCCGAGGTCGGGCTGCCACATGCACATCAGGAACACGAGCCCCCACACCAGCAGGTGCGGCAGGAACCCGACCGTGAACGACTCCATGGCGTTCGAAGCGGCCTTCTTCGTCAGCGAGTTGGCCAGGTACAGCACGAACGCGAACTTCACGAGCTCGCTGGGCTGCAGTCGCACCTTGAACAGCACCAGCCAGCGGGTGGCCTTGTTCACCGTGTCGGCATAGGCGATCGGGTTGGGCGTCTGAGGCAGCACCATCAGCGCGACCAGCATCAGAATGCAGAAGACGAGAATGGGGTACGCGGCCTTGCGCCAGAACTGATACGGCACATGCACGCCCACCATCATCATCACCAGCGCCACGCTGATGTGTTGGAGATGCCGCGTCAGGAAGTAGGTTTCGTTGCCGTTGTGCTGGTGCAGGGCCACGAACACCGACGCCGAGAACGCCATCACCACGCCCATCGTCATCAGGCCGACCACCGCGGCGAACAGCCTCCAGTCCATCCCGACCGGCACCGGCACGGGCGCGGCGTCGCTGCGGGGCAGGTCCGGCGGCGGCATGACGCGGGTAGACCCGTACTCGGCCGACGTTTCGCCGTCGAGCGGGGTGTCCTCGGTCTGCACGTCGAGGTCTGCGATGTCCTGGGCGCCGGGCGCCGTGACGGGCGACATGGGCGACTACCTCAACTTCAGGCTGGCCAAAGCGACCAATGCCAACATGATGGAGATGATCCAAAAGCGAACCGTGACCCGGGGTTCGGGCCAGCCGAGCTTCTCGAAGTGGTGGTGGACGGGGGCCATGCGCAACACACGCTTGCCCGTGAGCTTGAAGGACGTCGTTTGCGCGATGACGCTGACGCCTTCGACGACGAACAGGCCGTTGATCACGACGGACAACAGCTCGTTCTTGCTGAAGACGGCGACCATGCCCAGCGCGCCGCCCAGGGCCAAAGCGCCCACATCGCCCATGAAGACGAGTGCGGGATAGGTGTTGTACCAAAGGAAGCCGATGCCGGCGCCGATGATGGCAGCGCCCAGGACCGCAAGCTCCTGAGCGCCGGGAACTGCCGGGATCAACAGGTACTTTGCGACTTCGAACTCGCCGAACTTCGCACCACCCAAGTAGCACAGTGCCGCCAGCGTCAGGGCGGAAATGATGACGGGGCCGATCGCCAAACCGTCCAAACCGTCCGTCAGGTTCACCGTGTTCGACGTGCCGACAACGACCACCGAGGCAAACACGGCGTACACCCACCACGGAATCGTGATGTGGATGACCTGTGCGCTGGCAAACGGCAGATACAGCCGCGTGTCGGCCAGGCTCGTGCCCAGAAAGCCGCCGTACAGCAGGCCGAAGAACAGCAGGGCCGCGCCGAACTGAACGGCCAGCTTCTGCTTGCCGGTCACGCCCTTGGAGCTGCGGTCGCGGATCTTCAGCCAGTCGTCCAGAAAGCCCAAGATACCGTAGATCAGCGTGATGCCGAGCGTCAGCCAGATGAAGGGGTTGTGCAGATCCGCCCAAAGCAGCGTCGACAGCCCCATCGCCACCAGCAGCAGGACGCCGCCCATGGTGGGGGTGCCGGCCTTGGAGAAGTGCGACTGCGGGCCATCGGCGCGAACCACCTGGCCGATCTGCTTCTGCTGCAGCAGCCGAATGAACCACGGGAACAGCGCCATCGCGATCAAAAGGGAGGTCGCCATCGCTCCGATCGAACGGAAGGTGACATAGCGGAAGACATTGAGGGGACCGAAATCGGCCCGCAGCAGCTCGGATAGCCAAAGAAACACCTAGGACCTCCCGGGTTCGGCCTCGGGGCCGGGGATGGGGGCGGGGGCGAGGGCGCGCAGCTCGGCGACGACGCGTTCCATGCGCGCGCCGCGAGAGCCCTTGACCAGCAGGGTTGCCGTGCCCGGAAAGCGGGCGGCGATGGCTTGGGCGGCGGCGGCTGGGTCCGCGACGACCGCGACAGAGGCTGCATCCAGCCCGGTCGAACGGGCGCCAGAGGCATAGGCGGCAGAGAAATCACCCAGGATTACAAGCAGATCGACGATGCGGCCTGCGTGCGCCCCGACGCGTGTGTGCAGCGCAGGACCGGTCGGACCCAGCTCAAGCATCGACCCCAGCACCGCAACACGCGGACCGGGCAGCGTCGCCAAGGTGTCGAGCGCGACCTCGGTGGAACGCGGATTGGCGTTGTAGCAATCCTCGAGCACCAGCCAATTCCCAATGCGAGACGGCAACATGCGTTGGCCGACGGGGACATAGCGGGACAGCGCTTGGGCCGCCGCGTGCAGGTCAGCGCCCGCCGCGAGGGCGACCGCAAGTGCCCCCAACGCGTTGTGTGCAAGGTGCACGCCCAGACCGGGCAGGACCACTTCGACCCGCGTGCCAGCCACGTTGGCCGTGAACCGCTGCGACAGGCCGTCGACCGTCACCACGCCATCCGGCCGCACATCGGCGTCCGCGGTCTGGCCGAAGCGGATCACGCGACACGACAGACCGGCCGCGTGCGATAGGAGCAGCGGCTCGTCGGCGGGCACAATCGCGACGCCATCAGCCGGCAGTGACCGCAGCAGCGCTGCCTTCTCGTCGGCGATGTGCTCGATCGAGCCCAGACCGCCCAGATGCGCCTCGGCAACGCTGGTGACGATGCCCAACTGCGGCCGCGCCTGACGGCAAAGCTCGGCGATCTCGCCGGGTTCGCTCATGCCCATCTCGACCACGGCAGCGCGATGCTGCGGCGCAAGGCCCGCGAGCGTCAGCGGCACACCAATTCGATTGTTGAAGTTGCCGCGAGTGGCCAGCACGGGACCCAAGGACGCGAGCGCAAGTGCGGTCAGTTCCTTGGTGGTGGTCTTGCCGTTCGACCCGGTCACGCCGACGACCAGAGGCTCGAAGCGAAGGCGGTGAGCGCGGGCCAGATCGCCAAGCGCCAACAGGGGATCCGCGACCTCGATCAGGAAGGCCCCGGCCGTCTCGGCGTCGGCGGCCACCGCGTCTCCGCGGCCCTGCGCGCACACCAGGCCTGCTGCGCCGCGCGTCACCGCCTCGGCCAGGAAGTCCGCGCCATCAAAGCGTTCGCCGGGCAGGGCCACGAACAGCGCGCCGTCCTCCAACAGTCGACTGTCGGTGCACAGCACGTGCGTGGTTCGTCGGCCGGCGACGCGAAGCGCGCCTCCCGTCGCCGCGTGGGCGCTCGGTCCGGTGAACGCGAAGCCCGTGGACGTCGACGCCGTCGTGGACTGCGTCCTGCGCTGCGCCAGCCAGCCCGCGGCGACCGCAGCGTCGTCGAACGGCCGCACTTCGCTCCCCATCGTCTGCGTGACCTCGTGTCCCTTGCCCGCAATCACCAGAACGTCCCCCATCTGCAAGACGCCGACGGCGCGTTGGATCGCCAAGTCGCGGTCCGCTTCGATGGCGTAGCCGGCGCGTCCGTTCAGGGCCGCCAGCGCCGACGGCACCAGCCGTTGCAGCTTCACGGCACCCGCATCGACCAGTCCCCGCTCGATCTCGCCTAGAATCGCCAGCGGTTGCTCCGACCGAGGATTATCGGACGTCGCGATGCTCAGGTCGGCCAGTCGCGCAGACACCTCGCCCATCAGGGGCCGCTTGCCCTGGTCTCGATCACCGCCGCATCCGAACACCGCGACAAGCTTGCGGTTCTTCGCCACAAGTGGCCGCAGCGCCGCGAACGCCTTCTCCAGCGCGTCGGGCGTGTGGGCATAGTCGACCACCACCAAGGCGCCCAGACCGTTCGGCACGGGCTCGAGCCGACCGCGCGGAGCCCGCAACGTTCGACAGGCCTTGGCAATCACGGTCTCGTCGAGGCCCAGTGCGCGACAGGTCAGCGCGGCGGCCACCAGATTCTCGGCGTTGTGGCGACCGACCAGCGGCGCGTGCAGCTCGAACGCACCGTCGGCGCCGTGGATCCGCAGCCCAATGCCGTCGGCATCGCTGCGCAGCAACTCGACCCGAATCTCGGCGCCGGGGGCGTCGGCAAACGTCCAGCCCAGCGCATGTCCCGACTCGTGGACGGCGCGGCTGAAGGGGTCGTCGGCATTCACGAATCCCAGCGCGTCGGGCGGCAGCAGGTCGGTGAACAGCCGCGCCTTGGCCGCCGCATACGCCTGCATCGTGCCGTGGTAGTCAAGGTGGTCGCGGCTCAGGTTGGTCCACGCGGCCGTCGCGAACCGCACACCCGCGACCCGGTGTTGGTCGACGGCGTGCGAGCTGACCTCCATCGCGACGTGCGTGAAGCCCTCAGCCAACAGCTCGGCAAACAGGCGCTGCAGGTCCGGGGCCTCCGGCGTGGTCAGGGCGCCCGGCCGCGTGCCTTCCGGGGTCCAGACGCCCAGCGTTCCAATCGCAGCGGCCCGCAGACCCGCGTCGGTCAGCAGCTGCGCGATCAACACCGAAGTCGTTGTCTTTCCGTTGGTTCCCGTCACGCCGATGACCTTCATGTGGCGGCTGGGGTGGCCCAACAGCGCGGCGGCCAGCGGTCCCACCGTCGCGCGGGCGTCCGACACCTGCAGGACCGGCACGAGGGGGTGCGAGAACGGCTCATCGACGACCAGTGCGACGGCACCCGCGGCAACAGCTTGATCCGCAAACGAGACTCCGCGACTGCGGGCACCGCTGCACGCGACGAACAACGCGCCGGGGCCGACCTTTCGCGAGTCTGCGACCACGGCGCGAACCTCGACGTCGGCCCACCGACCTTCCAAGGCCGTGGCGCGCACGCCGGCTTGCTGCATGAGCGTGTCGAGTCGCATCACAGCGCCTGGACCTCCTGACCGGGGACGTCGGCCTGCTCGCTGAGGCGGCGGAAAGTCACGTGGATCAGCGATCCTGCACGCACCACGGCGCCAGGCGGCGGCCCCTGTGTCGCACCGACGCCGCTGCCACGGGCTTCGAGCTTCAGACCGGCGGTGGCCAGCTTCTCCCGCGCCACACGCATCGGCAGCCGTCGCACGTCGGGGACGCGGACCTCACCGGGGCGCAGCGCGTCCGTCGGCTCGGCCGCGCGAGCAGCGACGACTCCGAGCAGCGGCTCCGCAGCCTTGTCCGCCATGACCTTGCGTTGCTCGTCCTCGCGGCGGGCCTTGTCGGGGTCGTTGCGGTCGAGATAGGGCGCGCCGGGGCTGGGCGGCACACCCAGATACGGCAGAGCGAACCGAGCGATCTCACGGGCGATCGGCGCAGCGACCAAGCCGCCGTACCGCATCACCTTGGTCGACCCGGGATAAGTCGCCTTGGGTGTGTCGACGAGTGCGACGATGACGAGCCGCGGCTTCTCGATCGGCACGACGCCGACAAACGTCGAGATCCAGTGCGTTTCCGAGTAGCCGCCGCCGGGAGCCGCCTGCTGCGCCGTGCCGGTCTTGCCACCCATGCGGTGATTGGGAACCCGTGCTTGCGTGCCGGTGCCGCCCAGGGTCCCCTCGCCGTGGCGCGGCTCGCACACAGAGGCCATGGCCAACAGCATCTTGCGCGAGGTCTCGGGGGAGAACACCCGGCGACCCGCCTCGACCTGGAACAGCCGATCGTGGGTGCGGTCCGGGCTCAGTTCGTCGCGAATGATGCGCGGTCGGCGGAAGGTGCCGCCGTTGGCGAGTGCGGCGTAGGCCGCTGCCATCTGCAGGGGCGTCACGGCAATGCCTTGGCCGAACGCGATGTTGGCGTGCTGAATGCGCGGCCAAGTGCCAGGTTGCGCAAGCTGGCCGGCGCCCTCGCCCAGGATGCCCAGGTCCACGCGACGACCAAACCCCAGCTTGACGAGATAGTCGTGGAACCTCTCCTTGGGCATGCGGAAGACCATCTTGGCCATCGCGATGTTGGACGAGACCTGCAGCGCCTGCAGACCGGTGACCTGACCGTGTGGGTGGTCGTCCTTGATCAGCTTGTTGCCCACGACAAAGCCCGCGCCGGTTGGGATGACCTCTTCGAGCGTGACGGCCTTCTCCTCCAGCGCCGACGCGAGCGTGAAGACCTTGAAGGTACTGCCCGGCTCGTACTGATTCTCAATCGCGATGTTGTGCCAGCCGTACTTCGGCTTGTTCTTCGAGTCGTTGGGGTTCACCCCCGGGGCGACCGCAAGCGCGAGCACTTCCGACGTGTTCACGTCCATCACGGCGGCCACGGCGAACTCGGCTTGGAACTCCTGCACCGCCGCTTCCAAGTGGTGCTCGGCAACGGCCTGAATCTTCTCGTCGATCGTCAGCACCAGACTGTGGCCGCGGTACAGCCCCGGCTCCGGAGCGCCGTCCACGTGCAGCACAGCCGAGGTCGAGTCCTTGTACGTCCGCAGCTCGACCTGTTGGCCACGCAGCAGATAGTCGAACGAGGCCTCGATGCTGCCGGTCTGCGTCGGGCGTCCCACCAGCGCGCCGGCCAGCGCGTTGTTCGGGTAATAGCGCACGAACTCCGGTTCGATGGTCACGCCCGGCAGCAGACCCTTCGCCTGCGCCACCCTCAGGTCCTTCGAGGTCTTCTCGTCCAGATGGCGCGCCAAGTAGACGAAGCTCGATTCCGAATCCAGGCGGCCGCGGATCTCGTTTTCCGGCAGGCCGACGATGGTCGCAATCCGCGCCGCGACCTCATGGCGGATCTTGACCACCTCAGGACGCGAGAAGACCTCGTGCCACATGGCCGCGTTTTCTTCCTTGGTGGCCTCGGGTTTCGTGTGCGGGTTCACCTTGCGGGGCAGCACGCGCAACGGGTTCGCGGACACCGAGTCGGCGCGCAGGCTGGTCGCCAGAGTTACGCCGTTGCGGTCCACGATGTCGCCGCGGCGCGTCTCAATGCGCGTCACCGACGTGATGTTGCCCTCAGCGTCCTTGCGCCAAGTCTCGACGTGCGTGACATGCCACACCGCCGCACCGAACGTGAACACCAGCCAGATGCTCATCACCCGGATGATCCACTTCAGCCGCGCCTGACCGCGGGCCAGTCGTGCGGCCGCCGTCATCGGCGCCCGGTCGTTGGCGGGGCGTTCTTTACGGAAGAAGGCGCGCATGGTCCCCTCCTTCCTTGGCGGTCGCGGCGGGGCCCAGACGGGTCCGGCACCTGCGACCGAGCTGCGAATCCCCAGCCAACTCAGCGCACTTGCGCAGGGCGGCGTGGGCGTCGTCCAACCGACCTGCCGCCTGCAAGGCCTCGGCACGCTGCAGGTGAAGCTCTGCGAACTGCGGGCAGCGCCGGGTCGCCTCGGTCATGTGCTCGACAGCAGCCGCTGGGTCGCGACGCTGCAGGGCGAGCAATCCCAAGTTGCGGTGCCCGTTGCAGAACTCCGGGTTCAGGAAGACCGCCATCCTCAGGTGCTCGTCGGCCTTGGCGAGTCCCCCCAGCTTCAGCCACGCCCAGCCCAGGTTGTTGTGGACCAGATAAGGCGTCGTGTAAGTCGGCTCGCGCAGCAGCGGTTCAAGGACGGTGATGGCATCCCGCCACCGTTCCAGCTCGATCAGCGTGGCGCCCAGATGGTTGCGAGCGGCAAAGAAGGAAGGTCGTGCCTTCAGGGCCAGCCGGAAGTGGTCCGCAGCAAGCTCGAACTCCTTGCGACCGAACAGCACGAAGCCGAACAGGTAGTGCGCGTCGGCGTGGTTCGGTTGCGCCTCGAGCGCCTGGGTCAGCTCGCGCACCGTCAAGTCGACCTGCCCCTCGTGAAAGTAGCCGGTTGCCAAACGGAAGTGCAGGTCAGCCTGCTCAGCGCGTTGCTCGTCAGCAGTCTGCCCGCCTGCGCACGCCAGCGCCGTCAGCGCGATCATCGACGCGACCGCTCCCGCGCACACCCGTCCCGTCCGCGCGCGCACGGGGGCGCGACGGGCCGGGGGCTGCAGCTGGGCACAGGTCTGCATCACGTCAGTCGACCTCAATCTGCTGGTCAGGCCCAGGCAGGTGCATGCCGTGGACTTCGACCGCCTCACGTCGCAGGGTGTTGGGGTTCTTCATGCCGGTCAGGCGGGCTTCCGCGTGACGGTTGGCCTCGATCAACTCGCGCAACGTGTCGTCGGCCCGTGAGACTTCGTACGCGGTGCGAATGCCCTCAGAGCTGCGGCGCACCTGCGCGATGCCCAACAGTCCGACCAGTCCGGCGACAGACAGGACCGCAAGCACGCGCCACCAGAAGAACCGCTCGGACTGCAGCGCCCGATCGACTTCCGTCGCCGGTTTCGCCCAACGTTGCAATAGGTTGCTCCAACGGCTCACAGGTGCCCCTCGCCTTGCAGTGTGGTCCTAGCCCTCGTCCCCTTCGTCGTTGTCGTCTCCGTCGAAGCCGCCGTAGCGACCCATGCTTCCGGGTACCGCCCGCTCGAGTACCCGCAACCGCGCGCTGCGCGACCGGGGGTTCTCTTCCTGCTCCCTGCCCTTTGGAATCCAAGGCTTGCGCGTGATGCGCACGTACTCGCCGTAGCGGCCGGGCGCTCGCTCGCGGAACGACTGCTTGACCAGCCGGTCCTCGCCGGAGTGAAAGGCGATCACGGCCATTCGACCGCCGGGTTGCAGCAGCGGCGGAGCGGCGTCCAGCAGCGACTGCAGTTCGTCCAGCTCTGCGTTGACCCAGATCCGCAGCGCCTGAAACACCATGGTGGCCGGGTGGATCGAGCGGTTGCGCGGCAGGCGGGCCGCCAGGCGGTTGGCCAGCGCGCTTGTGGTATGCGCGCCTTGCTGGAAGGCCTCGAGCACCATGCGCGCGGTGCCGATGGACCGACGGATGTCGCCGAATTCATACAGGACGTTGGCCAGGTCCTCGACCGTGACCTCGGACAGCATGTCCTCCAGCGTCTCACCGCGGGTAGGGTCCATCCGCATGTCCAGGGGGCCATCCTGGCGGAACGAGAAACCGCGCTCGGCCGTGTCGATCTGGTGGGAAGACACCCCGACATCGGCCAATACACCGGAAAGAAAAGGAAATCCGCGTCGTTCGCAGACCTGGGCCAGCTCGCTGAAGCGGCTGTGCTCGGCGGCGAAGCGGTCGCCGAAGGGTGCCAGACGTGCCGAGGCCGCCTGCAACGCCGCAGGGTCCCGGTCCAGGCCCAGCACCGACAAGTGCGGAAGCTCCCGAAGGATTCGCTCGCTGTGGCCGCCGCCGCCGAGGGTGCCGTCGACCACCCAGCCCGCAGGGACGGGGCGCAGGGCCTCGATCACCTCGTCGCCCATGACGGAGACGTGTGCGAATCCGGCCGAGGCGGCCGTGGGTTCGGTGGGCAGGGTTGTCAAAGAACCTCCCCTTCTTACAGACCCAGGCGCGCCAGGTCCGGGGCCCAGTTGGGCAGATCGTCGGTGCAGCGCACGAGCTCTGCCTCCCAGCGGTCCTTGGCCCAGATCTCGAACTTGAAGATTTGGCTTGCGATCACGACCTCAGTGCTCGGGCCGATGCCCGCGTGCGCGCGCAGCGTCGGCGGCAGGACCACGCGACCGTGGCTGTCCGGCTCCAGCAGCTGGTTGCCCGCGACCTGAAAGCGCATCAGCTTGATCACGGTCGGGTCGCTCTGCGGCAGCGCGCGGATCCTGTCCTCGACCGCCTCCCACTCCTTGGCCGTGTAGACCTGCAGGCAGGGGCCCGAGACGGCACGGACCACGATCAAACGCGGGTCTCCGTGCTGCTCCAGAGCCTGGCGGTAACCCGCAGGGATGCTCAGACGACACTTGTCGTCGACCCTCTGCTGGTACTCGCCTCGGAAACGAACCGTCACGTGTCGCCTGCCCACGGCTCGATCGCCGTCAGAAACAACAAGAGAGTCAGGGTCTTGCATCCTGCGATGCTGTCGGGGAATCCGAAGGTGCCGGGGAGTCTCCAGTGTGATCCACAACTACCCGCTGCGATCCACTTTCTCCCACTTGGCGAGGATAGGAACGGAGGCCTCGCAGTGTCAACCGTGAAGGCCTGCCGGGTCGGGAGGTTGTCCATGGTCAGGGCTCCCTTGGCCCCCCCAACCATCCCCGCGGGAACCCCCGCGCGAGCTCCGGAGAAGGCGATCCCTCCGCGTCTCTCGATCGCTCGCTTTCGCAAGGCTGCGCGGCCGCAGATGCCCGGCTCGCGTCGGTCTGGAACCCCAGCGATCGCCATCGTCCGACGATCCGGGGCGTTGACGATAATCACCTGCAAATGAAAGGGAATTTTCTTCAGGGCCGCGCCAGTGCTCGATTCGACCTCGCGGTGTCTCCGCAGAGGTTGTGGGCGACGCCCGTGCGGGTACAATCCCGGCGCCCGCAGACGGTCTCTGCGGCCCTGTCGGCGACCGGAGGATGCGATGCGGCAACGTTTCTGGAACGCGAAGGCAGCAGTGGCGATGGCGACGTGTGCGACCGTGCTGATGCTGGCGGGTGGCTGCGGTACCGACGGCACTTCTACGACCGACACTGCGGGCGGAACGGACACCACCGTCGAGGACACGGCTGAGGACACCCCGGTCGTCCCCGAGTGCCAGCAGGTGATGCCGACACCGTTCTCCACCCCGATCAAGGTTCCTGGCGAAGACGGCCAGATGATCACCGCAAAGGTCAAGGGCACGTTCCTGCAGCCTGCCAACTGTCAGGTGGGGGCTACGTGTCCGCTGGCGATCATCGTGTCGGACCTGCGCTCCGGCCTCGCAGACGACCCGCAGGCGTATCCAAACTACGTCGAGCCCGCCAGCAAGATGGCCGGGTGTTTGGGGATCAACGTCGTCGTCTTCAACCTTCCCGGGCTGGGCCAGGGGTCCTACAAGTCCGAGGGGCCGGCCAACGACGTCGGCGGCATCTATGCCGAGGCGGCGGTCAAGGAGATGGTGCTCATCCAGTCGTCGCGCGAGTCGGTCGACAAGAAGCAGGTGGGCTTCATCACCATCGGTGCGGGCCTGATCCCGGTGACCCGCGCGATCACGGTCTACAACACGGGGGCCCTGAAGCTGACGGCCTTCCTGCTCGACGTCGAGGGGCCGCTTGACCGTTGCTCGATCAGTGAGGCGTCGGAGAACTCGCAGCTGAGCATCGGCCCCAGCGACGGCCCGGGCGTCTCTCCCACCGCCTGCAACTTCAACGCTGCGCCGCAGTCGGCCCAGTATCCCCCTGCCCAGAACGGCAAGTCGGCCAGCATCGTGTGTGCTGAGGGCGCTTGGCCGATCACGCTGACGGGTCAGAAGTGCAGCGACAACTCGTGGTGGATGGTCCGCGAGCCGTCGACCTACCTCAAGAAGGTGTTCCAGCGCTACCAGCGGCTGCAGTTCAAGTACGACCACCGCCTGCCCAGCCACTGGGCCAGCCGCATCGCCATCGAGAAGGTCGCGTCGTCTGAGGCGAAGTTCTTTGCGCTGAACAACATGCCGGAGTGCCAGGCAGCGGTAGACGAGGAGACGTGTGCTGCGCTGGAGGCCCAAGGGCAGCACTGCTGGCTGGAGGGCGACTACGGTAACGGCATGGCGCCGGCTCCCTATGCCGGAGCGGACTACGACGAGGTCACGCCCGAAGAGCTCTTCACGATGGTCCTGCCGGGCTATCTGACGAGGCTGCTCGACCCCGCCAAGTTCCCGAACTGCAAGGGCTAGCCCACGTCATGTCCGGTCCCCAGCCGCCGACGTTTGCCGCCACCGTCGTGCTGCTGCGCGAGGGCCCCACGGGTGCTTGCGAGTCGCTGGTGATGCGTCGCCACCAGGCCAGCAGCTTCATGGGCGGCGCGACGGTCTTTCCCGGCGGCAAGCTGGACCCCGCAGACTTCGACGCGCCCGCGCAGGGACGCTCTGACCGAGAGTGCGCGAATCTGTTAGGGATCGACGACCTGCAACTGGCGCGCGCGGCCTTCGTGTCAGGGTTGCGCGAGCTGGACGAGGAGGCGCTGGTTCTGCTCGCCCGCACGGCCGACGGGCGCTGGCCCACTGCCGATCAGCTGACCGAGATCCACAGCGAACTCAGGTCATTGCATCGAGGGCACCGCCTGGAAGCGGCCGACCACCATCGCGTCCTCACGGCGGCGGGGCTGACGCTGGCTTTGGACCTGCTGGTGCCGTTTGCCCGCTGGCTGACTCCCGCGGCCGAGCCGGTGCGCTTCGACGCGTGGTTCTTCGCCGCCCTGCTGCCCAAGGGCCAGCACGCCCAAACCGACGGGCACGAGTCGACCGAAGTCCAGTGGCTCACGCCGGCCGACGCGATGGCCTCGCACGCCTGCAACGGGCCGATTCTTCTGCCGCCGCCTACCTGGCACACCCTGGCGCGACTGGGCGGTCTGGGGACGCGACCCCAAGACGTCCTGCGGCAACTCGGCGACGGCGGCGTCGGGCCGCGCTACGAGCCGTTCCGCATTGCAGAATCGGGACAGGGGCCGGCCGTGCTGTTGCCCAGCGACCCGCAGCACCCGCAGGCCGAAGCGTGGCGCGAAGCCGTGCGCGTGCACCGGGAGCGCCACGAGCCTGACGTCCAGCGATTCGTGTGGCGCGACGGCCGGATGCAGCCACAGGGCTGACCCGCGAAAGGTCCGGATTCCAAGCTTGTGGGGACGAGTCGGCTAAGGCGTGGCGTCCAGAAACGCCGTCCGCCGCACCTGCCGCACCAGGTCGGTCAGGCCACCGGGTCCGACCAAAGCCGGGAACGACGTCGGCACCGCGAGCTCGAAGGCGGCGACCAGCGCGCGCTTGACCTCGGTCGTCGGGTCACTCTTGGCACCGAACAGGGTCAGGTCCGGCAGCTTCAGGGTTTTGCCAGCAAGATTGCCAGGTGCCACGACCAGCCACTGACGGTTCTGCGGACCGATCAGGGTCACGCGATAGAACTGCGAGCCGTCAACCGCAGCCGCAAGGACCTCGCGCGTGGCCGCGTTCCAACTGGAGCCGGCAGGGAACGCAAGGAAGTCCGGAAGGTTGACGGTTGCGGTGATGGCGCCGGGGGCACCGATCAGGATCGAACCTCCCTCCTTCTTGCCGTTACCGCCCAGAATGATCGCCGCCGTCACCAGCACATGGTTCGCCTCACCGACGCGCAAGCCACTGTGCAGGGGCGCGACGCTCAACGGCAGCGGCTGGGTCCCTGGCTCGACCGCGTCACCGTCGATCTTGCCGTCCGCGATGTCTTCCTTGTCGATCGAGTCCGAGCCCGCAGTCAGGCCCAGCGGCACGATGTCGCCCGACGGCAGCAGCGCTCCGCCGACCACGAAAGCGAGGTCCGCCCAGCCTTCGCCGACCTTGGGCAGCGTCGGCAGCTTGATCTGGGTTCGCAGCCCGAGAGGGAACGTCGGCGCCAGATTCAGCTGCTTCATGGGCGGCGCGAATTCACTTGCAAACGCCAGCTCCGTGACGACCTGCGACTGGAACCCGGCCAGATGCGGCAGCAGCACGCTGACGACCTTGCCCACGTCCAGTCCGCCATCCACCGCGTCGAAGATCTTGCTGATCTCGCCCAGCAATTCGGTCAGGCTCAGTCGGCCTGCCAGCGTCCACAGGATGCTGTTGCCCGGGGGGCCTGCGAGCACATAGCTGGTCACCACCGGCTTGCCCAGGACGAAGGTGATGCCGCCCGGCACCTCCTGCGGCTTGCTTGGGTCGGGATTCACGAAGCTGGGCGCGTCCTTGTCGAACGGCCGCTGCACGGTCGGCCCGAGGATCGAGTCGACGCTGAAGTTGAGCAGCGAGGGCCCGAACGCCAGCGAAGTCAGCCCCAGTGCGGCCTCGCCCGTTCCCGGATAGTCGTGGGTGCCACCCAGCAGGTCGGCGTTCACCAACGTGGTCTTCGACATGTCCAGCTTGTCGTCGGCATCGAAGGCGATCTCCGCAAAGTGGTGCAGCGGCGACGGAAGCACGACGTCGGCAGGACCGCCAGCGGGGTCATAACCCAACACCGACACCGGCGCGTGGTCATCGTTGAAGAAGTGGATGTCGCAGGGGAATTGAACACCCGCGAACGCCGCCTGACCGTCTGCGAGCGGGGCCTGCACGGGGGTGGCCTCGCCCGACAACCCGATGACCACGACGTGGCCCGTCAGCTGCGTCAGCTTCACGTCGTCGACCACGGTGACGCGCAGGTTCTGGCCTTGCGGCAAGGGGCCGAGATTCCACAGGTCGGCGGGGGCGGACGCCGCCTTCGACGCGCCGACGACGGTCGCCGTGATCGTCGCGTGGCCAGGCTTGCCGGTGGCGGTCAACTTGCCGTCGGCCAAGGTAAATGCATCGCTGGTCGCCAGCTGCCAGACAAACGCAGCCTTGGGCTCCACGTTGCCCTGACCGTCAACCGCTTGGGCTCCCAGCGCGATTGCGGCGTCGAAGACCGCACCCGGCGCACCGATCCACACCGGCCGCAGCAGCCGTGCAGACAGGTCGGTCGTCGTCAGTGGTGCCCGGCAACCGCCCTGGTGGCACTGCTGGCCGTCGGCGCAGCCCGAGTCGTTGGCGCACATCGTCTGGATGCACGCACCCGATTCCACATCGCAGCCGCAGGTGAACCTGCCGTCCGGGCACGCATCGGTGCCCAGCCTGACTGCGCACTCGGCGTTCGACTTGCACAGCATCTTCTCGACGCAGCAGCCTTGGATGCAGGACCACTCCGACTGCGGTGCAGGGCACAGGCCGAGGTTCTCCTGGCCCTTGTCGTTGAGGCACGAAGGCTGTCCGCCGCAAGTGGCGGCAACCTCAACCGTTTCCTCGCCCCCGCTGCAACCCGCTGCCAGCGCCATGCCCACGCAAGCAGCCAAGCCCCAGCCAATTCGAACGAATTTGCGCATGTTCACCGCTGCCTCCGTGGTCGCCCGTCGTGCAATTGTTCGCCCGCTTCGCCCCCCCGGACGCTCTTGGGCGCAGAGCGGCGCAGCATAGCCGCAAACCGTGCCGCGCCACAACGCAAGCCCGCACCGACCCGCACGCACGTCTCGCGGGTCACCACGCTGTTTTCCAAGCCGTTTTTCCTGCGCTATGGCCTACGAGAATCGCGAGCGGCCGGCCTTCACCAGCAGCTCCAGCTCGCTGCCATCCAGCCGGCTCGAAGCCTCGGCATCGGGCGGCCGCACCTTGGCGACCCGGGTCGGATCGGGCTCGCTGCATCGCTTCTCGAACCACCCCAACCGCTCAGCACTCAGCGCCATCGTGGCGTTGAACCTGCCGTCGATGGCGACGACCAGCGCCAACACCCGGCTCGCACCCAAGGGCAGCTGCAGACGTTCGGGCAGGGGCGACCGCCGCCACACCTCTCGCAACGGACGCAGTCCGGCGCGATGGTCGCCCAAGCTGCGACGGTGGTCAGCCAGCGCCAACACCAAGGCAAGCACGTCTGCGTCGCTGACCTCGACGTGCCCGGCTGTGACCTCGTCGCTCGCCGGTTCGCCCCCGTCACCATCCAAATGTTCCGATTGCGTCTCCAGCAGTTGCGCCGCGCGACCCAAGCAGGCCCGCGCCGACTGCCGGGCCGTTTTCGGGGCCGCAGGCGAGCGCAGCAGCGTCGCCACCGCGCGGGCGTCCTGGTCCAGGACCTCGAACCACTCGCGGCGAGCGTCGGTCACCGGCGGCTCCTGGTTGCAGCGTCCTGTGCGGGGGCGGGCGCGTCGGCCAGCTTCTCGAACGCAAGCTGCGTTCCCGCCTGAATGCCGGCGCGTCGGGCCTCGTGCGCCGCAAGCTCCAGCACGAACCGCGACGGCGCGCCGACCGACCGAGAGTCCTCCGTCAACGGCGGCACGTTCTCGACCACGCCGACCACGCGCCAGTCCGCGTCGATGAAGATCATGTCCAGGCGCACATAGGTGTTGCGCATGTAGAACGACCAGTCGCGGTCGTAGCCCATCTCGAAGACCATGCCGTGGTGGTCGGGCAGCTCCTTTCGGAACATCAGACCTTGCGAGAGTTCCCCCTCGGTTCGCGCGACCTCGACCTCAAAGGGAGCAAGCTCGGCGCGCCCGCTCACGCGCACGCGGCCGCGACCGGGAAAGTGAGGAATGATGCGAGGTTGAGAGGCCGCTTCTGGCTCGGGCGCCCGCGCCACAGGTGGATCGACCGGGCTGGGCACGCTCGAGCGACTGCAGCAGGGTATCGCGGCGCCAACGGTCAACAGCAAGGCGGTAACGGCGGTCAGTCGCATGCGGCGCGCTCCAGAGAAAGGGTCCCGGAAGGCCCGGATTGTGGGTCGGCACGGCTCCGCCCACAAGCCCAAGCTCAAGGCGGCAGGATGGCTTGCAGATAGGCGTCGTCGACGGGCCCCCAGACGACAGGCGCGGCACCGGGCAGCCCGGCACGTTCGGCAAACGGTCGCGCTGTACCCTCATCCATGATCCAGCCGGGATGGTCGCCGGGGTGGTGGTAGGCATCGGTACCGGCCGGCAAGCCCAACGCGTGCCCGATCTCGTGGGCGGCGGTGTGCGCGATCAGGCGAGCGGCGGTCTCGACGGCCAGCTCAGGGACCTGTCCAAGTGGGGCCGGCGTGCCACCCAGTCGGGGCGACCACGGACCAAAAATCGCGTCGAATTGATCTGTTGCCTGACCCTCGCCGGGATGCAGCTGGGCAGAGAACAGGAACAGACCGTTCAGGAACACCCCGCCGTAAGCGGTTTGGCCTGCGACCGCCGCTGCAGCGCCGTAACCCGTCAGCCGCTCGTCCAACGTCGTGTTGCCCACGTCCTTGCCCACCGAATTGTCGCTGCCCAACAGGTCGAAGCCATTGGGGTCCCGGTCCAGCACGGCGAGCTGCAGCACCTCGACGGCACCAGCCGGCCTCTGCGCCGCGACGACCACCGACAGGCCCGCGAAATGGCCGGTCAAACGCGCGATCACGCGTTGGCGCACCTCCGCGACGTGGTTGCCAAGCCCCAGTCGCCCCAGACCCACCGCAAACGCGTCACCCAGCTCGACTTCGATCACTTGCACGGTCGGGCGCACCGGCCACAGCACCGGCACCGCGGGTCCCCACCAGGAGTCCTGACCGCTCCGCACGACCAAACGGGCTTCTCCCTGCAACGTGGCGGTCGAAGACGTCGCTCCCAGCAGTGGTTGGATCTGATTCAGGAACCACGGACTGCCCCACCACACCGCTGGCTGGCCCGCCCAAGTCTGGCCGTCCAGCAACCGCGCCGCCGTGTCGGTCCAGGTCGCCGGTTCCTTTCCGTCCGCCTGCCACGTTCCGGTCAGGCGCACCTGCCAGCCGCCACTCGGCACGCCATGAACGGTCAGCGGCGCCAGCCAACCACGCCGCAGTTCCCCGTGGACGTCGGCCGTCAGCTGGGCCGCGACGACCTCGACCGCCACCGGTTCCGACCACGGTCCGACTCGGCTCTCGGTCACCGTCGTTTGCACCAGTCGCAGCCGCAACGACCGCGCACCCGGCGTCAGCCCCAACCACGCGGGGACCGCTTCCACTCGCGCCACACTGCGCCCGGTTTGCAGATCCGTCGTCGCCACGCAGGGTTCCGAAACGGCCCCGCCTGACGTCGGCACCGATTGCAGCGTGACCGTACCCTCGCCGGGCAGCAGCAGGCCGTCCGACGCGAGGGTGATCGGGTCGCCGAACTGCACCTTGCCCCCGCCCCACAGCACGGCGACGGCCGGCACCTCGCGCGTCCAACTCGTCGCGACCGGCAGGCACGGAGCCAGTGCTCCCGCCTCCGCCAGACAGGCCCGATCGACCACACGACCCTCAGTCCAGCCGACGTCAGCGGGAACAGTCCCTCCCGCGACCTCTACGCCATCGGCCCCCACCGCCGTCAGCGACAGCTCGATCGCGACCGGGTCGGAGCCCCCCTCGAGTCGCAACGTCGCACCCGCAAGGCCAAATCCATGCACGCTCACCGGGCTACCCGCCCTGAGGGGCACCGGCACCACCACCCGGGTCAGCGCCGGAAAGGACCGCGTCGGGTCCCCACCGCAGGTCGTCGTCGCAACTGCTGTCATTGCGATCATGGCCAGAAACCGCACAAGATTCGGGCGTTGCCGCGCGTGCAGCGCGGTATCGTTCGCCCGGCTTGTCGTCACGAACGGCCCTCGTCTCGCCGTCGCCCGATCGACAGCTGACCGATCGGCCGCTTCTCCGCAGCTTGCGGCTCCTCCTCGAACAGGTCCTCCTCGTCGTCGCCCCACGTCTCCGCCGCGTGACCCAGCGCGATGGCAAACCGAGGGTCATCCAGTTCAAGCCCCTGACTCGCGCAGAAGGTCGCCAGTCGCAGCTCGGCCTCCGCTTCCACGAATCGCTTGTGGCGTCGGTCCAGCCCGGGAGCCCCGGCAAGCACGGTCCGCAACGCCCGGAACGGCTTGGGGCCCTCCAGCGCCAGCATCACCTCGGCCTTGCCACGCCCTGCCGTCAAGGAGGCAGCGAATGATCCGGCAAGCCCGAACGCTTCATCGCTCTCCAGGTAGGGCACCTCGAACCACCCCTGCTCGCGAAACAGTCGGTTCTCGAACGCCTCGGCGGTGGCCTTGCGATTCGCCTGTCCGTGGGGTAGCCAAAATACCTCTCCCGTCATGGGGTTCCAGTGGCTCATGGTCAGCGGGCTCGCTTCGGCGAACAGGCGTACCAACACCTCGTAGTTCCCCTTGGCCGTGATGGTCCCCTCCGGCTCGTCGTGTCCGAACGCCTCCTCCGTCTCCTCAGCAGCCAACTGCGGCGGGGGGCTAGGGCTCTTCTCTCGCATCGACCGGCCCTTCTTGGACATCCGATTCTCCTTGGCTTGCGCATGGCGCGAAGGGCCCAACCTACCAGTGCCGTCGCGCTTGCGGCAGGGGGGGGGAGCCGGAAGAAATTTTGATCCTGAAGGGCGGCATCCGCAACCTATCCATCGTCGCTGTCTTCTCAGCACCTCCGAAGACTACCCGGACCCTCGCACCGGGCCGTGATCGAAGGGGGGAAAACGCGACGCGCGAACCCGGACGGGGGGAGCGAAACAGTTGACAGCATCACGTGCCGCGGCCTAAAGTACGACGACTTGGGCTTCTTTGGTGGAGTCGAACGCGCAGGTTTGTGTCCGAAACGGGACCCTTTCGATAGCGTGCGACCCGTCGTAGCGTCCAGGTGGGAGTCAGGATCATGCTTCGCCAATACATCGCCATGACCGTCGGGGCCCTGTGCCTTATCGTCGCGGCAGCTGTCAGCGCTGAGGAAGGCGCCACGCCGCCCGTCGATCCGGCCAACATTGAGCGTCAGGTCGACCAAGGCCGCGCGTACGTCGACCGCCTGCACAAGATGCTCACCGCCGGTTTCAACGAACTCGAGGACGCGCGGAAGTCCCAGAACATCAGCCGCGTGAACTGCGTAAACGAAGCCCTGACCACGATGAAGGGGCTGGTGAAGCTCGCCGAGAGTAACTTCTTGGCCATGCAGGAGTGCTCCTCGCGCAAGGACGCCGCCTGCACCGAACATGAGTACGTGAAGATCTCGATTGCGTTCAACAAGGCTGAGGAGCTGGAAGGCCAGCTCAAAGGTTGCGGCGGTCCCTCGATCGACAGCGCAATCGACGGTCGGCCGATGATCGAGAAGCAGATCGAGAACGTACCAGACATCGACCCGACCGCCGGCCTGACCGATCTGGCTCCCAAGCTGGAGAACCCGCCGTCGGCCAGCCCGTTCTACGTACACGATTGACCCCGAACGAAGCCACTGCCTCGTCCCCGGGGCGTATCTCAGGTTCCGCATACGGCAGCCAGCACCCGACGGCATCGACGGCCCGACGGAGCGCATAGAGAGTCCGCGATGCCGCCCCCCGACGGGCAGAACCGCAACGAGAATGCAGTACGGGGCAGGCGAAGGTAAGTAGCAGTGCACATGACGACACCACAAAGAGGAGCACTCAGCGACGCCGCGACGGGCGCACTGGGTGCGTCCACCGTGCGGCGAAAGTGCCTCGGGGTCACCTTCGTGATGCTAGCGCTCGGGGCCTTTCCGGCCCTGGTTCACGCGCAGACGGCGGAGATGCAGCTGCCCAACTCGGTGAACATGGACCGAGGCCTGCGGAGCGGCGACTTCACGCTGCACCCCAGCATCACCGTTCAGGGCCACCACGACACGAACTTCTTCAACGGCTCGGCCGAAGAGGCCGCAGCAGGTAACCCGATCCGCGGCGCTACCTCCATCCGCATCCAGCCGCGGCTTTCGCTCGCGAACGAAGCCAACAGCGACGTCAGCTTCACCTTCAACTCTGCAGGCGAGGCGCGCATCTACGTGACCGAAGACACGGCGATCTCCGAGCAGGACGACGTTGGTGGCACGGCCAGCGTGGACGTCGCGTTCGGCGCCCGACGGGCTCTTGCCTTCTCGGTGTTCGACTACTTCACCCGAGCCCTCCGCGCTAACGACTGGGGGACAACCTATAACCTGAACCGCACCAGCAACGACGTGGGCGCACGTATCGAGTTCCACCCCGGCGACATCCCAGAGCGTCGGCCGTTCAACATCGCCCTGATGGGTTCGTACGCCCTCGACCGCTTCGATGACTTTGGCGACGGCAACACCGACACCTTCCGCTCGCGGTTCAGCGCTTCCTGGCGCTTCCTGCCGAAGACCGCCGCCATCATTGATGCGGGTTGGGACTTCCGGAACTACGCCAACACAAGCCTCCTGTTGAAGGACGCGCTCGCGTCCAACTCCAAGCCGTTCCGCGCTCGCGCAGGCGTCGCAGGCGCCCTGACCCGTCGCATCAGCCTCGAGGCCTTGGGTGGTTGGGGCATGTCGATGCACAAGTCGGGAGACACGTTCAACAGCTTCTTGGCCAGCGCATCTCTGGGACTGCGTGCCTCGGAATCGACCCGACTGCTGCTGAACTACACGCACGACTTTCGCGACGCTTACTATGGCAACTTCGTGGACTTCCACCGCGGTTCGCTCGCGCTGCGCCAGCGGTTTGGGCAGATCGTCGACCTGAAGGCCAACTTCGGGGTGAGCTACGGCATCTACGGAGCCTATTCGCCCACGATCCCCGTGCTGATCACCCAGAAGAACCGAAAGGACATCGCGATGGATGGCGGTCTGTCCGCGGCGTTCGACGTCACCCGACTCGTCGGCATGGACATCGGCTACCAGCTGCGCTCGGTTGCCACGGACTACAAGGTGACGGCGCTCGGCGCCAACAAGCGTCTCATCGACTCGGGAGCGTTTCTCGCGCACGAGTTGTACGCCGGCATCACCCTCAGGTACTGACCCGGCTCAGCCCCTGAACTCTGTCGACCCCGACCATCGCAAGGCGCGCACGGACTTCGGGTGCATTACACCTGAAAGAGGCACGCGAATCCGGATCCGAGAGGTGCACTGGTGCGGGTCGAAGCTCCCTTCCCGTCGAAGCTGACCGGTGCCGTTTGGGCCCGGTTGTTGCTCGTCGTCTGGGGGGTGACCGGCTGCTCGACTACAGCAACGTCGGAGTACACCGACTTCCGCGCCGACGTTCGGTCGGCGATTCAGGCGGCGAGCCTTGGACCGGGCGACGAGTTCGAGGTGCGCGTCTACGAGGAAGCCGGGCTGTCAGGTCTCTACATCGTGTCACCCACAGGGCAGATCGACTTTCCGCTGGTCGGAACGGTGACGGTCGAGGGGCTGGTCGGCTCGCAGGTCGCCAGCCTGCTTCGGCAGAGACTCAGCCAAGGCTTCCTGCGCAATCCCTACGTCACGGTGCAGGTCAAGACCCTGAGCTCCAAGAAGGTATTCGTGCTCGGCGCCGTGAAGGCTCCGGGACGCTTCCAGTTCTCTGACGCGATGAGCATTGTCGAGGCCGTGACGCTTGCGGGCGGCTTCGGTCCACTCGCAGAGAAGAACTACGCCATCGTGACGCGCCTGGACGCTTCGGGCGAGCGGCGCATTCCAGTTCCGGTCGAGAAGATCATGCAGGGCCTGGCTGCGAACTTCCTTTTACAGCCTGGCGACATCATCTACGTGCCTGAGACCATCCTGTAGTCGACCCACCTCCAGCCGACCGTGTGAAGCGAGCCGTGAGCCAGAACGACCGACCCATCCAGCGCGACAATCCCGGCAAACGCGACGAAGTAGACGCGTTCGCCGTGGAAGAGTTGTTTCGCCGCGGCGCCGAGGTCTTCCTCAAGCGCCGCTGGTGGTTCCTCTTCTCCGCGGTCATCGTGCTCAGCGGCTCAATCGTTTGGACGAGCGGTCAGGAGCTCTGGTACAAGGCCACCAGCACGATCACCATCGACACTACGCCGCCGAAGGTGTTGAGCGAGGTCAACGAGGTCGTCACGCTGGGGTCCAGCGGCTATTTCGGCTCGCGCATCTACTACCAAGCCCAGCAGCGGATTCTCCAGTCGCGCTCCGTGGCGGCCGAAGTGGTCACCTTGTTACGCTTGGCGCGCGACGAGCAGTTTCTTGGCATTGACAAAAAGCTGCCGAAGGCGGCGCGCGAGGCGCAGATCGCCATAGCCGACCCAGTCGGTCTGCTTGCATCGCGCGTGTTGGTCGAGATGGGCGAAGACACGATGATCGCCACTGTCTCCATCGAGGATAGAGACCCTGAATTTGCAAAGGAACTCGTCAATGCCGTGGCGGAGGCCTACAAGAAGCGCAACGTTCAGCAGAAGCAGAGCACGCTCGACGAGGCGACCAAAGACCTCCGCACGATTCACGGACAGCTTGAGAAGCAGAGACTCGCATCGCAGACGTTGCTGTCTGACTTCGAGAAGCTGAATGACCTGAGCGCCAACCGTAGCCAAGTCGTCAACGAGCGACTGTTGGCCCTGAACCGCGACCTGCGCGATGTGCACTCCGTTCGCATTCGCGCCCAGCAGGAGGTCGCTCAGCTAAAGAAGTTCCGAGGCAGCCGGGACATCTTCTCCGCGTCGGCTCCCGCGGTGATGCGAGACGGCTTGGTCGGGCAGTTGAAGGAGCGCTACCTCGAGCTTGCGATTCGCAAGCAGGAGCTTGACGCCACCTATCTGGAGCGGCACCCGAAGGTAGAGAGCATCCAGCAGCAGATGGAACAGCTCGTCTCTTTGGGCAGCAAGCACGTCAGCGCAATGTACGAGTCAGCGTCGCAGTCTCTGGCCGGGGCGCAAGCACAGGAAGCCGACCTGCAGACCCAGATCCAGGCCGCAAGGAACGAGGATGCCGTGATCCGGCTGACCAAGATCACGCATGACCAGCTGATTGCGCAGGCCGACGAAGACAAGATGTTCTACGAAAAGGTGGCCAAGCGCCTCGCAGAGGCCGACCTGACCAAAAAGATCGGCGTCAACAACGTCAGCATCTTGGATCGCGCGATCACCCCGCAGTCCCCGAGTCGGCCGAACAAGCGCCTGAACTTCGCCATCGGGTTGGTGCTGTCGCTGCTGATCGGCATTGGCGTTGCGTTGCTGGTCGACCTGCTCGACAACACGGTCAAGAACCGCCTGGATGTCGAAGGCGTGCTTGGCGTTCCCTATCTCGGCGCCATTCCGACGTTTTCTCCGGCAGAACTGAACGAGGGCCTGCCGATCCCTGATGGACGCTTGGACCTCTACGCGCACTTCAGACCCAATTCTCGGGTCGCAGAGGCTGCCCGAAGCGTTCGCACCAACCTGCTGTTCATGCGGCCGGACAAGCCGCTGCATACCCTCCTGATCACCAGCGCCCACCCGCGCGAGGGCAAGACGTCGACCTCGACCACGCTCGCCATTACCTTGGCGGCGTCGACCGGCAACTGCGTCGTGGTGGACACCGACTTGCGCAAGCCGCGATTGCATCACGTGTTCGGCGTTCCCGGCGATGTCGGTGTGACCAGCTATATTCTCAGTCAGGATTCGGTCGAGAAGTTCATCAAGAAGACCGACGTGCCCGGACTGTCGCTGATGGCCTGCGGTCCAGTGCCGCCCAACCCGTCGGAAATTCTGCACACAGAGCGGTTCCGTCAGCTGGTCACCGAGCTGATGGCCAAGTACGACACCGTCGTGTTCGACTCGCCGCCCGTCGAGATCGTCAGCGATGCGCTGGTGATCGCCTCTCTCGTCGATGGCGTTGTGCTGGTGGGCCACTCTGAGCGGAGCAAGCGCGAGTCCATGAGATCGACGATCCACGCACTGCAGAGCGTCAATGCGCAGCTGCTGGGTGTCGTGCTCTCACGGACGGCGACGCGGGGCGCAGGGTACGGCTACTACTACGGCAAGGGCTATCGTCGGGGCGTTGCCTACCGCTACCGCTACGCCACCGACCCCGATCCGAGGCACGTTGCCGCCCTGAAGGCTGCCGCTGGGCGCCCGGCCGCGCCTCCGTCCCCTCCGGACGACGACGCCTGATGGCGCAGCAGGGCTGAAGGATGCAAGCCTACCTGCCCGACCACTATCGGCTGCTCGGTGTCTCGGTACGGGCTGGGGCCGACGAGATCAAGGCGAGCTATCGCAAGCTTTCCAGGGTCTTTCACCCCGATCGCCAGCAGGGTTCGGAGCGGGCGACAGACTGTTTCAAGCAGATCTCCCAAGCCTACGCAGAGCTGTCCGACGAGCAGAAGCGCGCCCGCTATGACCGCGCGATGCTGTTGAAAGATCCGCTCCGCATGGTGGACGACCCTCGGGCGGCCCGCGCGTTGGACGTGCTGGATCTGGTGGTCACCCGGTTTCGCCGCAAGTCGCCAGAACTGCTAGGTCTGGAGCAGGGACGCGATCTGCGGGTGCAGCATGACCTCGACTTCACACGCGCGCTGATGGGGGGCGAGATTCGGGTCGAGGCGGCGTACGACACGGCCTGTTCGGCGTGCGCGGGGGAAGGGACCTGTGAGCCGGAGCGCAATCCCGTGTGCCACGTTTGCCAAGGACTGGGGCGATTGCGGGTCGGCTTGCGACGGCAAGAGATGACCTGCGGCTTCTGCCAGGGACGCGGGGCTGTGCTGCTCGCGCCCTGTCAGAGCTGTCGTGGGGAAGGCAAGGTCCCGTATCGGCAGCAGGTTCTGGTCGCGGTTCCGCCTCGCACCCGCGATGGCACGCACCTGCGCGTGCGCGGTGCCGGCGAGAGGGCGACGCTGGGAGGGCCGGCGGGCGACCTCGTGGTCGTTACCACGGTGAGGCGCCATCCCCTGCTGCGGCTGGAGGGCGACGACCTGACTTGCACGCTGCCGCTGACGTTTGCTCAAGCGACGGGTGGCGCGCGCGTTGCGGTGCCGACCATGGAAGGCCCCGAGACCTTGAGGATTCTCCCCGGAACGCCAGTCGGGCGCGAGTTTCGGATTGCTGGACGCGGCGCCCCGGTCGCCGGTGCGCGGCCGGAGCCGGGGAAGCCCGTGCGGCGCGGCGACCTGCGCATCCGGGTGACGCTCGACGTTCCAGAGCACGCGCCCGCCGCTGTCGTCGAGGCCCTGCGTGAACAGGAAGCCCGCATGGGACCCACGGGTTTCGCTCAAGCGACCGCCTTCGCACGCGCTGTAGAGGCGACCCGGCCGGGCACGCCCGACCCGGACCGTGCGCAGGGCTCGCCAACACCCTCGTGAGGAACTGGCCATGTCCACCGTCGGCAAGCTGGGCGAAGTCGGGCTGATTCGGGCGCTGCGGGAGGTGTTTGACCGACCCCTGCCGCACCTGGTCGTGCCCAACGGCGATGACGCTGCCGTGTTGCGGTGCGAAGGCCACGTCGTCGCGACAGTGGACGCCATCGTCGAAGGGGTCGATTGGCTTTCCGCGTTGACCCCAGCTGTCGCCATCGGTCACCGAGCCGCGGCCGTCAACTTGTCCGACCTTGCCGCCATGGGTGCCCGTCCCACGGGTCTGCTGCTGGCGGTCGAGCTGCCACCCAGCGCCAAGGTCGCGCAAGTGCTCGAGTCTGCACGTGGTCTTGCCGATCTGGCTGACCGCTTCGGCACCGCCGTTGTCGGAGGAGACTTCGGTCTGGCTTCAGGCCCACAGCGTTGGTGCGTCACAGCGCTGGGAGAAGTCACGGGTCGACCGTTGCGGCGCGACGCGGCACGGCCGGGAGACATCGTGTGGCTGGTGGGGCAGGTCGGTCTCGCGGGACTGGGTCTCGAGCTGCTGCGTCGACAGGGCGCGGGCTTTGGCGAACAGCCGTGGGTGCACGCGTGCGTGCGTGCTCACCTGTTTCCGCAACCCCTCGTGTCGGAAGGACTACTGTTGCAGGCACTTGGCGAGGACCTGGCCGCCATCGACCTGTCGGACGGGCTGGGGCTGGATGCGGCACGGCTGGCGTTGGCCAGCGGGCTTTGCCTCGAGCTGGATTTGCCCGCGCCGCATTGGTTGGCGCCAGAGGTTGAGAACGGTCTGGAGCTGCAGGGGCTGGACTGGCGGGTGGCGTGTGCAAGCGGAGGTGACGACTACGCTCTGCTCGTCTCAGCACCGCCCGGCGTGGACCTGTCGTTGCTGTTTTCCGCCGTCGGTCACGAGCTCGCCGCCGTGCGGCCGATCGGTCGCGCTGTTGCGGGACAGCCCGGGGGCGTGCGCCTTTGCGTCGGCGGCCGCGAGGTGCCCGGTGGGGGATGGCTGCACGGCCGCGGCCGAGTGGGCCGACTGCGCTGAGTTGGACGGTTCTGCGACGATGCGTGCTTGTCCCGGCCGGATCCCCTTGCTAGATTGCCTGACCATGGATCGACGCGCCTTCCTGATGACGTGCTCCACCGCCACCGTCGCGGCCGCCGTCGGCCACAGGGCGCTGTTTCACGTCGACCCTGCTTGGACGGTGGCAGGCGAGGCCCTGTTTCCGGGAGCGCCGCTGCGGGTGGACTTGAGCGACGCGGTCCCGCCCGGTGCCAGCGTCCGTGTCGCTATCTCCTGTGAACACGGAAGGTTCCAGCACGGCGTGTACACAGCACAGCCCAACCGTCGCCTCGAATTCGAGACCCCCTACCCCTTCGACGACCTCGTACCCGGCGCATATGCCGTCGAACTCGAGCTCGTGTCCCGCAACGGCGCCGTTTTGGAGCGCCGCGTGGTCGGTGGCTATCGCCTGCTGCCGCATCGGTTCAGCGCATGACCTTGCGTTCTTCAGTCTCGGGCGGTGCGCTCCGCGACCGGCGGCGGTCTGCCGTCGTCGTCGCGCGCGGTCTCGTGCTGCTCGCATTTGCCGCGGGCACGGTCGGCGGGGCCCGCAGCGCGGTCGGTCAGGACGATGGACACAACCACGGTCCGATCGAACCGATCGCGCTTGAGCCGACCGTGCCGCCCCTCGACTTGCCGCAAGCCCGCATTCAGCGCATCGATGTGTCGGAATTCCCCAAGGTTCGCGTCTTCGGCACCGTGTTGGACCGCAACGGCCGACCGGTGGCGCTGAAGGCAGTGAAGAAGCTGTCCGTGGTCGACGCCAAGCAGAAGAGCCGGCCGCCCTACATCGCCTTCCAGGCGGGCCAGCCGCTGGACGGTCGCAAGGATGGCAACCTGATCCCGATGGACAAGGCCGGGGTGCCGACAGCCTTGGTGATCGTCGCCTCAGGCTATCAGGCACCCGCGCTGCGCAACGGAAGCCTGGGTCGTCGGTTGAAGGAAGCGCTCGCGTCCGCCTTCAAGCCGCTGGCCAAGACCGACCGCATCAACCTGATCTGGGCCAATGACCGCCTGTATCGCTTCGTGGGCCTCAAGGGACGCACGGGCGAGCTCGCGGATGTCGAGGAGACGCGAAAAGTCTGTGCCGACGCCCGGTTCGAGGCGCTTACCGGTGGACCGATCACAGGCGCTGGTCCGGCGACAGAGGAAGCGCCGTCGCCAGCCGCGGGGACCGACTTGTGCGGTCTGGCCACCGACCCCAAGCCCATCATCACCCTGTTGAAAGGTCAGCAGACGGCATTCGAGGGCTACTTTCCTCGGCCGTTCAACTTGGGTGCGCCGTTCTACGACTACCGAAGGTACTGCAAGCCCCCCCGGGAAGCGCTGCAGAAGTACGGGGAATTCACGCCAGAGAACGCGAAAGTGCAGACTGACGCCCGCGCGGCGCGTCAGCTGAAGGGTGAGGCGCTGGACTACGAAACCTCGGCGATGGACGAGGCGCTCAAGCTGCTGCTGCGGGACTCCAGACAGGGCGAGCAGAAGGTGCTGATCCTCGTCGGCGACGGCAAGGATGGCTATTTCCGCGACCTCGAACTGTGCCAGGAGAACCCGCCGGAAAGCTGCCGCGCGCTGGCCGATGATGCCGTCAAGCAGCAGGACTGCATTCGCCAATTCCTCAACCAGCGCCTGATCGCCCAGCAGGTCGACTTTCGCAGCCGCGCCGCTTTCTGGATTGGCACGGCGCGCGCAGCCGGCATCCGCATCTTCGCCGTCGGGTTGGGGATGTTGGGCGAGCCCTACGAGCTGGAGCGGCTGCGACTGCTGGCAGAGCGCACCGGTGGCACCTACCGCGAGGTCGAGAAGGAAGAGAACCTTGCGACCGAGCTGAATGCCACGATGTCTGAAGTGTTGGGCCAGTGGACCATCGAGTTCGTGCATCAGACGCCGGACGAGGTCGAAGGGACCCTGAACCTGAGGCTGGCGGTTGAGTTGGACCCCTCGATGGTGCGAGGCGACGTGACCAAGCTGGGCTCCGTCGGCGTGACGGCCGTGATCGAGCCCAAGCTCGGCTGGACCGCGCGCGTCGAGAAGTCGCTGCGCGGCGCGGCCGCCACGGCGCAGGGCGTGCTCGGGTACACGCTCTACGTGGTCGTCGGTGTGGCGATCCTGGTGCTTGTGTCGCTGGTGTTCCTGCTGATTCTGTTCCTGATCGTCCGTCGCATCTTCCGCAAGGCCAAGGGCTGAACCGATGTCGTCGTCCGTGCAAGTCGCCCAGCTGAACCTCGCCACTCCGCGCAACACGCTGCAGGAGCAGGGGCCGGCCAACGCGCGCGACTACATCGTCGTGGCTGGAGAAAAGCGCACCGTCGCCGACGCCCGCATCGTGACGTATCTGGACGACCCCGCGATGGACTTCTCTCGGTTGATCCACCCCGACGCCAACCGCAAGTACCTGTGGCCCAGACGGACCGACAAAGGCCTGCACATCACGGACTTGCCGACGGCGCAGGGCGTGGTCGACTGCGTGGTGCTGCACGCCGACATCACGGCGAACTCCAAGGACTGCTTTCGGATCCTGAAGATGCGCGGCTTTTCGACGCACTTCATGGTCGATTGGGACGGCACGATCTACCAGTCGGCCGATCCCGTCGCGATGGCCATCCACGCGGCTTCAGATCTGCGCCCCAACCTGAACAACTTCGCCATCGGCATCGACGTCAACTGCCTGCAGATGAACTACGCGCGCTCGACGGGCGAAGTCGACCCGGCCAAGGCGGGTCTCGCGGGCCAGATGGCATCGGGCGGCGTGCGGCGGATGAGCGAGGTCATCGAGATCAACGGCGTGCCCTGGAAGAGCTGGGGCTACACCGACGCGCAATACGACGCGCTGATCAAGCTCTTGCGTGAGCTCAACGTCCATTTCCCCAAGATCAAGCTGGCCGCGCCCGTCGATGAGCGGGGCGAGATCATTTGGCAAGTCCCGGAAGCCATCGACACCGAAAAGATGGGTATCTACGGGCACTTCCACATGACGGCGCAGAAGTTCGACCCGGGGCCGGGCTTCGACTGGGCGCGCCTGCTGCAGGGCCTTGCGAAAGAGCACAACGACTTCCCGCTCGAGCTCGTGGCAGGCGTCAGCATCGCGAGCCTGTTGACCGAGCAGAAGGTGCTGCAGCTTGCGGCGCACTACTACAAGAACACGGAAGCCAATGAACTCGGTGGCTTCTATCCCATGGGGCTGGGCGGTCAGTGGCACGGCGGCGTCCATTTGCACGCGCCGCGTGGCACCGAGGTCCGGGCGATGATCGACGGCACCGTCGTCGCCGCACGCAACGGTCCCAGTGCTCGGCTGGGCTCGAACAACTTCGTGCTGGTGCGCCATGAGGTCCCCTTCGACCCGGCGGACCCCAAGCGCGTGTTCGTCTTCTATTCTCTGTACATGCACCTGCTCGCCTTCGACGCTGAACAGGACAAGTCCGACGCCGCTTACAAGGCCAAGGTGCAGGATGACGCGGCGTTGATGACGATGGCACCCGAGTGGGTGTCGAACGCCCGACGCGGCAACACTGGCAAGCCGGCCGAGGGCGAGGAAGGCGCTGATGCAGAAGCCGCCCCGACCGCCCCCAAGCCAACCGGGTCAAAGGTCGCGCCGAAGCCGGCCAAGCCGCTCGCGGAAGGTGACGAGCCGGAGGAAGAGGACCCTGTCGCCGACGGTGAGGGGGCGGACCCGGAGTACAAGCCGTTCCTCGACCACGGCGAGCACTTGGCCGCACTGAAGCGGGGCGACGTAGCCCTGTTTGCCATCGACGGCACCGACCAGACGCGCGTACCGGCGGGCAAGGTCATCGGCCGCGTGGGCAACTTCGGCGACGAGCAGGGTGAGGACGGCGTCCTGCACGTCGAGATCATCGCCGACGGTCGCTGGCGCCAGATCGTCGACTTGCTGGGCATTCACAGTGAGTTCTGGTTCGAGCTCGAGGCCGACACCGACGACAACCTGATGGTCGATACCGAGGACCTGACCCGCATGATCCTGCCGGAAGCCGCCGGCACCGGTTCCAAGCGCAAGCAGGACGACTTCATCCTGTCGTCTCGCAAGGTTGCGCCCGACGACGTGCAGGCCTTCTACTCCGCCGCCGACGACAGCGACGAGGGCGTGGTCCGCAATCGCCTGCGCCGCTCCATCACGCGACATGTGTCCGAGTGGAGCGACCAGGTCGACTGGTTCAAGTCGATGGCGGTCGCCCAAGGGTGGAACGAGCGCGTCGAGGAGCTGACGAAGCTGTTGCAGGACGAGCGAGGCATGTGGCGCAACACGCTGTTCGCTCAGCAGATTCAGCGGCAACTGCCCTTCATGTGGCTGACGGCAGACGTCGCCAAGTTCATCGGCCTCGACACGGGCGCGGCGTGGGACGGCCTGCTGTACCACTTCCATCCTGTCCACTTCGTGATGTGGCTGACCTTCCACACCAACACGCGGCTACGCGTGCTGGCCAAGGGGATGGACAAGAAGCAGCTGTTGAAACTGCGCGCCAAGGAACAGAAAGCAGAGGAAGATCGCAGGATGCGAGGCGATTTCCCCGAGGATGACGACCACGGCGGTGAGGTCGAGCTGGGGCCGATGGATGATGTGGCCGACCCGACCGAGGTTCTGGCCGAGCTGTGGTCCGTCCCCACCCAGCCTGGCGAATGGCGGCGCATGGAAGGCGCGGCCGATTAGACGGAGGTTTCCTGTGTCCGACTCCCCCGTGCCCGCCGGGCGCGCTCCGACCGTTGCGTTCTACCCGGGATCCTTCGACCCGCTGACGATCGGTCACATGAACATCATCGAGCGCGGTCTGCGCGTGTTCGACCGCGTGATCGTGGCGCTTGCTCGCAACGTCGAGAAGCAGCCGATGTTTACGCTGGCTGAGCGCAAGTCTTTGATCGAGGAGTGTTTTTGCCACGACCCGCGCGTCACCGTTCTCGTCTTCGACGGCCTGATGGTCGAAGCTGCGCGGTTGAGCGGAGCTTCGGTCGTACTGCGCGGCGTGCGCGGCGTCGCAGATTTCGAGTACGAGTTCCAGATGTCGACGATGAACAACCTGTTGGCACCTCAACTCGAGACCATCTTCATGATGACCGAGAAGGGCCACTTCTTCATTTCGTCCAAGCTGGTGCGCGAGGTGGCGAGCCTTGGCGGCGACGTCAGCCCCTTGGTGCCGCCCCAGGTGTTCCGAGCGCTGCAAGAGAAGCACGCGCAGGAGCGCACCGCCGGGTGACCGGAGCAACGCGGGCAGGCGAAGCTGTTCAGGAGAGAATCGGGCCGGAAGGTCGAGACTTGGAACGGCCGAGACTCAGAAGGGCCGCTTCTGTGCACCCTTCACGATGCGGTCCAGGAAGTTCTGGCGGAACTCGATGCCGCTGTAGCGGATGTCGCCGCGAGCGAGCACGTAGAACACCGAAGGCTTGTAGATGCGGCCGTCGATGTCGATCACGCCAAGGTCCACCGCGCCGCTGCCGCGGTCTGCATCATTCACACGGATCTGGCCGTCGCCTTTGCCCTTGATCTTGCTGCCCTTGGCCTGAGCGAAGGCGTCCGCGGGAACGGAGGCGAACGCAACGACAAGCAAGGCCACGAGTGCGGCCAGCCATCCAGCGTTTCGTCGTACGTTTCGCATCGGTTCTCCTTGCCAGTCGCGTGTCCGCAGTCCTTTGGACGCGCATCCTCGTTCCAAGGTTCACGCCTCGACCTCGTCAGGTCAAGAACTCTTGCACTTCACCTCGCGGTGTCGCGTTTGTCCCGACTCAGCCTTCAGGAGGCGGGGGCGGGGGCGGCGGCGGTTCCTCGTCGGTGGGAGGCGCAGGCGGCGGGGGAGCCGGTTCCTCAGCAGGCGGCGGCTCAGGAGCAGGTGCCGGCTCTGGGGCAGGCGGCGGCTCAGGAGCAGGTGCCGGCTCTGGGGCAGGCGGCGGCTCAGGAGCGGGCGCAGGCTCGGGCGCAGGCGGCAGCTCAGGCGCAGGCGGCGGCTCAGGGGCAGGCGGCAGCTCAGGGGCAGGCGGCGGCTCAGGGGCAGGAGCGGGCTCAGGGGCAGGCGCGGGCTCGGGGGCAGGCGCGGGCTCGGGGGCAGGCGCGGGCTCAGGGGCAGGCGCGGGCTCGGGGGCAGGCGCGGGCTCGGGGGCAGGCGCGGGCTCAGGGGCAGGCGCGGGCTCAGGTGCCGGGGCGGGCTCAGGCGCGGGCTCCGGGGGCGGCGCCGGAACGGGGGCGGAGTCGTCGGGCGGAGGCGGCGGGGTCGGCGGCAGGGGAGTCTCATCGACCGGCGGCAGCTGTCGCTTGGCCTCTTCCTCAGCCTTCTTGCGGGCTTCCTCTTCGGCGGCGCGCTGGGCTTCTTCGGCCTTGCGGGCTTCCTCAGCCGTCTTCTGGGCGTCCGCTTCGGCGGCCTTGCGGGCATCGTCCTCGGCCTTCAGCCGTAGGGCGTCTTCCGCAGCAGCCTTCTTGCTGGCCTCTTCTTCAGCCTTGATGCGATCTTCCTCGGCCTTCTTCTTCTCTTCCGCTTCCTTCTGGATCTTCTCTTCTTCCAGCCGTTTCTTCTCGATCTCCTGTTCCTGTGCGGCCTGTTCCTGCGCCTTGCGGGCGTCGGCGGCGATCTTGCGCAGGTTCACGGCCTCGGCGACGTAGTCCTCCAGCGGGTCCTTATCCTTGCCGCGTACGGGGCCCCGTTTGTCGCGGTAAGCTGCGAAGTAGTCGATGGCCTTCTGGTACCGCTGCTCGTTGTTCGAGACGTCCGGCATCTCGCTTTCGAGGTAGAGGATGCCGAGATTGAAGTAGGGCGCCGGCAGCCGCGAGTCCTGCGTGATCGCCTTCTCGTACTGTGCCTTGGCCTTCACTGCGCGCTCCGGATCCTTGCTGATTCGGTAGGCGCTGCCCAGGTTCACCCGGGCTTCGAGCATGGTGGGCTCGATCTCAAGCGCCTTGGTCAGCGCCTCAATGGCCTCTTCGCCCTTCTTGGCGGTGACCCAGCACACGCCCAGATTGTTCCAAGCTTCGGCGTAGTCTGGGCGAAGTCGGGTGGCTTGCAGGAAGTGCTCGCGCGCCTCCGAGACCTGATCCGTCTTCATCGCCATGCGGCCGTACAGGTAGTAGATGTGCGCGATGCCGGCGTCGCGGTCCAGCGCCTCCGCCCGTGTGCCGCGCATGCTGCCGCCGCCCTTGGCAATACGGACATCATACGCCTTGCGTGGAGCCTCGACGGGCGCATTGGGATCGGTGACCGCGGCTGCTTGACCCTCGACCTCATAGTCGCCGGAGTAGATCGAGAACGCGCGGTCGAGTGCCAGCTTGGCCAGACCGTCGCGCCCCATCGCCAAGTAGGCCTCGGCCATGTACCGCAACGCCTCGGGGTTGTCGTGGTCGAGCCGCAGGGCTCGCACGCAGGTTTCCAGCGCCTTGCCGTACTCCTTCTCTTCGACGAACACGCGCGCCCGTGCGCCCAGCAGCATCACGTCTGCGGGACGGGAGGCCAGCATGCCGTCCAAGACCTTCTCGGCCATGCCCGGCTCGTTGCGTCGCAGGTGAATGACCGAAGAGAGGACGGCGGCACGCGAATAGGTCGGATTCAGTTCGAGGGCCTTGCCCGCCGACGCGAGCGCATCCTCCGTGTTGCCCATGCGGTGCTGCACAAGCGCGAGGTTGTACCAGGCCGTCGCCGACTTCGGGTCCTGCTGCGTGGCCGCCTGCAAGCGCTGCCGGGCGTCAAACAGGTTGTTGTCGCGCAGCAGGGTGACGCCTTCCTTGATCATGTCTTCCGCCGGCGAGGAATCGCGCCGGATGTCAGTGACTTCCTCAGGAGCCTTGGCCGGTTCGGCCGCAGTGGGCGTCGGCTCGGCCGCCGGCTCTGCAGCGACGGGCGTCGGTTCCGCGGGGGTCTCGACGGGCGGCGCCTCATCGATCGCGGGCGGCGGCTCGACCGGATCAACCGGCGTCTCGACGGGCGGCGGCGGCGGCGGCTCGACAACCTCGGGAGCACCGCAAGCCGTCAGCCATGCCGACGTGGCCAGGACAGCCACGCAAGCGAGCAGCCATCGCGGTGCGCCAAGGCGCAGCTGGAAGCGCAAGGCGTTCATCGCAGCTCCCTGTCCGGCTGCAGCAACGTGCCTGCCGGATCGGCGACGAGACGCTTCTCGTCCTTGAGCAGCGGGTATTCCTTGGGCTTGTACCGGTTGACCGCCTTGCGCAGCTCGGTGACCCACTGGTTCACGACGCCCTTGGACTCGGCATCGCTCAACGCGGACACGAACGAACGCAGGGCCTGATCTTCGATGGGCTTGCCGAACTGCTCCAAAGCGTTCAGGTATTCTTCTTCTTCGTCGGGGGACATGTTCTCAGGTGTCGGCGCGCCGTAGATCGACTTGGCGAAGAACACCAGCATCTGGCCACGATACAGGTACGCAGCGTACGACCAGTCTCGCGAACCGTAACCGGCGACCGCGTCCTTGTACTCGTCGAACATGCCGCCACCGCGACTGGTCTCGACGGTGCCGTCTGGCTTCTTGGTCTTCTTCTCCGGCCCGGCCACGATGTCCATCATCGCCTTGACCTGATTCTGCAGATCCTGCGCCTGCTTGAGCGCCGACAGCTTCGGGTTGGCCACAATCTTGGTCGCCATGAACCGCTGGTAGCGGGGCACCATCAGCTTGAACGTCGCCTGCGCGGCCGACGTCGCTTCCGGACCGCCGTTCTTGGCGTAACCGCCCGTGTTGAACGCATCGATGATGCGGCGCCAGATCTTGTCGGCGTTCTTCTCGTCGCCGCGGCTCTCGTAGATCTCGCCGATCATCGAGTAGGCCTGGAACACGCGGTTCGACGCCAGCTTGTCGGTGGTGTAGCGGGCGATGAACTCTTCGAGTGCCTCGACCTGCCGATCGATGTCGCCCTTCTTCTGCCACGACTGCTGAATGCGCCACGCCGTGGTCCGCACCGTGTCGCGCTTCTTCACGTCGCCGCTGTAGCGGGCGATGTATTCCTTGTCGAGCTGGACGGCGAGATCCCAGTTGCTGTTGTACGACGCCAAGTCGGCGGCAGACTTCAGGTATTCGGCAGCGTACTGTCCGTTCGGATCGGTTTCGTACAGCAGACGGTAGTCCGCGATGGCCTCGGGGATGCGGAAGAAGCGGTAGTTCAGCTTGGCGCGCGTGGTGACAATCTGGTCCAAGCGCTTGAGGTTCTCCTTGCGCTCGGCCTCGTCAGCGTCCTTGACGCTGCGGATCATCTCTTCGGCTTCCTTCAGCACGTCGAAGCACTTGTCCCACTTCTCTGCCTGCCGGAACGACTCCATGCCCCACATCAGAGCGCCCAGCTTGGTCTTGGTGTCCTTGGCGTCCGCGCGCAGGTTGCGGTACTTGTCGCCAGCTTTGTCGTAGTACTCGCGAGCGTCGGCGAACTGCTTGCCTGCTTCGTCAGGATTCGTGCTTGCTTCTGCGGCCTTGCGGCGCTTTTCCGCTTCGCCGTACAAGTTCTCTGCGTCGCGAGCCAACACGCCGAGCTTGAACAACGCGACCTTCTTCTTCGTCTCGTCGATCTTGGTCGGGTCACCGAGGCGCGGGTGCTCCTCCATGTACTTGGTGACCATCTGCAGGCCCTCGATGTCGTTCTCGACCGCGAAGGAGGTCAACAGGTTCTGGATGGACGAGATCGCCTGCTTGGACACCGGGAACTTCTCGATGATCCACCAGAAACGCTCGCGGGCGGACCAGAATCCGGCCGTGGTTCGCGGTGTCACACCCTGAGGCCACGGGTCGTAGTTGCGGTTCTTGTAGAGCAATTCCGCCGCCTGCAGGGCCAAGCGCTGGGCGCGCTCCGGATCCTCGCGGTTGAACTGGCCCGCGGCGATGTAGCCATCCACGGCAAGCAGCCACTCGGTCGCGACGGGGTCGATCGTCTGCCGCGGCACGCGCTGGACAGCAATCGCGTCCTTCATCGCCTCGATGTCCGCGTCGTCCTGCGCGTTGCTGGGGCGCAGCTCAGGGATCATGCGGGACTCGAGGTACTCCGGGTCGTTGACGGGCAGCGCCGCACGCGCGTTCAGCACCTGGCTGGACGACAGGATGGCGGTAAAGCCGGCCTCTTCCGTGTAGTCCAGAGGCTTGCCGTCCTCTCCCTTGCCCTTCTGACCCTTCCAGTCGCGGACCATCGTGTAGTACTTGATCGACTTGCGCATCTGCTCGCAAGAGCCCTTCAGCGCCGGAACCGCCTCCACCGGGTACGGAATCAGGGCGCCGGACTTCGGGTCGGTCAGCAGCTCGTTTTCCTTGGTGCGCAGGGCGTCGCAGCGCTTGCCAGCGAAGTACTGGGTCTCCGCGACCGTCCACGCCAGCTCGTAGGCTCCGGGGGCTTCAAGGTCGTTGAGCAACAAGACCTCGTATTCCTTCGAGGCCTCGATGTACTTGGCCAACGCCGCGTCTTCTTCACCCGCGGCACGCAGCGTTTGCGCTTGCTGGTGCATCAGGCGGGCGAAGTCGAGGCGGACCTTGTTGATGGTGTCGTCCACCTGTGCGGCCAGGTCCTTGTCTCCGCCCCACTTCTCGTACCAGGGCGTTCCCTTGGCGAACAAGCTCAGGTACTTGCGGCGCTCGACGACCTGCCGTTCCTGGTCGGCCATCGCCATTTCCAGACCCAGCTTGGCGGTGTTCTGCTCGGCGGCGCTCAAGCCACCCTTGGCAAGCAGGGCCTGATAGTTCAGTGCGGCGCCGGCCAAGATGTCGACGGCGCGGATGATCTTGCGCTGCGAAGCCTGGGACTCGCGGGCCTGCGGCCAATGGTCGACGACGTAGCCCAGCACCAGGATGCCTTGGCGGTAGTAGTCGTCCAAAGCCTGCTCAAGCAACGTGTTACCGTAGGTCAGCAGGATGTCGTAGATGTACGGCTTGCCGTTGATCAAGTCCTTGCGGACGGCCTGACGGGCGTTGAAGTTCGCTTGCAGGCGGGTCAGCACGTCGCCTTGCGCCACCGACTGCCAGTTCGGGAAGTCCGTGAAGTCCGGAGCAAGTACCGACGCGACGTAGAGCCGCGGGCGCAAGCGCGGGTCCAGCGTCAGGCACGCGCTCTTGGCGTCCTCGTTGCCGAAGTCGTCGCAGCCGTCTTCATCCCAACTCGGTTCCGCAAGGGACTTGGCCAAGTACTCGATCGCTTCCTTGCGGAGGTCGAGCTGGTCCTTGCCCTTGGTCGCCTTGGCCGCAAGGTTGTCCTCGAATTCAATCAGCTTCTGGAACCAGCGCACGGCTTCCGGGTACCGGTAGAGCTGGAAGTTTGACCAGCCCAACTTGTAGAGCGCGAGGCTGTAGTTCTTGTGGTCGCCGGTCTGTTCGGCACGCTTGGCGGCTCTGCCATAGGCGTCGGCGGCGGCTTCGAAGTTGCTGTCGTCGAAGTACATTTCGCCGACGCGCAACCAAGCCTCAGCAACGTACTGCGAGTTCGGATAGAACTGTTCGATCTTCGACAGCGAAGCGATCGCGCGCTCGACCTCGCCACCCTCGAACTCACAGTAGCCTTGCAGGTACATCGCGGCGTCGGCGAACTTGTAGTTCGGCCAGCGCGCCTCGAGCACGACGCCCTGCAGCTTGCCCGCCAGCGGCGACATCTGCGTACCCTCAGGCACCCAGTGCAGGTACTTGTAGATGGCGATCGAGCGGGAGAAGTCGCGCTCGCTCTCCGTCGGCGGGTCCAGCAACTTGCCGCGGTTGTACAGGCCCATCTCGCGGTTGAAGTCGTCCTGCGAGCGGTTGTACGACGCGATCGTGTCCTCGTAGTACAGCTCGGCCAGCCGGAACATCGTGTCCGGGGTGTACTGCTCGTGATCGCGGTGGCGGAAGATGAACGACTCGAGACGGGCAATCGCCTCACGCCGCAGGTCGAACTGCTGCTTGTCCAAGGCGTCGATCTGCGACTGGTAGCCGCTGGAAACGCTCTTCTGCCGACTCGAGACCTCGCGGGCGATGAACTCGCGAACCTCGTCGCGGAACTCCTTGGCGGCGAGCTTGTAGGCCTCGAACGCTGCCTGGAAAGCCTTGCGCTCGACGTTGAGCTGCACCGGGTCGTCGACGACGTCGCCGCGAACCCGATACTTCGGCATGGTCCGCACGGGCTGCTCAGCGCCCGCGGACACCGCGAACAGCGTGACCAAGGTCGCCAGAATGACCCAAAGGCGAAGCGGGGTGCGCATCACTCGGCACCTCCGTCGTTGGTCAGGTTGTCGAGGATCTCGCCAAGCGTGCGGATGCGCTGGGTGCGTTCCTCTTGCAGCTCGCGGATAGCGCTCGTCTTTTCCTGCTTGCGTTGCCATGCGACATCGACCAAGCCCAAGTCAGCTTCCAGCAAGATGTCGGCCAATCGACGCTGTGCGTTGCGGATCATGCCGAAGCCGACGTCGCGCGACAGCGAGCGGGCGTTGTCTTCGTAGGCGCGAACGGTGACCTGATACTCGGCGATGTTGCGCTTCTCGACGGTCAGGATCTTGGCGATGCCGGCCAAACGCTCGCCCGCCCGTGAGGAGATGACCGCCAGCGAACCTTCCATGCCGACGCCAATTTGCTCAAGCTGGGTGCGGGCAACACGCAGGCGCACGACCTCGTTGGAACGCTCGCCTGTGCGCTCGAGGATGGTCGCATACAGCATCTGCTCAGCTCGCTGGGTCGCGAGCAGGGCCACCCGAACGGTGCTCTCGTCGCGGCTGACCTTGTCGCCGGCACCTACGCCCTGAGCATACACCTCGACATCCTGAGTCAGGGCCTCGATATCCCGGAAGATGCGGCGCACTTCGTCCTTCGCGGCCTGTAGCTCAGTGCGGATCTCGTTCTCGCGGTCCTTGGGCAGAACGAGGCCCTGCTCACCAAAGACGCGTTCATTCAGCATCTTCTCGACCGCAAGAACCTGATCTTTCACGCCGGCCAGTTGCGTCTTCAGGATGCCCACGTCGGCCGCCAGATTGGCAAATCCTGAGTCGACGCGGCGCTGGCGCTCGATGTAATCGCCCTTGGTGGCAGGTACTTTTGCGAAGGCTTCTTCCAGGCGCTTGCGTTCCGCGCGTAGGGCGTCGGCGCGGATGCGTTCCTCTGCCGTCATGCGCGGTTCGGCGTAGGTGCGCAGCAGCTCGACGATACGCCGGCCCGTGTCCACGGAGCGGTTCTGGTTCTCGACCACCCGCATCCAGCCGTCCTTGAGCTCCGGGAACATGTCGAGGCGGCTGCTCTCTTTCAGGGCGGCTTCGATGGTCGCGGCCAAGCGGGACGCCTCTTTGACCTCTGCGCGTTCGGCCGACATCTCGTCAAAGAGCGTGACTACGCGCTGGATGTCCTCGTCGTTCTCGATGTAGCGGGCGACGCGGTCCGAGACCGGCCGTACCACCGAGTACTCGTCGCTGCCGCGGTTCAGGAGCCAGGTGAAGAATTGCTCCAGGTTCTTGTCGCTGGAGGCGAATCGCGTGAGCTCGCCCGTGATCGCGCTGTAGCGGTCGACCACGTCCTGGTACGAAGCGTCAGCTGCGTCGTACGACTTGTTGAGCATGTTGATGCGGCCACGCAGCACGGCGGCCTGTACTGCCACGTTGTCGTCGCTGACGGTCAACAACAGAACATCCAGTGTCTCAAGCGCTTTGTCGGCCTTCTTCGCGGCGACGTAGGTGGCGGCGAGCTCGAACAGCGACTCCTCATACACCGGCGAGTTGCGGTCCACGGCCTGATAGTGCAGCGCGGCGTCGTCGTACTGCTTGTCCTGCAAGTACAGGCGTCCCAACGCGATGTTGGCGAAGTCCAGCACTTCCTGAGGGGTCTTGCGGGCCTCGTCGATGTTCTTGCCGTTGGCGACGACCGCAAGGAACTCTCGCGTAGCGTCCGGGATTCGGTTCTTCGCGACGTGGGCTGCACCGATGTAGAAGTGCGCGTGCGGCCAGCGGACTTCGCCGACAGCGATTTGCTCGAGGAAGCTGACTGCACGGTCGTAGGACCCGGCTGAGAAGAACGACCGACCGAACTGGTACAGCAGCTCAGACTTCCGCTGGCCGGCGGGAACGTTGGTCAACCGCTTGGCGTAGTCCTCGACTTCCTCCATGCGGCGCAGACGCACGGCGATGTCGGCCAGCGCTTGCAGGGCGGGCTGGTAGTGGGGGCTGCCGGTCTGGCGCAGGATCAGGTCCAGATACCGCTTGGCGCCCAAGTAGTTGCGCATCCGGTACATGCTGTCTCCCAGCATGTACAGGGCGTCGCCGTAGTCGCGCATCTTCTGGAACTCGGCGTCGCTGACGAGGTCGGTCAGCAGGACGGATGCTGTCGACAGATTGCCGCGCTCGTAGGCGAGCGTGGCTTCGATGAAGCGTCGGTCCAGCGGGTACTTGCGTTCGCGGGCCATCGCGGTCCGCAGGTCGTTGTCGATGAGCAGCGCCGAGGTCCGGACGTTCTCGACATCGTTCTCGATGCCGCGGACGGGGTCGCTGCTCTGGGCGAGGGCAGAGGTGGACGGGCCGACGACAGCGGTCAGCAGCGCCACAGTCGCGCACAGGCCGGGCAGGGTCGCGCGCAAGCACAGGCGAACCCACGCAGAACCCGCGCAGAGCTGCTGCGCGGGGCCGCGACCGGCCGAACCGATGTGCGCTGGAGCGACCGTGGGCAGCATCACTTTCCTGCGGGCTCCGCTTCGCCCGTGGGCTTGGCTGTCTTGTTCTGGATCTGCTTGACCTCGTACTTGACGTACGGCTTGTCTTCGAGATCGGTGCCGACGCCTCCCCGCTCATAGCCGACAACCGCAACTTCGGTGACTCGGCCGCGGGCAGCATAGAAGGTGTAGGAAGACTTCAGCTTGAACTGGTAGCCCTGCAAGTAGCTGAACAGGCTCGAGTTGCCGCGGTACACCAGTTCCACCGACAGGGCGTGGTTCCCGGGAATCACGGAGCCGTTGTAGATCTCGAACTCCTTGCGGTCGTTCAGCAGGCCGTTGGAGTTGTCCTGGTAGTAGATCTTCTTGCCGTCGAGGTAGTACAGGACGCTGACGAGCTCGAAGAACGACCCCATTTCGTTGCGGTGCACGAGGATGGCGCGCGACTCTGCGATCACGTTGTCGAGGATTTGCTCCTTGAGCAGCAGCAGCTTGGTTTTGGTCTGGAAGATACGTTCCTTGATGCCGACCACGCGTTCTTCGATCTGGCGAAGTCGGGCCTCGTACTGAGCGTCGCCGGTGGCGGGCAGCGGGGCCGTGGCCCCGGCAGCGGGCGCCGCCGCGGGCGCAGCGGCTGGGGCTGCGGGTGCAGCGACCGGGGCGGCGGGCGTAGTGGCTGGGGCGGCGGGCGCAATGGCAGGGGCCGCGGGCGCAAAGGCAGGGGCCGCGGGCGCAATGGCCGGGGCCGCGGGCTCTGAGGCTGCGGCCGGAGCAGGTTCGGCCGTTGGCTCGGGTTGGGCCCAAGCCGTCGCGGCCAGCACCGTGCCGACCGCAATCAGCGCAGCCACACGTCTAAATTCAGGAGACATTTTGCCTCTCTTGCGGGCCAAGTCCGGCCGTTCCCGTACTGCCAAATCCGGCCGTTGCGGCAGCGCCAAATCCGGCCGTTCCGGCAGCGGGTGTGCGGCGCGTGGCTGCCTGTTCGGGGCGGACGACCTGACTTGCATCGCTAGAAGGTCCTTGACGAGAGAGATCGAAACCACGCCCTGCAAGGGACGTAGCGAAACAGCATGCCACCAAGCAGCGTCCGCTGTCACGCGTACGCCGCAATCTTGCGTGCTGCCTTTGCCGGCGGGCCGAGCTCCTCCAGACAATGGTCAATCGTGGCACCGCAGTTGCGCAAACTTCGCCGGTGCCGGGGCCTTGAAGTATAGGCAGGCCCCTGTAGACCGTCAAATCGAGGCCTATCTGGAGAGTTGCTGTAATTGCAAGGGATCTGGCTTGGTGCCGTTTGGGCACAGTGCCATTTCGCGACCCATGGCGAGTGTGGCAACTGTAGGGGCATTGCCGACTCCGCCCCGAGGGTCAGTCCGCCATGGGGTCGTAGGTCGCTGGCGCTTGACGGGGCTCTTGGGCAAAGCGGGAGGCGAGCTCGTCCAGAAACCGGGGCACACCCACCTTGGTAATCGGCGAAACCGCCAGCACGGGGCGTCCCAACTCCTCGGCCAGCTCGCGGACGACGTCGTCGACGTCCGGACCGAGCAAGTCTGCCTTTGCCAGAACCACCATGGACGGCCGCTGCGGCAGGTCTCGGTCGTGGGAAGCGAGCTCTCGCTGCAGGACGGCGAGCTGCTGCGCCGGGGACTCACTTTCGACCGGCGAGAGCAGAAACACGAGGGTTCGGCAGCGCTCGACGTGCTTCAGGAAGCGTGTCCCGAGTCCCGCGCCCTGTGCCGCGCCCTCGATCAGGCCGGGAATATCGGCGACCGTGAACACCCGGCTTTGATGGCGCACGACGCCCAGATTGGGGACAAGCGTGGTGAAGGGGTAGTCGGCGACGCGTGCCTGCGAGGCGGAAATCGCGCGAATGAGGCTGGATTTCCCAACGTTGGGGTAGCCGACCAGGGCGACATCGGCCAGCAGCTTGAGCTCGAACCGCAGGGATCGGACGACGGCGGGCTGCCCGGGATTGGCGAAGTCGGGCACCTGACGGGTGGCGGTGGCGAAGTGGATGTTGCCCCAGCCGCCGTTGCCGCCGCGCAGGATCACCAGGCGGTGGCCTTCAGAGACCAGGTCAGCCAGCAGTTCCCCGCTGTTTGCGTCGAAGACCTGGGTCCCGGGCGGTACGGCCAGGACGAGATCTTCGCCGTCGCGTCCGGACTTGCGCGCGCCTGAGCCCGCCTTGCCGTCCTCGGCCGAATACGTGCGACCGTAGTGGTAGTCGAGCAGGGACCGCGACCTGGGGTCGGCCACCAGGACGACGTCGCCGCCCTTGCCACCGTCGCCACCGTCGGGTCCTCCGCGCGGCACGTGCTTCTCGCGGCGAAAGCTTCGGCTGCCGTTGCCCCCCGCGCCTGAGGCGGCCACCACGGTGGCTTCGTCGATGAACTGCATGGATGCACTCTCCCTGGGGCCGACGGCTTGGGCGCGGCGCCGACGGCCGACGCGCGGGGCTTGTACGCGACACGGGGCGCACTTTCAAACGGCTCGCCGAGGCACCACCCTGAAAGCGCGTACTGTCGAAGGGTTGCAGCGTTCGATCGTGGTTTCGCTCGGTTCCGTGAAGGGTCGGCTACCGGACGACGCGCGTGATCAGGCGATGGCGGCCAAGGACCTTGCCAACGCGTTCACAGGCGGGCCTTGCTGGAAACGTTAAGATAGAGAACTGGTTGCGAGAATGTATCAACAGGTTGCGCCGGCAATGCCGAGGTTGTCCACAGGCTCGCCGCCCGGCGCTTGTCGGTGTGCATATCGCGATCCAGGCAGGCGGATTCGCTGCGGAAAGCGGGGGGCAGATCGCCCTCGGACCACCAGATGTAGTGGTCGATCGCCGCTCCGTGCACAACATGTTGTGGTCGAGAAATTTGACCACGGCCCAAACCGGCGGCTAGCTTCCGGTGCTGCGCAAGAAGGAGCCGGTCTCCCTACGCAGCGGCGGCACCGGCCCAAACGGTTCCGCTCAGGGACGTCCGGCTTCGGAGGCGCGAGGCATGGCCAGGATCGCTGCGGTGCGTCGGTGTTCGGGTGCTCGGCGGGTGGCGTATGGGGACGAGGGGGGGACGATGAGTTTGCAATTGAGGATCCTGCAGGACGACGCACTGGCGACCGAGCCTTCGCTCGCGGTCTCCGGCACGCTGTCGCAGGAGTCCGATGCTACCGACCGGGAGGTGTCGGCCATCGACATCGCGACGGTTGATGCCGCGCCGCTGGCGTTTGCTCCCCTGCCGTCACAGAAGCTGGACCGCGGCGCGGGTCTGACCATGCGCCGACACCACACCCGCCCCGGTGTGCACCCGTTCGACGAGACCACGTGGGAACGCCGCACCGCCGCCATCACCAACACGCGTGGCGAGACCATCTTCGAGCAGAAGGGCGTTGAGTTCCCCGCCAGTTGGTCGCAGACCGCCACCGCCGTGGTGGTGTCGAAGTACTTTCGCGGCACCCTCGACACGCCGGAGCGCGAGTCCAGCGTGCGTCAGTTGATCGGCCGAGTCGTCGGCACCATCGGCCAGTGGGGAAGGGAAGGCCGCTACTTTGCAACGGAAAGTGATGCCCGCATCTTCGAGGACGAGCTGACCTGGCTGCTGGTGAACCAGCGCATGGCGTTCAACTCGCCGGTGTGGTTCAACGTCGGCTTCGAGGCGCGCCCGCAGTGCTCGGCCTGTTTCATCAACAGCGTCGAGGACACGATGGAGTCGATCCTGTCGCTGGCAAAGACCGAGGGCATGTTGTTCAAGTTCGGCTCTGGCACGGGCTCGAACCTGTCGCCGATCCGGTCGTCGCGCGAGCAGCTGACGGGCGGTGGCGAGGCGTCGGGCCCGGTGAGCTTCATGAAGGGTTTCGACGCCTTCGCCGGCGTGATCAAGAGCGGCGGCAAGACGCGTCGGGCCGCCAAGATGGTGATCCTGGACGTTACCCACCCCGACATCGCCGCCTTCATCCGCTGCAAAGCTTCGGAGGAGAAGAAGGCTTGGGCGCTGATCGAGGCGGGCTATGACGGCCGCATCGACGGCGAGGCGTATGGTTCCGTCTTCTTTCAGAATTCGAACAACAGCGTGCGCACGACCGACAACTTCATGCGCGCCGTTCAGGACGACGGGGAGTGGACGACCCGGGCCGTCAAGGACGGCCGGCCGATGGACACGTGGAAGGCTCGCGAGCTGATGGAGGAAGTGGCCAAGGCGACTTGGGCGTGTGGCGACCCCGGCATGCAGTTCGACACGACCATCAACAACTGGCACACCTGCCCGGAATCAGGTCGGATCAACGCCTCGAATCCGTGCAGCGAGTACATGTTTCTGGACGACTCGGCTTGCAATCTGGCCAGCCTGAACCTGATGCGGTTCGTGGGCGCGGACGGCGAGCTGGACGTCGAAGCGTTTCGGCACGCGGTGGCACTGACGCTGACCGCCCAAGAAATTCTGGTCGACTTCGCTGCCTATCCGACGGAGCGAATTGGCAAGAACAGCGTGGACTTCCGGCCGCTTGGTCTGGGCTACGCCAACCTGGGCGCGCTGCTGATGACCCGTGGGCTGGCCTACGACTCGCCGCAGGGACGGGCGTATGCGGCGGCGATCACGGCGCTGATGCACGGCGAGGCCAACCTGCAGTCGGCGCGGCTGGCAGAGCAGATCGGCGCCTTCCCGAAGTTCGAGCCCAATCGCAGCGCCATGCACAACGTGATGCTGCGGCATCGCGCGGCGGTGGGCGCCATCGACGCGTCGGCCGTCCCCGCGCCGCTGATGGGCGCAGTGCGGCAGGTGTGGGACCAGACGGTGCAGGAAGGGGCGCGTCACGGCTATCGCAACGCTCAAGTGACCGTGCTGGCGCCGACCGGCACGATTGCCTTCATGATGGACTGCGACACGACCGGCATCGAGCCCGACATCGCACTGGTCAAGTACAAGAAGCTGGTCGGCGGCGGCACGCTGAAGATCGTGAATCAGGCCGTGCCTGCGGCGCTGCGCAAGCTCGGATACTCGCCCGACCAGATCGCAGACATCACGCTGTACATCGACCAGAGCGACACGATCGAGGGCGCGCCGAACCTGCAGGACGCGCACCTGTCCGTGTTCGACTGCGCTTTCAAGCCCGCCAACGGCACGCGGTCGATCCATTACATGGGGCACCTGAACATGATGGGGGCGGTGCAGCCGTTCCTGTCCGGTGCCATTTCGAAGACCGTCAACCTGCCGAACGAGGCCACGATTGAGGACGTGACGCGGACGTACATGGAGGCCTGGCGGCAGGGCATCAAGGCGGTCGCCATCTATCGCGACGGCTGCAAGCGCGCCCAACCCTTGACGACTCGCAAGACGACCGACACCAAGCACGCGCTGGAAGCGCCGGCTGCTGCGGTCGAAGCCGTTCTCGCCGTCGCCCCCGCTGCGCGCCGGGACCGCCGCAAGCTGCCTGACGAGCGGCAGGCGATCACGCACAAGTTCTCGATTGCCGGACACGAGGGCTACATCACGGCCGGCATGTACGAGGACGGGACTCTGGGAGAAGTGTTTATCGTGATGGCGAAGGAGGGCTCGACGCTGTCGGGTCTGCTGGATGCCTTCGCCACGGCGATCTCGATGGCGCTGCAATACGGAGTGCCCCTGCCGGTGCTGTGCGACAAGTTCACGGCGACCCGCTTTGAGCCCAGCGGCTTTACCGGCAACCGCGACATCCCGATCGCCAAGTCGATCACGGACTACCTGTTCCGCTGGCTGGCGCTGAAGTTCCTGAACAAGGGCCCGGCCGTCGAGGCGGAAGCGGTCCCGGCCGTCGAAGCGGCGACTGGAAGCGCAGGCGAGAAGGCAACCGGCGCGTCGGCCGATGCCGTCCGCACCCAAGCGGGCAACGGCGTGCTGTTCAAGGCCCACCTGGACAGCCCGCTGTGCCCCAGCTGCGGACGCATGATGTTCCCGTCCGGGGCGTGCTATCGCTGCGACTGCGGCGCGACGTCAGGCGGCTGCTCCTAACGAGGGCATCAGGCCGGCGTGACGAATGAGGGCTCGTAGTCCGACGGAGCCTCGTAACCCATCAAGTTGAAAAGCGTTGCCGCGACGTTGGCCAAGCCCGCGCGTGGCAGGTCTTCGCGCAGCTTCCAAGCGGTGCCGTTGCGCGTGTCGAGGATCGTCACGGGCACTGGTGACAGCGTATGGCTGGTCTTGGGCTGAGGTGCGCCGTTGACGATGACCGGCCGGCCCTTGCCGTCGCGCATCCACATGTCATCGGCGTTGCCGTGGTCGGCGGTCACGATGAGCACGCCGCCCAGCTGTTCGGTCAGCGCGATCAGCCGGCCCACCTGCGCGTCGACGCATTCGACCGCCCGCACGGTCGCCGCGAAGTCGCCGGTGTGGCCGACCATGTCGCCGTTGGGGAAGTTCAGGCGCACGAAGTCGGGCCGGGGCTGGTGGGAAAGCGCCCGTTCGACCAGGTCGGTGATCTCCTGCGCGCGCATTTCGGGGCGTTGGTCGAACGAGATGCGGTCTGAGGGGACCTCTGCATACTCCTCGAGCCCCGGGGCCAGCACGCCAGATCGGTTGCCGTTCCAGAAGTAGGTGACGTGACCGTACTTCTGCGTCTCGCTGACGGCGAAGGTGCGCAGCCCCAAAGCGGCCAGAAACTCGCCGGAGGTGCGCTCGATCACGGGCGGCTCGACGAGAAACTTGCGGGGCAGGTGCAGGTCTCCGTCGTACTGCATCATGCCGGCGTAGCGGGCGGCAGGGACGCGCTTGCGGTCGAAAGCCTTGAAGTCAGGACCGTCTTCAAAGGCCCGTGTGAGCTCGATGGCGCGGTCGCCGCGGAAATTCCAGAAGGCGAAACTGTCGCCGTCGCGTACCGCGCCCACGGGCTGGCCGTCGGCGCCGAGGATGACGAAGGGTCCGAGCTTCTGGTCGCTTTCTCCGCCCGGTTGCTTGCGAAGTGCGGCGATGGCGGTGCCGACGTCGGGGAAGCCGGGGGCCTCGCCCAGCACATGAGCGTGCCACCCGCGCTCGACGATCGACCAGTCTGCCTCGTAGCGGTCCATCGTCACGCCCATGCGTCCGCCGCCGGATGCGACGCAGTAGTCGCGTCCGCGGGCGTTGTGGGCGTCGAGCTCGGCTTGAAGCTGGGCGACGAATCGGTCGAACGAGGGGTCTTCCACGTCACGGCCGTCGGCCAGCGGGTGCATCCGCAGGTGCTGCACGCCCGCACGGTCGGCACCGCGGATGAGGGCGAACACCTGATCGATGTGGGAGTGGACGTTGCCGTCGGACAGCAAGCCGCAGAGGTGCAACGCCGCGTGGGGCAAGGCGTTCGGGCCGACGAGCGGCTCGACCAGCCACTGCCAAGCTTCGCCCTGAAACAGCCGACCGCTGGCGATGGCGTCGTTGACCAGCGCGGCACCCTGACGAAACACCCGGCCGGCGCCGAGCGCATTGTGCCCAACCTCTGAGTTGCCCATGTCGGCATCGGAAGGAAGGCCGACCGCAAGGCCGTGCGCTTGCAGCGTGCGGGTGGGCTGCGACTGCCACAGGCGGTCCAGGTTGGGCTTGTTGGCCTTGGCGACCGCGTCGCCATCGTCGCCGGGACCCCAGCCGACGCCGTCCAGAATGGCGAGGATCACGGGACCGGTGGGGCGAGGCAAGTCAGGGTGGCGGCGCAGGATCTCGACAGACATGGGGACCTCTGGACGGCTCGTGGGTTGGGGGGAGGAGCCGGGATGGGAAACGCGCCTTGGGGGGATGGCGCATCCGGTGGAAGCGGAGCCTCCGGGGGAAATCCCGGGGCGTACTACAAGCGATAGCCGAGGCCAATCTCAGCGGACAGGGGGTAGTTCAAGCGGTCGGTGCCCGAGAAGGGCAGGAAGTAGGACGAGGCCGAACCCTGCAACGCCAGAAAGAAGTCGCGCCCGATGTGCACCTGACCGCCCAACGCGAGGTTCAGGCCTGCCAGCAAGTCCTGATCCAGGTTCGACACGGTCGATGCGTCGCACAAGGGGTGGTCCAGACCCAGGAATTTGCAGTCGGCATCGGTGCTCGCGACAAACGAGCCGAGCACGTGCAGGTCGATGCCCGGCCGGACAAACAGACGCAAGGGCCCGCGGCGCAGGGTGAAACCGACACCACCCAGCACTCGCACCGAGTTGAACGAGTGCAGCAGGTCGCGGTACGGGTCCGACAGGCTCGTGTACATGTTCACGCGGCCGAACCACTCGAACCCCGGACGCAAGTCGTAGGACACGCCCGCAGCGAAGCCGACGCTGTGGAAATCCTGACGCGTGGGTTGGCGGGCGTAGAGCGCGTAGGACCCCGAGGTGTCCATGCGCCACTTGCCGGAGGAGCGTGACGAGGCGACGGCCTGTCCGATGGGGGCGCAGGCGAGCCAGCGGGACAGAAAGGCGTCGATGCGGTCGGACGAGTCGAGTGCGGAAACCCGGATTTCCGCCTCGATGATGCGACGTTGCACGCCGAAGATCGCGAGGTGCAGCACCGGGCCGTCGGGGCTGCCGCGCACCGTGCCCGTCACCAGAGCGGACACGCCCAGCCGAGTGGCCAGATCGTGCATCCGCCGGTTGTCGCCGTATGGATGCAGCGGGTCGGCGGTGGAGAGGTGGTCGACGAGGGCGTTGGCCAGCGCGGTGTTCACCTGCGGCGGGAAGAAGTTGGGGCGAAAGCGCCGATCGGCTTGGATCTGGAAGGCGTCCTTCAGCGCGATGTGCCCCTCTGCCACGCGTCCCAGATCGACCAGACTGACACCGAGCATGAACTGGGCATCGGCGTATGGCTTCGGGTCTGACACGTCCTGAAAGATGCTGCGGTACATCTCTGCGGATTCTTTCAGGTTCTCTTGGGCACGAGCGGCCGCCATGCCGAGGTACAGGTCCAGACCCAGACGGTAGCGGGCCTGAGCGGCGCGGCCCACAGCTTGAAGGGCGCTGTCGTCGGAGAGTTCCTCGCGGACGCGGGCCGGGGGCTTGACGGTGACGTAGGGCGTCGCCTCCAGACTGCGGAGCACGACGGACTCGAGGCTGGCGGCGTAGTTGTCTCTGGAGACCTGGCCTTGCGGTGCGAACAAGTCCGACGGCGTGACCAGATGGTCCTTGAACGGCAGGATCGCAAGCGTTCGCGGGCGTTTCTGCGCGTCGGCGACATCGCTGGTCACAAGTGGCGTCGGGGCTGGAGGCTCAGCGACCGGCTGTGGCAGGCCTGCGCGTGAAAGCAGCAATCCGGCGAACAGCAGACTGGCGGCGAGCCGGGTGGGGTGCTGCGGGGCCATCCTTCACCGCCCCGAAAAGACGTTGCCGTTGGCGGCATCGGCGGGCTGACGGCAGACGAGCTGGCTTGCGTCCGTTTCTCCCGGTGCGCCGATGCGGTCGAACGTGACCTGCAGGGCCGTTCCGTTCAGAGGTGACGTCGGATCATCCACGCGCAACGTACCAGCGAGTCTCTCGTCGGTGCCCAACTCGAATTGACCGCGCAAACGCAGGACCGCTTGGGGCGAGCTGCCGGGCACGCAGCTTTTGAGGGTGAACGAGACCTTGTTCGTCACCGGGTCGATGCGGCCCTGATGCAGCCAGCCGCACTCGCACTGGTTGTCCGGTGCTTCGGCCACCCTCGCACGCTCAAAATCCGGCGATGTGTAGTACCGCACCAGACCACTGAGGTCAGGGCCGTACTGGCCGACGACCAGTTCGAGGCCCAGCGCCGCACCTTCCAACCCGAAGATCAAGGCGTTGTCGGCCCCGTGCGGCTCCAGCTGCGCCCGCCACAGGCCGTCGACCTCGCGGCTAGTGGAGCACCCCAGGATCGTCGCAAGCGCGCACGCCAGACCGATGGCCGCTGCCCGGACCGGGAAGAGACGTCGGCGATGGGGGGGCAGACGACGCATGCAAGGCTCGAAGTGGGCGCGGCTGGCGCGGTTATCACAGGCGCGGCGTGACCGGCCGATAGCGATCCGTGCGGTAGTCGTCGATGACACGCGCATGGTCGAAACAAAGGTGCGGCAGGTCGTCGAGCGGCCAGAACCGCAGGGCACCCGCGTCGTCGCCGGCAACGGGCTCTCCGTCGGACTCCGCCACGAACACCACGCTGGCGGTTGGTCGCCGCGGATCGCGGAGGGGGTCTGAGTAGGTGTGCAGTTGGTACAGCAGCCGTCCCCGCAGCGCAGTCTCCTCGGCCAGTTCGCGCAAGGCTGCGTCTTCACAACACTCTCCGGCGTCGACAAAGCCACCGGGCAACGCCCAGCCGTAGGGGGGAAAGCGGCGTTCCACCAACAGCACCGCGCGTCGGCCGTCGACCAAAGGGCGTTCGACGATCAGGTCCACCGTCAACCCAGGCCCAGGCGCATGGCTCATGGTCACCTCGCCGGCTCAGCACCGCACGACCGGCGAGTGTCTACTCGAGCGGCCCGCAAACCACCTGGAAGTTGTCGATGTAGATGCCGGAACCACCGCGAATGCCGACGACCACCATGCCGGGAGGGCAGACCGCCTCGTAGGGGGTGCCGCCCGCGCCGCCCACGCTCTGCAGGTTGACCTGATTGCGGCCGACGCGCACCTTGACCTTGCGCTTCTCGAGGGCATCGAGCGCCTCGCGCAGTTTCTCGGCAGTGAAGTCGCCCAAGCGGTCGGCGATGCCGGAGCGCTCAGCCTCGTAGGCAAATCCAGCCTTTTCAGCGTATTGCACGATGCGGTGGCTGCCCATGCCCAGGTCGGCCTCTTCGGCGAGCGAGGCGTCGCTGCCGTCCAGCGCTTCGGTGATGATCTCGCCGACGCCGGGGATGTTGACGGTGAGGATCGAGGTCTTGGGGTCCAGGTTCTTGGGCAGTGCGGTGACCCGACCCAACTCGAGGGCGTAGCGGCCGTTGTCGACGGCGACCCAGTGGGTCTCCTTCCAGAACGCCTTCTTCTGCTTGGGCTTGCGCAGCTGGAACTGCATGGGGAACAGACCCGACACCGGCTTGTTGTCCTCGTCCTTCAGGGCGCTGTCCCACTTGAGCACGGTTCGCTTCTCGCCGGTGGCCACAGGAGCGGCTTGCGCGGCTTCCGGAGCGACCGACGTGACGGTCACGCAGGCACCGAGCGTCCAGACGGCAAGGAGGTGTGGGAGGCGGAATCGAGAGCGGAAAAGCATGTCGTTGGTCCCTCGCCTGGCACTTTGGCCGGGCGTTTCAAGGGCGCAAACCCTAGCAACTGCGAGCCTGAACGGCAACCGGGTCAGCCGCCCGGAGCGCTATCGAGCCAAAGCCACAGCGAGTCGCCTGCGCGCGAGGTCCCGGTGGCCATCGTTCCGGACGGTAGCGCGATGCCCAGCGGCAACACGGGCAGCGTCGAGAAGATTCCCGCGACGGCGGCATCGACGACGGCGTCCAAGGCGGGTCCTGAGGCGGGCAGGTTACCGCCGAAGAGCGGGCTCGACACGAGCGAACTGTCCCGTTTGGCTGACACCACTTGCAGGCCCAGATTCGCGCCGTCGACGACCGTGAGACGCAGGCGTACGCGGAATTCGCCGGAAACCGACAGCACGACGAGCTCGGTTCCCCCGACGAGACCGGTCAACTCCAGCGTCGCTCCCGTCAGTCGCCAGTCGACCACCGGGCCGACGCTGTCGCTTGCGACCGAGACGATCGGCGCCGCGCCGGGCCAGAATCGCGCGGCCAGCGGCGCACCTTCGACCCAGTCCGCCAGCGACGGCAAGGCTGTCGGTGCCCACGACGGACTGGCGTCGCGCACACGCTCGGTGGTGTCCTGGCACAGGGCGCCGGATCGGTGCAGCGCCCAAGCGATGCGGGAGAGCGAGGCTCGGTCGATCACGAGTGCCCGGCGCAGAAAGGAGCTTCCCTGAGGCGGAGCAGGAGGTTGCCCGGCCAACGGGGTCGGGGCAATCGCGGGAGGCGGCAGGTCGGGCACGCAGCCCGCGCGATCCACGTCGACACCGACCGCGAGCGAGGCATAGGCGCGAGGGGCCTCATGTCCGGCGACGAGCGCGGCATCTTGCGGGGACCATGGCAGATACGTTGTCGATAGACGCAACTCGCCGACGTCGCCCCAGCGGGTCGTGGTCGGCCACCGGACGGCCTGTTCGAGGGAACTGGGAAACAGCGTGCGGGCCGCCTGATTCGCACCGGCCGACACCCGAGGCAGGACTGAGCCCCGCAGCGTCGCGCTCAAGTGGTCCGCCAACGCTTGCACGCCGGCCGGTTCGAGCCCCGACAGACAGGCATCCGGACCCTGCAAGGAGGCGTCTTTCCACGAGAACTCGGGCTCTTCCGCAAGACCCCCTGCAACCGTACCGATCGCCGACCGACGCACGTCGAGATCGGCGCGGACTTGCCCGCCCGTCACGAGAAAGTGCAGCGCGCACGCGATGTCCCCGGGGGCCGCCACCGACAGGCTCAGCGTCAGGTCGGGCACCGGCCACGTCAGCTGCAGTCGGTTGTTGGCGGTCCACGACGCTTTGCCCGGTGCGAGGTCAACGATGGCAGATAACGCGCCCAGCACGTGGCCGTCGGAGTCGTCCATGGGCCACGGCGCGCTGGCGACCTCGATCGACTTGCCGATGGAAAGACGAATCGTTTCAGCAACCTGAGGCAGGTCGGCGTCCAGAACCACCAGATGCACGCCGCCCGCGGTCACGTGGCTGGGAGGCAGGGGCTGGTCGAGCGGTTGGGTCGGCTGGCTGCAGGAGGCAGCGGCCAGCGCGGCGGCCATCCACATGGCGCGGAGGTGGGTCACGGGGTTCCTCCCACCGGCACGGACCAGACGGACACGGCGCTGGCGGCAGGACCGCGCGGAGCGTCCAACTCGACGTAGCCCAGCTTCAAGCCTCCGGCAGTCGGCACCAGTAGGGACGGCCACAGCTGGGGACGGGTCCCGGGTACGTCGTAGAGCACGAAACCGCCCGACACCTTCTCGACAGCGACGCGCAGGCGCAGGCGACTTGCATCGAGCATTGCGACGGCGACACGGTCACTTGGAAGCACCACAACCGACAGTGCGGTGCCCAGAAGGGCGACGCGTCGCGCCCCAGAGCTTGGGTCGTCGAACCCACCATCGGCTACGACCTGATGCGTCAGCAGCCCTGCCGAGGACCGCGCCACCCACACTTGGCCCCGTGTCCGGTCGAGATAGGCGACGGCGAGCCCTCCCTGCTGACCGACTGCGGTGGCGACGGGCCGGCCAACGTCGCCGGTGTCCGCGCCGGTGGTCGGATCGCTCCCGGCGATGCGAGAGACGCTCCACCCCTGCGGCGCGTTGACGGCCAGCACAAGGTCGCCGTGCGTGTCATCGTGATACGCAAGTGCAGGCCCAGACGGCAGAATGGCCATCGTCAGCGAGCTGCCCAGCTCTGCCTCTTGCGGGGCGTCACCGACGGGAGGCGGAGGGGACGGGACGTTTTCGCCAGCCCAATTGCCGTCGGCTTGGCGACGGGCAACCCGCACCCACGGCGCCGCGCCGGCGCGCCAGGCGACCACAGGGCGCCCCTGCCACAAGCCAACCGCGACCTCATCGCCGACCGTGCCGGCGGTCGCTGCGGCGACGGCTTCGGTGTGCCAGCCGCTTGGGCCGCCCGACGCGTACCACAGGCTGGCGTCGGTGGCGCGCGCCCAAGCCAAGTGGACGACCCCATCGGGACCGACGACGGCAGCGGACACATGACCTGAGGACGGAGCCTCAGCAGCGGCGGCGGGTCCCGCCACGAAGGTCGTTTGCCACTCTGCGGCCTGACCGCTGAGAAAGGCCAAGCTTTGGTGCGCTGGAGCCAGACCTGCGACACCGAGCTTGCCGTCGCTGAGCTGCACGAGCGAGATGCGGCCGAACAGTCCAACTGGGTCGGGTCGAGGGCCGGTCGGGGCCTCGCACAGCCCGGTGGCCGTGTTGCAGGAGGTGCCGCTGGGGCATAACCCCGCTTCGCACGAACGGAAGTCCTTCTCGCAGGCCGTGACGCACGCGATGAGCCCCACGCACGCCGCGACGACCGTCCACGACCAAGTGGCGCAGGAGCGTGTGAGGGGGAGTGCGGGGCAGTCGGGGGACGAACGCATGGCACACAGAATGCGCGACCCCCCAGCCCGGCGCAAGTTGGGCCACCTGCTTGGGTTCGTTGCGTTCGAGCGGCGCCGTTCCCGTGCAAGGCCGTGAGGCGTGTGCTATCGTTTGAGACTGCGCATCGCACCCCGGGGAATCTGCATGTCCGTCGCTCACCTCGCTTTGCTGGGAACCTTACCGCTGGCTCATGAACTGGCGGAGGCCGACCGGGCCGCACTGCTTGCCGTCCTGCGGCCACGGGAGCTCGTCGCAGGCGAGGTCCTGTTTCACCAAGGCGATCAGGGCGATACCCTGGTGCTGGTCGGGCGCGGGTTGCTCGAAGTGTCGCGAGTGGATGCCGGCGTCCGGACTGAGCTGGGAACCCTGGGCATCGGCGCTATGGCCGGCGAAATGGCGCTGCTGGACCCCGAGCCGAGGGCGGCAACGGTGATGGCCGCCCACGACTCGCTGGTGTTCGAGCTTGGGCGGATCGGCCTGCATCGGCTGCGCGCGACGTGCCCCGCGGCCTCGACCGTGCTGGTGGGCGAGGTCATCCGCATCGTGACCGCGCGGCTGCGGCAGATGGATGAACGCATCACCCAAGAACTCGAACCCGACCCGAGCCGCCGGGCACCGCCGCGGTCCAACCGCCCCGTGACGTCGACGTTCACCCGCCTGTGGGCGCGCTTGGCCGGCGAGTAGCCCCGCAACGAAACGCCCGCGTGCAGCCGGAGATCCATGCAGCAGATCAACCTGCGGACACTTCACTCGCTGAAGGACTACACGAATCCCGAACTGAAGCTGCTGGCTTCGGTGGCCCCGGCGCGTCCGTTCCGCACGGGCGACCATCTGTGCCGCGAGGGCGAGTTCGGCTCGTCGGCCTTCCTGATCGCGATCGGTCGGGTTGCGGTGACTTGCACGACGCCGGAAGGCTCGCGGGTGTTGGCCACGCTGGACGCAGGGGCGATCGTCGGGCAAATGGCGCTGATCGATCACGCCCCGCGCACCGCCTCGGTCGTGGCTGTAGAGCCGACGGTCGCGCTGGAGCTGACGCGCGAGGTGTTCGAGCAGCAGCTGCGGGCCAGCTCGCCACTTGCGTTGCGTTTTCAAGAGCAGATCGCCATCGCCGGCATCCGCCAGCTGCGCATCGCCACCAAGCGTTTGGTGCAGCTGCGCACCCAGCCGATCCAGCCGTCCGGACCGACGGAGCGCCAGCGGTCCCAGTGGATGACGCTGCAGGCTTCGCTGACCGACTGGGACGTCGACCCCGCCACACCTGTCCAAGACCCCGCGCCTGCCAACAGCGGCGCCCCCTCTCGCAACCCGTGACACCGCATGTCGAACGCCCCTGATGTGGTCCCTTCGCACCGACCAGAGCACAACCTTCCCCCCGGTCCGCAGTCTTGGGTCCGCGGCTTCACGATTGGCGGCAAGGTCGCGATCGAGCGGCCGTTCATCCTGGCGCCCATGTCCGGCGTGACCGACAGCCCGTTTCGCCGCATGGTCCAGTGGGCCGGGCACGGGTCGGTCGGTCTGCTGGTCACCGAATTCATTTCCGTCGAGGGGATGACGCGCAAGAACGTCAAGTCCCTGTTTCGCATGGCCTTCGACCCGAACGAAGAGCAGCCGCTGAGTGTGCAGATCTTCGGCGCCGACATCGACCGCATGGTCAACGCCGCGCGCTTGGTCGCAGGGGCGGGCGCGGCGACGGTCGACATCAACTGCGGCTGCCCGGCGCCCAAGGTCGTCAAGCGCGGCGGGGGGGCCGAGCTGATGCGGCAGGAGGACCATCTGGCGCGCCTGGTCGAGTCGACGGTGAAGGCCGTGGACGTGCCGGTGACGGTGAAGATCCGCAGCGGGTGGAACAGCGACTCGCTGAATGCCGTTGAGATCGCAAAGAAAGTAGTCGATGCCGGAGCGCAGATGGTGACCGTCCACGGGCGGACGCGGGTGCAGCTTTACACCGGGGTGGCCGATTGGGGCGTGGTCGAGGCGGTGGCTGCGGCGGTCAACGTGCCGGTGGTCGGGTCGGGCGACGTGTCGACGGCGGAAGAGGCGCTGTGGCGCTTGCGGACTCCGGGCGTCGCAGGCGTGATGATCGGCCGAGCGGCGATCATGAACCCTTGGATTTTCGGACAGATCGATGACCTGGTGGCGGGTCGACCTGTGCATCAGCCGTCGAACGCCGACCGGATGGCGCTGCTGGAGCGGTTTCGCGACCTGATGGCAGAGAAGATGCCAGAGCACGCGATTCCGGGGCGGATCAAGCAGCTGCTGGCGCGCATGACCAAGGGCTTTCACCACGGCGCACTGCTGCGCGAGCGGGCGATGCGAGCCAGAACGACTGCGGAGATGTTCGCCTGGATCGGCAGCTTCTTTGCCGCCGACGATGCCGGGGAACTGGAGCGGTGGGCGGGGCGAGAACCCCAAGCGGCGGAAGTTCAGGCCACCGCTGAGGATACGGACAGTTGCCTGACGGCGATCGGGTAGCTTAGGCCTCGGCCATCGGACACGTACCGGACGAGCACCCACCCGCCGCACCGCACGCTGCGGGTTCGGACGGCTTGGTCGTGTTGGCGCCGCCGCTCTTGCCGTAGTCCGACTGGTACCAGCCGCTGCCCTTGAGGTGGAAGGTGCCGCCGGTGATCAGGCGCGTGCAGTCTTCGCTGGAGCAGCTGGGGCACGTGGCGCCCGCGGCAGCGGTGATGCGTTGGGTCTTCTCGAACGTGTGGCCGCAGGACTGGCAACGGTAGTCATAGGCAGGCATGGTCGGTTCACCTGGGTTCGGGCGCGGGGACGTGAGCCGCGAAAGGTAGGAGCCCGTCGGGGCGTGTCAAGATTCAAAATCGCCAAGCTGTCGCTATTGTTGCGGTCCTTGGGCCGTGCGGGATGGACCGTCGTCCAGCAGGTCGCCCACCGTTCGCCACAGTCGCGTGACCTCGTCGGGCGTCGTGGCGTAAGGCGGCAGCGCGTACACCACGGGCCCCAGCGGTCGCAACAGGATGCCGCGATCCAGCAACGCGCGAGCCAACTTGCGGCCGCGCTCGACGGCGAAATAGCCGCTCGCTTCCTCGCGCAGCTCGAGCACGCCGATGGAACCCAGCCAGCGCACCGAGGCCACCTGGGGATGCGACGAAAGTGCGGTCAATTCCGCGGCATGTGTCTGCTGCAGCGCGGCGATCCGTTCCAGAACGCCCTCGTGGTCGAAGATGTCGAGGCTGGCGAGTCCAGCCGCGCAGGCCACCGGGTTGGCGGTGAAGCTGTGGCCATGCAGGAACGCGGTGTGGGCTGACGGACCCAAGAAAGCTTCGTAGATCTTCTCGGTTGCGACGGTGGCGGCCAGCGGCAGCGTGCCCCCGGTCAGGCCCTTGGCCAGACACATCAGATCGGGCGTGACGCCTGCGTGCTCGCAGGCGAACAGCTTGCCGGTGCGCCCAAAGCCCGTCATCACCTCGTCGGCGACGAACAGCACGTCGTGGGCACGGCACAGGTCCGCGACACCTCGAACGAATTCGGGCGTCTGGAAGCGCATGCCGCCCGCGCCCTGCACCATCGGCTCCAGCACCACGGCAGCGATCCGGTCGGCATCCTTCCACAGCAGGTCGCGCAGCGGCTGCAGGTCGTCGGTGGGCACGCGGGCCACGGGGAACAGCAAGGGGGCGAACGGACTGGCGTATTCCTCCGGGTCGCCCAGTGCCATCGCGCCGACCGTGTCGCCGTGGTAGCCGTGCTGGAAGGCGACGAAGCCGCGCTTGTCGGGCTTGCCGCGCTGCGCCTGATACTGAAAGGCGATCTTCAGCGCGACCTCGACCGCGGTCGAGCCGTCGTCGGAGTAGAAGACCCGTGTCAGGCGCTCTGGGCCGAAGTCGGGCAGGCGCTGCAGCAGGCGCTCGGCCAGCTCGACCGCCGGCGGATGCGTGCAACCTGCGAAGATCACGTGGTCCAAGGTTTCGACTTGGCGCGCAACCGCTTGGGCGATGCGGGGGTGGCCGTGGCCATGCAGGTTGGTCCACCAGCTCGAAATGCCGTCCAGCACCCGGCGACCGTCGGCGAGCTCGAGATACGCACCGTGCGCGGCGACGACGGCAAGCGGCTCTGGCGCGGTCGCGGCTTGGGTGAACGGGTGCCAGATGGCAGCGCGGTCGCGTTGGGCGAGGGTGGCGGAAGTCACGACAGGACCTCTTGCAGCTCAGGGACTTGCAGCAGCTGACGGCCCCAATCAGCGACCGTCTCGGCATCGAGCGGGTCCAGCCACGGAACTTGGGCCAGCACCACACCCGGGGCATGTTCTGCCAGCGCCGTCAGCGCCGAGGCGTCCGGACGACCCAGCAGCACCACGCCCAGCGTCGGCAGCCCCAACGTCGCCAGGTGGCGCAGCGTCAGCAGCGTGTGGTTGATCGTGCCCAGCCGCGTGGAGGCCGCGACCAGCACCGGCAAACCCAGCGCGCGCACCAGATCGCAGGTCAGCAACCCCGGTCCCAGCGGCACCAGCAGTCCGCCTGCACCCTCGACGACGAAGCGACGGGTGGGGCCGTCGTGACGGGCGGCGATGCTCACCAGTGTTGCCATGGAGATCGGCTGTCCGGCCAGCGCGGCGGCGTGGTGTGGCGAGACGGGCGGACCAAACCGGGGGCCCTCGTCCAGCACGCGCTCGTCCGACAAGCGGGCGAGTCGCCGTACGGTGAGGGTGTCGCCCGCGTCGTCGTCCAGCCCGGTCTGCACCGGCTTCCAGTACACGGTCGACGGTCCGGCGCCGGCCATCAGGAGCGCCGAGAGCACGGTCTTGCCCACGTCGGTGTCGGTGCCGGTG
>CAJBNH010000030.1 GCA_903955385.1 uncultured Myxococcales bacterium | reverse complement strand
TGACACCGCATCCAGATACGGCCGCATCACGTTGGCGACACGGCAGCGGACCGCTTCGCACCACAGGTCGTCCGCAGTTCCCTTGCGATCGCGAACGTAGCTTCGCAGCGCCGCCAGAGCCACGTCGATGCCGATCTTGCTGCGGTACTTGAAGCAGTCTGCCACCGTGCGCGCCGGATTGGTGACACGAACTTCGACGCCGTCGATGACCTGCGAATCGGTTCCTTCGCGCAGCAGCGCCGGGCTGAAGCGAACGATGCGCAGCGGCAGTCCGGCGATCACCGGGCGGCGCGCTTTGCGGTCGATGGCCAGCCAGATTTCCGATGGATTCTCCGTGGTCATGTCGTGGAGGCGTAGCGCGGACAGCAGGCAGACGACGCCGGTGGGGACGCGTCGACTGGCTGCGGCAAGCATGGCGCTCTCGCCCAGCTCCGCACCTGCAAGGGCGTACAGGCCGCGGCCCAGCTTGACCAGGCGACCTTGTCGTTCCAGGCGCTGAAGAACCGTGCGGGCGATGCCAAGACCTTGCAGATCCGCTGGGCGCAGGACGCCCTTTGCCGCGACGAGGTCTAGCACGGTCTGGGTCGTCGGGTTGTTGCGGTGGGTCGTCATGCTACGAGTCGTTGGCTTCTGTCTAGTTGTGCCGACGATATGTAGCATGTTTCCGGTGAACTGTCCATCCTTGGCGTTGGCATGTGAAGGGCGGGTGGCCGGCGATGTCGTCGGGTGAGCCGACCGATTGCATTCACCGGCGGCGCCTCGACATCCACCTGCCTAGGAGCTTGTCGGAGTAACACCGACAGCTCCTTGGGAAGCCGCGGATGCGGATTCCCAGTCGGCGAAAACTGCCTGAATTCACTTCAGGCTGTTTCTTGCCGACTGCAAAGAAACAACAGCTGGGAGCCCTCCGGACGCTTAGTCCGACAGGCTCCTAGGCCTCGGCGCGCGCTCGAACGTGACGCCGGCCGGGAATGCGACCTGTGATGCATCCTTCCTTGCTCCGTCGCCGCCGACTTGGCAGAAGGATCCGCGCCATGTGTTACGAAGTTCGAGTCGCAAGCGATGTGAGGTGGCACGCCAAGTCCCCAGTAAGGGCCTGAAGCTGTGCACCAGCCTCGACGTCGATCGCCACCACTGCCATCCAAGTGTCCCACGCCACTTCGCCTTTCAGCCGTGACGTCAGGTGCACGTGCCCGATCCCGTCGTGGGTCGCTACGAGGGTCAGCCGCCCGTCAAGCGAACGCTAGGACTGCTCGCCCTGCCAGCCACGCCAGTCATCGCAAAGCCTTCGGAAGTACTCGACTAGATCGACCTCCCGACCCGCGGGCGGGGTCGAGAGCTTGACGTCGGCCGCGGCGTCCAGGCCTTCGTCGTGCAACTCGACCCGCATGACCGCCACGTAGCCGTCACCCCATGGGTCGGTGGGCGGATGGAGCACCCAGCAACAGGGGCCGGGTTCGGCTTGAATGATCAGGGGTTCACGTGCCATTTCCATTCGCTTGACCTGGTTTCCGAAAGTCATGAGCGCTCAAGCGCTGTCGCGCGCAGACTACAGCGCAGCGCGCTTGTCCGACAACGAGCGGACGGCCCCGCTACCACCGAGGCGTCGTCTCGACCTCAGGGTTGGACGGTGGCGCCGCCTCCAGATCCGGTGCCAGTGCACGCATGGACGCAGGCAAACCGCGCAATTCGTCACCGGCCAGCTTCAATCCCAGGAACGTCGAGGCAAGTCGCCACGCCACCTGCGCCTGGGCCCGATCCCGCGCCGCCTTGACCGGATCACGCTGGGGCTGTTGCGCGAGCCACAGCTTGTGCAACGCGAACGCCCTGGGGTCGATGGTGGCCATCCGCACGGGATAGCCGTCCTCGCCGACCACGACGGCCTCCCATCGCGGCACGTTGAGCCACCACTCCAATCCGTGGATCGGCGACGGTCGCAAGTCCGCGGCGTTCTCGCCTACCGTCGCGCGCGCCGAAGTCGCGAAGAAGGTCCGGTCCTCCGGGCGAATCAGGTCGACCCAGAAGCCGTCCGAGTTGAACGCCCGGAAGTCCCCAGGCGCACGCATCTGAAAGCTGTGGTCGACCCGCTGCAGCAGCGCAAGCACACCTTCGCGTCGGGCCTCGGGCAGCAGGAGACTCAGCCGCTGCCGGGCGTCCCACAGCAGGTCCCCGTCGGACGTCGCAAGCAACCCACTGCGCAGCTGCACGCCGGCCGCCGCTTCAAACGCGAACAGCGCGTGGGTCCCGACGACCAGCAAGTGGGTGCCGAGCAACCCCTGCTCGTCCAAGCGCCGCAGGATACGCGCGAAGACCCGCGGAACCCGACCGAGCCGCAGTGCGCGGTTCACGGGCGCAAGTTCGTCCAATCGGGCGGCGAGCCGGCTGGCGCGGTCCTTGGCCTCGGTTCGGCCCGACAGGAATGCCGCGATCGCTTGCTCCGTCTCCGGGCTGCGGCGACCCAGCGAGCGCTCGCGCTCGCCGATCTTGCGGTGCAGGTAGTCGTGCCCGCGGCGGGTCACCCAGCGCACGCTTCCCGCGAACCGATGCTGGAGGTCCTGATGCACGTGACGCCACGCTTCGAAGACCTGCCGCACGTCCACGAGCTGGCGTCGCTGGTCTGCGCCAAGCTCGACCCACGGCTGCAACTCGTTCTCATCAAGCATGTTCCCACTCCAACGTCTGGATCTGGATTGTGGAGTGGGAACACATTGGCGTCAAGAGTCGCTCGGGTCGGGTCAGCGTTCACCGTTTCCGGTGACGCGGGAAAAGGGAAAGGGTTAATACCTGACCCTCACCATAGGCCAGGCAGGTCCGGGGCGTCGGGGCGCGCTGGGCGGGATGCCTTGGTTCATACAGCGGAAAATCGCCAGCTTGACGGGTGGCGGGCGTGAGCGTAGACGCTTGGGCAGGCCTGTTGCGCCTGCTTCGGAGGCTCCGAGGTCGCGTTGGGCCGGGTGGCGAGGGTTGCCATGGTTGGTCTTGGCGGCTTGCGGTGCCTACCCGTGAGGGCGTCGACTGGCGGGTGGTCGCCTACGGCATCGGGTGACCGACCTGTGCGACAGGCCAAGGTCGACGTCCAGGGGGCCCGCCCGCAGTTGACTCGGCCGTTGCCGCAGGCCGATGCTTTGCGTCTGGAATCGCCCGCTCTGGGCACCGTGCGAGGCCCCATGCCCGACCCGGATCGCGAACCTCGCATCGACCGCGAGGACATCGACGACATCATCGGCATCGCCAGCCAGCAGGCGGACCTCGAGGCCGAACGCATCACCATTCAGGAAGTCCTCGACATCGGGCAGGAACTTGACCTCGCGCCGCGCCATGTCGACGCCGCCTTGCGCGAACTGGACCGACAACGGGAGGCGCAGGCCACCGCCGCGGCGATATGGCGGCTGCGGCTGGTTCGGAGCGCTTGGGGAGCTGCCGCTGCGCTCGCCCTGGTCTTGCTGGCGGCGGTCACCGGCCAGCGTACGCTCGCAGGCCGACTGGCCGAGGTCGAGCGCTGCGCCGCGCAGGTCCAGAACGTCATCGAGCGGCAGGTCGCCGTGCGCGCGCGCCTCGGAGGGTCGGAGGCGTCCGTGCAGCGGGATGCCGAGCTGGCCGGCGCCGAGAACCGCGTCCACCTCGAGCGTCGGCGGCACGACGAGGCCGCTGCAGACTACAACGCAATGGCGCAGGGGATTCCAGGTCGCTGGTGGGCGGTTCTGTTCGGGATGCCGTCTCATGTCGCCACTTGGCGGCCCGACCGAGGCGTGAAGTGATCCCGGCTGCGGCGGTGCGCGCTGCCACCCTCGCTTGGGCGCTGGCGGTGCTTGCCTCGGCGCCGGCTCCGGTGCTCGCCGCACTGCCGGCAATCACCCAACCGGTGATGGACACGACGGGCACGCTGAAGCCGTCGGAGATCGAAGCGCTCGCGGCCGATCTGGCACGACTGCGCAAACGGACTGGCGCGCAGATGGCCGTGGTCGTTTCCGACACGACGGGCGACGAGCCTATCGAAGACGCTGTCGCCGTAGCATTCGAAGCTTGGCGTGGCGGCAGCCGCGAGCGCAACGACGGGCTTCTGCTCGTGTTCGCGCTGGCCGATCGCCGCATGCGCCTCGAAGTGGGCTACGGGCTGGAAGACCGCGTCCCGGATGCCCTCGCGCAACACATGCTCGACCGCGCGCGGCCGCTGCTGCGCGAGGGAAGGACGGCGATCGCGGCGCGTCAAATCGTCGCGGAGGTGGACGACGCGCTTCGCGGCGTGGTGCACAGCGAAGAGGCGGCGATCGAGGCGACGCCGGCGTTTGCCGGGTCAGGGCCTCCGCTCGTGATCCTGGCCTGGTTGCTGGCTCTCGTCTCGCGTCTGGTCGGAGGGTGGCGGCATGCCCAGCGGGGCACCGCGACGGACACCCAACTCGACTGGTGGAAGCGCTGGCTCCGCTGGCTCGCATCTCCCATCCACGAACGCTGCGACCGGTCGCGAAAGGGTCGAGGCCGTCAACGCGCAGGCGCCCTCGTCATCCTGGGCAGTCCTCTCCTGCCGGTCGCGCTGCTGACCGCCGTCGGTGTGTCCTTCTGGGTGGCCCTGGTCGTGGCCCTGTCCTTGGGTGCGCACGCCTTGCTCGCACGCATCGGCCTGGAGGCCAGGGGCTTTCTCTTCCGCTCGATCTTTGTCGAAACCCTGTTCCTTTTTGCGGCGCTGCCGATCGTGCTCCACTTCCGCGATGCAACGGGGCCGGTCGCGTTCGCGGTTGCGCACGGCGCGCATCTGGCCGCATGGGTGGGGTTGCTGACGCTGCGGCCCCTGGTCGGCGGCCACGGTGGCGGTCCTGACGGGTCGACCGGGTGGCGCGGCTGGTCGGCGACCTCGTCGGGGCGCGGCGGATCATCCTCGTCCGGCGGCGGCGGCAGCAGCGGGGGCGGGGGCGCGAGTTCGTCCTGGTAGGGAGAAGCCGATGCACCATCGATGGCCGTTCATCCTCGTCGCGCTCGCCCTGCTCCTCGCATGCGGCCAGAAGCCCCACCCGCCCGCACCCGCCGACCCGGGCCCCGCGGCATTGTCCGCCGTTGCCCTCCCGGACGACTACCGCAGGTGCGTGCAGGCCGCCGACTGCGTGGTGGCCCCAGCCTTGGCCGGTCTCGATCGCTTGCCGCGGCCGGACGACACGTGCGAGGGCACCTGCTTCGTCGGCGTTCGAGCGTCCGCCGCGCTGGCGTGGCATCAGGCGGTGAAGGCCCTCGCAGCGACCGTCCCGTGCGACAAGCAGTTCGAGGAATGTCCCCCGGTGGACCACTTCCGCGTCACCTGCATCTTCGGCCGCTGCGGAGCGAAGTACGTGGGGACCGCGCCGGGGTCGTGAACAAGACAGATAACCAGGAGCCCATTCATGCCCCAACCCGTGTCCGCCCCCCCCCCGCAGGCAAGGTCTGGGACATCGTCGGCAACACGCCCCTCGTCCTGATCCAGTCGCTCAGCGAGCGCACGGGCTGCCGCATCTTCGGCAAGGCCGAGTTCATGAACCCGGGTGGCAGCGTGAAAGACCGCACGGGTAGGGAGCGCAAGCAACCACACCCCGGCATCGAGCCCCAGCCAACCGCCCGGTCCATCACCATCGGACCCTCAGAAGGCGCCAACAAGGCGTTCTCCGACGTCGTCGCCAGCGCCAACCGGCCGTCAAGACGCCTGTTTTTCCATGGTGTGATATGGGCTTCCCGCCCAGCGCGCCCCCCGACGCCCCGGGCCTGCCTGGCCTATGCAGCCCAATCCCCATCGACCCGGTCCCGGCCGTCCCCCTCATCCTCAGGGATCGGCTCAGCCGGGAACAACTCCGCAGGCGGACCCCGGATCGCCACGATGTCTGCCGGCAGCTTCCATAGCTCCAGGTGCTTCAGGAACCGCTCGACCTCCGCCCGGTCTTGAACCGCAGCCACGAGCTTGCGCCGGCCGCCGTCAAGCCCGCGGCGCCCGAATACATGGAGGGAAGCAGCCGCGGGCGCGACAGTACCAGAACATCGAACGAAAACGACCGCTTCAGACATACCGCCCACGTCATCCGCTGCGTCGCCTCAGCAACCATCCGCTCCGCGCTGGCCGCCACAGGCGTGCTGCCCGCTGCCGGGGCCTTCTTGCGCCGCCGAGGAGCCTTCGCGCCCGCCGCAACCGGCAAGCCCGCCGCGCGCGAATACTTGGAGCGGGAGAGCGGCGGGCGCGACAGTCAAGCGCGCGACGAGACAGAGGAACCCTTCGGCTACGCTCAGGGCAGGTCTTGCGCCAGCAGCCTGAGCACCAGGTCCCGCGGCGACATCACCACCGCGTTGACACCTCCGACCCATTCGTTCTTCAGCGTGATGCGGATCTTGCCATCCAGCGTCTCCTCCACCCGATGCGCCGCTACCGCAGGACGACAGACAAGGGGTGTCCCCGCGGTGAGCGAAGCGAACGAGCCGTGACTCAATGTCACGGCGAGAGTGGGGAGCGGCACAGCTTCTCCAGGCCCGTGCGGTTCAACTCCCCTACGCGCGTATTTGCGTGCAGCGAGAATCCCTGCGCCTGAGCACAACTCCGCCCTTGACGCGTGGATTGTTCCGTCCCGTTGCCGATGCGCAGCTGCTCGGCCGGCTCACGCTCCGACCGGTGCTGTCCAAGAATCGCCGCCCGCAGCAGCGCCGCAAGCGCCGGTTCCCGCTCGGCGAGACGGTCGCGATCGTCCTCGTCCTCACCCCCCACGTGCCGCTCGAGTTGCCGCTCGATCCTCCCAATGGAATCGACCAGCAACGCCTCGACGTCGATATCCTCGCTCAACTACTAAGAAACGTCATCCTGAGCGGAGCGGAGTCGAAGGACCTTGCCCGCAGGGCTTGGTTCCCGCCGACCCGCGGCGAAACGCCGCATCGAGCGATCATTCCGCAGAGGTGTCCTCATGGCCTACGTCTACGTCCTCGCAAGCTGGCGTCGCGTGCTGTACGCCGGCGTCACGTCCAACCTACCCCGACGAATCGCACAGCACCGATCGGCCTGCCTCGGAGGCTTCACGGCCCGCTACCACGTCCATCGTCTGGTGCACGTCGAGCCGTACGAGTCGATCGAGCAGGCCATCCGTCGAGAGAAACAGCTCAAGGGCTGGCGCCGACAGCGCAAGCTTGACCTCGTCACGGCTGAGAAACCCGGATGGGTCGACCTGGCGCCACGAGGCGCAGGCTAAGCGCTTCGCGCAAGATCCTTCGACTCCGCTGCGCTTCGCTCAGGATGACGTGGGGGGGGAGGAGGCCCTTGCCGCCACCCTGCCCGTCGCCCGCTTCGCGCAGCAGGGACCGGACCGCCGGCAACTCGCCGTCGACGACGCGGCACAACACCGGGTCCTCGGGCGTGCGGCGGCGGTAGGTGAACGCAGGGCTCGGCACGCCCCGTTGATCGCTCGCTGTGACCAAACGCCGCGGTCGGTCGCCCGCGGTCTGGGGCCGCGACGCCCCGCCCGTTGACACCCACCCCACCCCAACCCCACGCTCGTTTTCGCCCTCGTTTGACGCCGGGATCGTCGTAATCACGCAGTCCAGACTGTCTGGACTCCTCAAAAGCTCGCATCCCCCACCGCCCACCCAGGAGTCCACCGTGACCGAAGACCTCGCCACCGTCCAAAGTGGTTGCAGCGCTTCGAGGCTCAGGGCAGCGACGGGCTGGCGAACCGGTCGCGTGCGCCGCGGCACATCTGAGGACCTGTCACTTCGAGCAGACCCCGGCGGTGCAGGTCTTGCCGGTGGCGCACGCGACGCCATCCCCCCGCTCATCGTGTGTGCACCCCTTTTCGGCATCGCATGAATCGACTGTACAGAGGTTGCCGTCGCTGCACGATTCGGCGGCAATCACGGCGCACGCCCCTGCCTCAGCGCACGAGACGTTGCCCCAAGCGTCCGTGCACCGCAGCCTCGCGGCGGGCCCGCCCAGCAGGGCGAAGCCGTCGGCGAGCGCCACCAGGTCTCGACCCGTGTCGTTGCCGCCCGAATCGAACGTCTTGCTCCACGAAGGGTTCCCCTGAAGGTCAGTGCGCTGCAGCCACGCGTCGTTGCTAGCGCCGTGCCGCCACCCGGCGATGGCGAAGCCATCCGGCACGCCCACCATCGCGGCCACGTTTGTCCCGTCGCCTCCATAGCGGCGGTCCCACACGATGTTGCCGGCGAGGTCGGTCCGAATCAGCCAGGCCTCGCTCTTTCCTGTCTGAAAGCTGTCGGTCTGGGCGGCGACGGCGAACCCATCTGGCAGCGCGACGACCGCCACCACGAGATCATTGCCCACCCCACCAAAAGTCTTGTCCCACAGTAGGTTGCCCTGCAAGTCCGTTCGCAGCAGCCACGCATCCGTCTCCCCGGCGCCTTTGCTGGCGGTTCGGCCCCCCAAAAGGAACCCGTCGGGCAGCGCCAAGACGTCGGCGACGGACTCCTGCTCAGGACCGCCAAACGTCTGCTGCCAGATCAAAGAGCCCGCCAAGTCGGTGCGGACCAGCCAAGCATTGCCCAGGCCGTAACCCCCGATGGCGAACCCGTCCGCAAGCGCAACGAACGCCGCGAACGTCGTCCCGCCGCCACCGCCGAACGTCTTCTCCCACAGGAGGTTTCCCTGCAGGTCCGTGCGCAGCAGCCACCCGTCGGAACCCTTCTGGCCGGCGACCGCAAACCCGTCGGACAAGGCGAGGACGTCGCGCCCCATGTCCGACGTGGCCCCACCGAATGTGCGGTGCCACAGCACGTTGCCTTGCGGGTCCGTGCGTCCCAGCCAAGCCTCTGACGGGCTGGCGCCGGAGGTGTGACCGACGACGGCGAACCCGTCTGGCAGGGCGACCATGGCCGCGGGGTAACCAAGGTCCAACAGACGGTCCACGTAACGGCCCTGGCAGCCTGTCGCGGCGTCCGTGGTGTCCAGTTGGATATCCGAGGTTACGTCGCCGACGAAGTAGCTGCCGCCGCCAACCGGCGCCCCCGACCCGCATCCGCTCGCCAATGCGGCCTGCAGAACCCCTACAAACACCAACCGCTTCCGGTCCATCGAGTCCTCCGCGCGTGCCAGGATATGGTTCGAGGGAGTACCGCCCTTGCACCAGCGGCACCAGAGGCCGAACGGGCAGTCGCAGCGAACGCCCTCCACGAACCATCACGACCCTCGCCACCAGCCCAAGGGCAGCCACGGTGCGTGGGTGTGGACCAGGTGTCAGGTATTTACACTCTACAAATCACGGGCCCGCGCCCAGTGGCCGTCCGCAGCCAAGACGACGCACCGTCCATTCCCGCAAGACCGACTCGGAAAGATCGGCGCCAGACCGGCGCAAAATCGGACCCGCTGAGTCCTAGCCCAATTCTTCACGCTCAGCGATTTCATCCGGTTGCGACGAAAACGGTGAACGGTTAATACCTGACCCTCGCCCTCCCGGTATTTCAATGCCGGGTTGTCCGATGGCGGTCCACGGCAACGCCCGAAACTCCGCCGACCCGCCCGTGCAGACTACTTCACCTTCGGCGTGCCCGTCGTCGCCGCGATCCCCCCACCCCGAACAAACCCAGCCACCGCCGAGGCAAGCACGTCGTTGCCGTCAACGCGGTTCAAGTGCGTAAAGTCGTCGTACGTGCGGCCCGGTATCGCATCCGTCAGATCCACCGCCGCCACGCCCCGCCTCTCACACCACGCGCGCGTCACCTGCCGCGCCTGCTCCAGGTGCTGCTGCGCCAAGGGGGAGAACACCCGCGCCACCGCATCCATGTTGCCCACGGGAATCAGCAGGATCAGCAGGGGGATGCGCTCGGTACGGGCATACGTGACCAGCAAGTCCAAGTCGCGCGCCGCGGGGCCGTCGGCGAATCCAGGCGCCGTGGGGTCGATCCGCTGCCACTCCCGCGCATGGCTCGCGATCTTGGCCTCGATCGCCCGGGCGCGCCCGGCGTCGTGGGCGCGCATCGCGGCGCGCTCGTTGGGGCTCTGCACGGCCTCGATCCACGCGTACTCCAGCAGGTCGTAGAAACCCACCAGCAGCCCCGCCTTGTGGATGGCCAGCTTCTTCCAGTGCTCGGTGTCCAGCGAATCCAGCACGGGGCCCGCCGCCGAGTCCAGGCGCAGCCACTTCAGGTTGTCGCCGCGCTTGTCCAGCCGCAGATACGGCTTGTCGACCGCGAACTTGGTCACGAACAGCGGCAACACCACCAGATCCGGGTCGCCGTGCAGCGTGCGCGCCTGGTGCAGCTGCAGCAGCATGTCCAGCGTGCGGGCACCCGGCCGCGCGGCGTTCCAGACGCGCCACTGGGGACCCAGCGCCGTCTGCAGGCGGTCCTCGATGCGCTCGCCGACCTCGAACCGGTAGTTGCCGGTAAACGAGTCGCCGATCAGTACGACGTTGCGGTCGCCGTGCTCGGTCGCCAGCCACACGCCCAGCCAGCACGCCAGCGACAGGCCAAGGCTCGCCGCCACCGCCCACAGAGCGGCTTTCGGAATCAGCTGGCGTAGCGGGCGTCTGGACATCGGAAGGTGGCACCGCGAAAGAGAAAGCTAGAACTGGAAGTAGATGAACTGGGCCCCGTCGAACACGCCGAACCGCAACAGGCAGAACAGCAGCACCACGTACAGGGCAGCGCGCTGCGGAATCGGCCAGCGATAGGGCGCCAGCGGGTCGTCCGAGCGCCGCTGCCACCACTGCACCAGCGCGGGCACGGCGACAATCGCCCCCAGCTTGCCGGCGGTGGCCAGGTCGCGGGTGGCGAAATCGAAAGCGAAGAAGATGCGGTGCAGTACGTCGAGCCACGCGCGCGCCGACGGCACCTGCCACAGCGCAAACGCGAGCACGACGAAGTGGAAGGTCAGGAACACGGCGACCGGCACGCGCACGGGGGCCGGCAGCAGGGCCATGGCCCGACCGATGGGCTTCTTCAGCAGCGTGTACGCCACGATCCCCACGCCGTGCACCGCGCCCCACACCACGTAGATGCTGGCCGCGCCGTGCCACAGGCCGCTGATCAGGAAGACGAGGAACAGGTTGAAGGCCTGACGCTGGCGCGACACGCGGTTGCCACCGAGCGGGATGTAGACGTATTCCTTGAACCAGGTCGACAGCGAGATGTGCCAGCGCGTCCAGAACTCCTGGATGTTCCGCGAGAAATACGGCATCCGGAAGTTGCGCATCAGGTCAAAGCCCATCATCTGGCCCAAGCCCCGCGCGATGTCGGAATAGCCGGAGAAGTCGCAGTAGATCTGCCAGCTGAAGGCGTAGGCTCCCACCAGATACTGAAAGCCGGTGACGTCGCTGCCGCCGTCGCGAAAGATGCTCTGGGCGATCAGCGCGCAGTTGTCGGCGACGAACACCTTCTTGAACATGCCCCAGAAGATGAGCCAGCCGCCCTCTTGAAAGCCCTCGAGCGTCATCTTGCGCGGCTGCTCGACCTGGGGCAGCAGGTGGTACGACCGCTCGATGGGGCCGGCGACCAGCTGCGGAAAGTACGACACGTACAGCGCGCAATCGTCGAAGCGCGTGGCCGCGATGGTGCGCCCGCGGTAGACGTCGATGACGTAGCTGGCCGACTGGAAGGTGTAGAACGAGATGCCGACCGGCAGCAGCACGTCGAGCACCGGCAGCGACGCCTGGATGCCCACGGTGCCCAGCAGGTCGTGCAGGCTTTGCGAGAAGAAGTTGAAGTACTTGAAGAAGCCAAGGACCGTCAGGTTGATGATCAGGCTGGCGACCATCCAGCGGCGGCGGTGCTGGGTCGTTGGATCGGCCATGCGCCGGGCCACCGTGTAGTCGATGGTCGTCGACATCAGGATCAGGCCCAGAAAGCGCCAGTCCCAACAGCCATAGAAGAAGTAGCTGGCGGCCAGCAGCATCCAGTTCTGTCGGCGGTGGTCCAGCAGCGCGTACAGCGCCAGCACCGGCACGATGAAGAACAGGAACTGGAAGGAGTTGAACAGCAAGGGCTACCCGCGGGCACGCACCCTCCGCAGCAAGGGGGCGGAAGTGTCGGCGGCGCGCAGGGTGACAGCCCGCGGGATCGCGGTCAAGCCCACGCGCGTGTGCAGGAAGGGGCGTGTTTCCGGTAGCTTCGGCCGGCTACCCGACGAATCGGCCGCGCCGACGCGCGGTCACCACGGCCGCCAGCGCCAGCAGCAGCAGACCAGCGACCGGCCCGGTGGCGCCGCGACCCCGACCGTCGGCCGTGCAGCCGCCGCGGATCTGGTAGTCGTCGACGGTGTCGACCTTGCACGCGTCGCCAAGGCAGTCTTGGCTGGCGTCGGGGTTCAACAGCTCGGTGTCCAGCCCGACCTCGACCGCATCGGGCGAACCGTCGCTGCCCGAGTCCTCCAGCGCATCCACCGAACTGTCGGCGTCGGTGTCCTCCAACGCATCGGTCGAACCGTCGAGGGCAGTGTCGTCTGTCGCATCGACCGAACCGTCGCCGTCCGCGTCCTCTGTCGCGTCGGCTGAGTCGTCGCCGTCTGCGTCGTCCGTCGCATCCGTCGAGTCGGCGGCGTCCGCATCCACCGGCGTACACGTCGTGCCGTCGCCGGTCCATCCCGTCTTGCAGGTGCAGGTGACCGGGCCCTGACCGTCGTCGGTGCAGTCCGCCTCCGGGGCGCACCCGCCGTTGTCGACCAGACAGGGGCTGTCCAGCGACGCGCAGGTCTTGCCGTCACCCACGAAGCCCTGATTGCACAAGCAGGTGAACGAACCGGACAGGTTGGTGCAGGTCGCGTGGACGTCGCAGTCGTTGCCGCCGCCGTCTGCGCACTCATTGACGTCGGTGCAGGTCACGCCGTCGCCCTGATAGCCGGGATTGCAGGCGCAGCTGGCGGTGCCGGGCAGGTTCTCGCAGGTGGCTTCGACCGCACACCCGCCGTTTTCCACCGCGCACTCGTTGACGTCCTGACAGACGTCGCCGCCGCCCACGTAGCCGGTCGGACACGCGCACGAGAACGCACCCAAGCTGTTGGTGCACACGGCGTTTGCGTCGCAACCCCCGTTGTCCTGGGCGCATTCGTCGATGTCGGCGCAGGTCACGCCGTCGCCGCTCCAGCCCGTCTTGCAGGTGCAGACCGCCTTGCCCTCGACGTCGTTGCAGGCGGCGTTCGCGTCGCAACCGCCGTTGCCCTTGAGGCAGGGACTGTCCGGCGGCACGCACGTGGTGCCGTCGCCGACCCAGCCGTCCTTGCAGGTACAAACGAACGAGCCCGGCGTGTTGGCGCAGGTGGCCTGAACGGCGCACGTGGCCGTCCCGTCCAGACATTCGTCCAGATCGGTGCAGGTCGTGCCGTCGCCGGTGAACCCGTTCTTGCAGGCGCACAAGAACGTCCCGGGCTCGTTGGTGCACGTCGCCTCGGGGCTGCACGTGGCGGTGCCGCTGGCGCACTCGTCGTCGTCGCTGCACAGCACGCCGTCGCCGGAGAAGCCCTTGTCGCAGGTGCAGGCAAAGGCGCCCGGCGTGTTCGCGCACAAGGCAAAGGCGCTGCAATTGTCGCTGCCCGCCGCACACTCGTCCACGTCGGTGCAGGTCTTGCCGTCGCCAGAGAAGCCCTTGTTGCAAGCGCAGGTGTAGGCTCCGGCGGTGTTGGTGCACGCCGCGTCGACGGCGCACTCGGCTGTACCGTTGGCGCATTCCTCCACGTCCGTGCACGTCGTACCGTCGCCCGCCCAGCCGGACTTGCAGGCGCAGGCGTACGAGCCCGGGGTGTTGGTGCACGCCGCGTGTGGGCTGCAAGTAGCCGACCCATCTGCACATTCGTTCACGTCGGTGCAGGTCTTGCCGTCGCCCAGGAAGCCCGCCTTGCAGGTGCAGGCATAGCCGCCGACCGTGTTGGCGCAGGTCGCGCTCGCGTCGCACACCGCGGTGCCGTTGCCGCACTCGTCGACGTCGGCGCAGGTCTGGCCGTCGCCTGCGTACCCGGGCTTGCAGGTGCACACGTACGCGCCGGTCGAGTTGGTGCACGCGGCGTTGGCCCCGCACTTGGCCGTGCCGGCGGTGCATTCGTCCACGTCGGTGCACAGCGTGCCGTCCCCCGCATAGCCGGGCTTGCAGGCGCAGGCGTACGACCCGGGCTCGTTGGTGCACACCGCCTGGGCGGCGCAAGTACTCGTCCCCGCGCCGCATTCGTCAACGTCGGTGCACGCCTTGCCGTTGCCCTGCCAACCGGCCTTGCACGTGCAGGTGTAGCCCCCCACCGTGTTCTCGCACAGGGCGTTCGCGTCGCAGATTGCGGTGCCTGCCTGGCACTCGTCGACGTCGGTGCAGGTGGTGCCGTTGCCGCTGAAGCCGGGCTTGCAAGCGCACTGCGCCACGCCCTCGAAGTCCGAGCAGACGGCGTTGGCGTCGCAGCCGCCGTTGTTCTGCACGCAGGGACTCTCGGCCGGCACGCAGTTGGTGCCGTCGCCCACGTAACCCGGCTTGCAGGCGCAACTGAAGGTGCCGGGCGCGTTGGTGCAGGTGGCGTTCAGGTGGCAACCCGCCGAGCCGTCCTGGCACTCGTTGACGTCGGTGCAGGTCACGCCGTTGCCGCTGTACCCCGCGTTGCACGCACAGGCGAACGAGCCGGGCTTGTTGGTGCACTGCGCCTGCGCGCTGCAGTTGGCGGTGCCGTTGGCGCACTCGTTGACGTCGGTGCAGGTGACCCCGTCACCGCCGTAGCCCGCGTTGCAACCGCAGGTAAAGGCGCCAGGCGTGTTGACGCAGGTCGCTTGCACGCTGCAGTTGTCGGCCGCGGTCGCGCATTCGTCTACGTCGGTGCAGGTGACGCCGTTGCCCGCGAAGCCGGTCTTGCAGGCGCAGGCAAACGCCCCGGCGGTGTTGGTGCACAGCGCGTCGGCACTGCAATTCGCCGTCCCGTCCAGGCACTCGTTCACGTCTGCGCACGTCACGCCGTCGCCCGAGTAGCCGGACTTGCAGGCGCAGGTGTACGCCCCGGGGCTGTTCGAGCAGGTGGCGTTGGCGCTGCACGTCGCCGTGCCGTTGGCGCACTCGTCCACGTCGCCGCACGCCACGCCGTCGCCGCCGTAGCCCGTCTTGCAGGCGCAACTGAACGAACCGGCGGTGTTGGTGCACGTCGCGTTCGCGCTGCAATTGGCCGTGCCGGCGGTGCATTCGTTCACGTCGCCGCACGTCACGCCGTCGCCGCTGTAGCCCGTCTTGCAGGCGCAGCTGAACGACCCGGCGGTATTGGTGCACGCCGCGTTGGCGCTGCAGTTCGCCGTGCCGTTGGTGCACTCGTTCACGTCGCC
>CAJBNH010000029.1 GCA_903955385.1 uncultured Myxococcales bacterium | reverse complement strand
GTGGTTCGATAGGTTGACCGGGGGGATCCGGCGGCGCAGACTCTCGCGTGGACGCTCGGGATGGGCCGACTTGGGGTCGGTCTGGCGGTGGGCGACGGTGGGCTTGCGGGGCATAGGTGGTTTGCGTGTCCTATGCCCGGGTGGTGGTGGTTTGGATCTACACCCTCGTAGCTGTTGCCGAGCGCTTGCCGGCGCCCGCCCGCGGGACTAGGCTTTCCCTCATGGGGGCCCGCGGTTGCCCCCGGGCGAAACGGATGAACCCCGACACCCTGCTCGATGACATCGTCTGCCGCATCTTGTCGGTACACCCAGGGGCGCGCGTCGTGCTGTTCGGCTCGCGGGCGACGGGACGGCATCGGCCCGACAGCGACGTCGATCTCGTAGTCGTCGTGCCGGACCTGCCCGAGCACGAGCCCAGGTCTGCCCGGATCCGGGCCGCTCTGCGGGGAGTGGGCGTGGGGTTGGATCTGGTGGTACTGACGCCTGAGGAGTGGACGTCGATGCGCCATATGCGCAACAGCGTCGTGCGGGAGGCGGCAGAGACTGGTCGTGTGCTCCATGAAGCGGCCTGATGCCGGTACCGCCTGGCCCTGGTTTGCCCTTGCAGAAGCGGACCTGGCCGTTGCCAGCATGATTCTCGAGCGCGCCGACGCCACCGACGAGTTGTTTGGTTTGGCCTGCTTTCACGGGCAGCAGGCCGCGGAAAAGGCGATGAAGGGCGTGTTGACTGGCCTCGACTTGCCTGCCCCCCGCAGCCACGATCTGACGGTCATCGGCCAGGCAGTCGCTGGGGCTGTCGAAGTTCCCCGAGAGGTAGTGCTCGCTTGCGAAGCGCTTGCCGACTACGGCGTGGGACCACGTTATCCGCTGCCAGGACGGTCGGTTTCGCGCGAGATGGCAACCCGGGCGCGACGCGATGCTGAACTCGTGTGCGACTGGAGTTCAGCGCTGGTGAACGGCTAGGCCGGAGACGGGCGGCGCAGAAGTCGACCGCGCGGGCACCCGGAGAGTCGGAATGGTGAACTTCGCAGCCGACGCAGTCTTCCTGGTCGTCCTTCTGGGGCCCCACGCGGCTTTCATCTGGCTGCTGGTCGCAGCGGTTGCAGAGCGAAGGCACCATGACTCCGTCGGAACGGTCCCGACCCGTCACGTCCGGTCGTGGCCTGGGGCTGTGCTGGGGACCGCCTCGCTAGCCACGGCCATGGCGCTCTGGCTGTCGTTCGTCTACGCCTTGGGCGGCGCAATCGTGAACTGCAGCGACAAGGGCATTTCATCGCAGGATTTTGCGTTGTTGCAGAACTTGTCGCTGGGATGGGTGGCGGGGGTTGCCGGAACGCTCGTGCTGGCAAAGGCAAGGGAATTCAGGATTCTGGCGGTGACCCTTCTCGGGTCCGCGGCCGTGGCACTTGCAGGCACCCTGTGGGTTGCCTTGGCGGACCGCCCTCTTCTGGAACCCGAGTCGTGGTGCGCCTATGACGATTCCTTCGTCTGGTTGTCCTTCGGCTTGGTAGGGTATGTGGCGGCTGTGGGCTTGGCGGCACTGCGGGTGGGGCGGGCTGTCGGACCGCCGAGGTCGCCGTGCCGCAGCGGGGGCTCAAGGCGCGCCTGACCCAGATGGCCAACGACAACGCCAGGCAGACCTTCGAGGATCAGGTGCGCGCGTCGGCCTCGGCCCAGGCGACCCTGGCGGGACTGCAGAAGCGCCTGCACCTGCAGAACCTGCCGCGACGCATCGAGTGCTACGACATCAGCAACATCTCGGGCAGCGAGCCGGTGGGGTCGATGGTGGTGGCGCTCGACGCCGAGCTGGCCCCGCGCGAGTACCGCACGTTTGCCATTCGCTCGATGGATACCCCCAATGACTTCGCGATGATGACCCTGGAACGCCCCGATGCGCTCCAAGGTGATCGCCGCCTTTCACCGCGCGGTGGACCGCTTCTACACCGCCCGGGCCAGGCTGGCGGGTGTCCCGGGGCCGACCAAGTGCGCGGCGGTGTGTGTAGCACAGCGTTTTTCCTCCGATCTT
>CAJBNH010000028.1 GCA_903955385.1 uncultured Myxococcales bacterium | reverse complement strand
CGCTGAGTTCGACGGGCGGGGACCAGAGAGCCAAGCGGTCGGGGGTGGTGTTCATCCGCCAGAGTAGATCGCAGCGTGATCCACTTGTCGATCCAGCCGGCTACGTCGCGCGGTTGTTGGTTCCTGATCGGTGCTCTAGTACTGACACCTTCGCCTGACACCTTCGCCCACAATCACGGGTGAATCTCGATCCGCATCGCGTGGGGCTTGCGCCGTTCAATCGCTTGAACGGGGCAATCAACACCCGGATAGCAGGGCACAAAAGGCTGGGAATTCGGGTCTTGGCGCCCCCCATCCCCCGCAACCCCCAGCAAGTCGAACGCGACGAGCTGAGGGCCACGGGGGCGGGTCCGGGCGGGCAGGGAATTACTTGGCAGGCCGCGAGGTTTCGATGGTCTGCGGATCCTCGTCCTCGGGCAGGGTCTTGCCGTTCATCTCGAGCAGCTTGAACTGCACGCGACGGTTGGTCTCGCGGCAAGCGTCCAGTTGCTTCTTGGCCTTCTTGCCCTTGGTCAGCAGGTCAGGCGTGTCCTTGCACAGGGGCTTGGACTCGCCGAAGCCGCGGGCGACCAGGCGTTCGGCGGCGACGCCCTTGCCGACCAGATAGGCCATGACCGACTCGGACCGCGCCTGCGACAGCTTGTTGTTGTTCTCGTCGGTGTCGACGTCGTCGGTGTGGCCCTCGACCCGCACCTTGCCGACGCGCGGCGTGGACTTCAACACGGCAGCCACCGCGTCGAGGATCGGGAAGCTGACCGGCTTGATGGTCGCCTTGGCCGTGTCGAAGAAGACCTTGTCGAGGATCTTGATCTCGGTTTCGGTGACTTCGACCTTGTTGGCCTTGTCGGGGCAGCCGTCCTCGTCCTCGATGCCGTTGAAGGTCTCGGGCTTGTCCGGGCACTTGTCGGTCTTGTCCGGATAGCCGTCGCCGTCGCGGTCGCGCACCGGGCAGCCTTCCTCTTCCTTCACGCCGAACTCGATCGGGCACTTGTCGTTGACGTCCAGGATGCCGTCCTTGTCGTTGTCGGGGTCGGGGCAGCCGTTCTCGTCTTCGAACTGGTCCTTGTCCTCGGGGTCCAGCGGGCACTTGTCGTCGACGTCGAGGATGCCGTCCTTGTCGTTGTCGGGGTCGGGGCAGCCGTTCTCGTCTTCGAACTGGTCCTTGTCCTCGGGGTCCAGCGGGCACTTGTCGTCGACGTCGAGGATGCCGTCCTTGTCATTGTCGGGGTCGATGCAGCCGTCGCCGTCCTCGAACGCGTCCTTGTCTTCGGCCACCTTGGGGCACTTGTCCTGCTTGTCGACCATGCCGTCGCCGTCGGTGTCGAGGCCCGGATTGGGCGCCCACATCAGGCCCAGAACCGCACGAAACGCAGGCGTACCGGGGCTTTGGCCAAAGCCGGGACCCGCAGCCGCGGTCGCGACCAGCTCGGCGGGCAGATGCAGCCGCACGCCGCCCAGGACTTCGCCAGAGCGCTCCTCGGCGTCCTGCTGCTCCAGGTTGACGGCAAAGCGGGAATCGACCAGCAGATCAAGGGTTTCCGGCACCACGTTGAGCCAACCTCCCAGCGTGGCCTGAGCCTCGTTGCCGATCTGGATCGACTGGTTCGAGCCGGTGATGGTCGGGCTGAACGAGGGGCGGATGCGCGTGCCGAGACCCACCAGCGCGCCGTAGGTCGTGTCCTGCAGCGACGCGTTCAGGCGCGGCTCGACACCGACGCCGTCATCGCCTGAGTAGGCAGCCGACGCGGTGGGCAGGTCGAAGGCCGCCGACAGCGCGATGTTCAGCGCCCCGGTCTGCAGCAGCTTCACCTTGGGGATCAGGCGGATGTCGCCGGCTCCCGCGCCCAGCGACGGGGCGGTGCCCAGACCGGTCGGCCGGTCCTCGCCCGACTGATTCAGCACGACGGGAATCGCCAGACCCAGCTCGGCAAACCCGAACAGGCCCAACGCCGCTACCAACTGGGCCGACACCTGGCGTCCGACCTCGTCGTACAGCTTGTCGCCCGTCGCGGCGTCTGAAACCGTCAGCGGCTGGTGGTCATAGTGCAGCCACAAGCCCACCGCGGGGGTCCAGGCGTCCAGGATCTTGGCACCTTCAGAGTGCAGCAGGCCCTGGGTGCTGGTCTGCGCGCGAAACCGCTGCAGCGAGTAGCCGCCGTCGGCCGCGTACGCATTGGGCGCCGCAATCAGCGCAACAAGGACCAGCCACGCCGCTTGTGGAGCCCGCCGAAGTCGCACCATCAGCAGTGCTGCCAGCAGACCCAACACGGCCCAAAGGCCACCACCTGAGGTCGAACCCGCCGGAGCCGCGGTGCAGCCGCCGCCCAAAAGCTGAATGCTGCCGGGGGGATACGCCGTCGCATCCTCGGTCTGGCAGGTGGCGCTGCAGCCGTCGCCGGCGGTCTTGTTGCCGTCGTCGCAGGTTTCGCCGGTCTCGACCTTGCTGTTGCCGCACACGGCCGCGGGGAGCGACTCGGTCTGGCAGGTGGCGCTGCAGCCGTCGCCGGCGGCCTTGTTGCCGTCGTCGCACTGCTCGGCGCCTTCCTTCTTGCCATCGCCGCACACGGCCGCGCCGATGGTCTCGGTCGTGCAGGTCTTCGAGCAGCCGTCGCCGTCGGTGGTGTTGCCGTCGTCGCACTGCTCGGCGCCTTCCTTCTTGCCGTTGCCGCACTTGGCGGGGCTGGGGCCGTTCTGGCAGACCGAGGGCTCGCCCTCGCAGGTCCAGCCGGGAATCACCTTGCACGCGTTGTCGCAGCCGTCGGTGGCGACGTTGTTGCCGTCGTCGCACTGCTCGCTGCCGGGATCGATGGTGCCGTCGCCGCACCAGGTCGTCTTGCCGGGGTTCTCGGTCGACACGCAGTCGGTGCAGCAGGTCAGACCGGACAGGAAGACCGCCGTGTCGAGGGCGCCGTCGCCGGCGTCACACACGACGACCGACACGGTGTGGGACTCGGCCTTGGAGTCGATCGGGATGTCGATCGACAGGCGCGGCGTCGTACCGTCGAACTGCGTGCCGCTGTTGGTGATGACCGAATCGCCCGAGAAGAACGGGCCGTTGATCGAGATGAGATTGCCCTTGGGGTCGAGCGCCACGTTCTTGCCGTCGACGAAGATCCCGACGACATCGTTGAAGCTCTGCCCGACGAACTCGGGATACTCCTCGGAGCCGACGACGAACTCCAGGTGCAGGCCATTGACGCCGGTGGTGACCTTGAACGTCGTGTCGAAGCGGGCGGCGTCGTAGAAGGTGAAGCCGGGCGCCAGCTGCTTGCACAGCTCGTTGCCGTCGCGATTGTGGTTGAAACCCTTTCCGGGCTGGTCGTTCGGACCGGCCGCGTCCATGGCCAGACCGCTGCTGAGCAGGATGCCGTCGGCGAGCCCGAGCGGACCTGAGGTGAAGGTGGCGGCGGCGCCCGTTGCGGCGTCGAGCTTCTTGTCGCTGGTGGTGAAACAGGTTCCGCCCAAAAGCTTGGACCGAAGCACGTCGGGGTCGTCGGTCGGGGTGATCTTCGAGGAAGTCGGCCCCTCGACCTGGCAGATCGCGCTGCAGCCGTCGCCATCGACCTTGTTGCCGTCGTCGCAGTTCTCGCTACCTTCGATCATCATGTTGCCGCAGACCGCCGCGGGCCCGCCTTCGGTCATGCAGGTCGCCGAGCAGCCGTCTCCGTCAACGTTGTTGCCGTCGTCGCACTGTTCGCCGGCGGTCTTCTTGCCGTCGCCGCACGCAACGCCGCCCTGGCACTTCTTCGCCTCGGCGCACGCGCCGAGCGGTTCGAAGTAGACCTTCGCTCCTTCCGCCGCAGCCTGGAAGCAGCCCTTGAAGCAATCCTCGTCCGCGCATGCCGTCATGCAGGACAGCACCGCGCCGCAGTCCTTGTCCGTCGCGCACGCCGCGAACTCGGCCGGGCACATCTTCTGGGCGCAGTTGATCGGGTCGCCGGGGGGGCCACAGTCCGCCGGGCAGGAACCATGGGTCTCATCGCCCGTGCAGACGCCGTCGCCACAGACGGCGGGCTTCTCCTCGATCTTGCACTCGGAGTCGCAGCCGTCGCCGCTGTCCGTGTTGCCGTCGTCGCACTGCTCGCCCGCCTCGATGACCTCGTTGCCGCACACGGGCGCAGGCGGGCCCTCGATCACGCACGCGGCGCTGCAGCCATCGCCGTCCTGCTTGTTGCCGTCGTCGCATTGCTCGCCGTCGTCGAGCTTGCCGTCGCCGCACTCGGGGCCGGCGCTGAACTCCTTGCACGCGTTGGTGCAGGCGTCGTTGTCGACGTTGTTGCCGTCGTCGCATTCTTCGTTGCCCGGGTCGATCGTGCCGTCGCCGCACCAGGAGGTCTTGCCGGGGTCCACGGTCGCGCAGTCCTTGCAGCCGGTCAGACCGGAGAGGAACAGGGCGGTGTCCAAACCTCCGTCGCCCGCGTCGCACACGACGATCGTCAGGGTGTGCTCGGCGACGTCGGACGCCAGCGCGATGTCAACGGCCAGGCGCGGCGTCGTGCCGTCGAACTGCGTTCCGCTCTCGGTGATGACGGTGGTGCCCGCGAAGAATGGGCCGTTGATCGAGATGACATTGCCCTCGGCGTCGAGCGCGACGTTCTTGCCGTCGATGAAGACGCCGACGATGTCGTTGAACTGCTGCCCGACGAACTCGGGGTACTCCTCGCTGCCGACCACGTACTCGAGGTGCAGCCCGTTGAGGCCGGACTTCGCCTTGAACTTCACGTCCAGCCGGGCGGCGTCGTAGAACGTGTAGGTCGGCGCCAGCTGCTTGCACAGGTCGTCGCTGCCCCCCAACATGTTCTGGCCCTTGCCGGGTACGTCATTGGGCGGCGCCGCGTCGGCCGCCAGACCGCTGCTGATCAGGACGCCGTCGGCCAGTCCGAGTGGGCCGTTCTTGTACGTGGCGGCCTGACCCGCCGCTCCGGTAAGGGTCTGGGAGACGACATCGAACCCGGATTCGCCCAGCAACTGCGCCACGAGCGTGGCCGCGTCTTCGGTGGGCGAGACCTCCAGCGCCTGCAGCGGCGAGGCGATGGCGACGGACGCAGCCAGACAGGCGGTCCAAGTGAGCAACGGAATCGACAGAGATCTCACAGCATCCTCCTCGGGGGTGATGGGCGAAGCGAAGTAGGGTTTTCGGCTATCGAGCGACTTGATGCGACCCTTATAGGGACATCGTTGCGCTCTTCAAGCGAAATGCAGACAAGTGCTTGACATGCATCAAGAATTCACAACAGCCGTGCATCTGAATGGGTCCAAGAATGGACGCTATATCGGTCGGCCGTGGCGGTCAACGTCCCGATATGGTGCGCTTGGTGGCAGGGCTACGCTCGTCTTGGGCGCCAGTCACGTGGGCCGCCCAACCGGGGCCCAACGGTGCAGGCGCGACAAAACGTCCGTTCCACGCAAGCGACGCGCCTGCGCGAAGCGGGGCCACAAGGGCAGATGCTGGTGAGAGGCAGGGGGCCAGGACCGGGGCGGAGGCTCGGGCTGAGGTTGGCCCTACTGGTCCCAGCTGCCGGTCGCCGTGTCCAGATCGTCGACAAACTGCAGGCCAGCGGGCAGCGTCATCGCGCCGGCCTTGAAGGCAAGCGCCAGCTCGCGGAAGCCGTGAAGATTGCGCCAGACCCAGTTCGGCGACGAGCCAATGAAGAAGATCACCGTCGAGACAGGCTGCGTGCCGGGGATGGTCAGGCTCGGCTGCGCGGTGGTGTTGCTGTAGCAGTTGCTGGTGTAGGTCCAGGCGTTCTGGCCATTGACCGCAATGCTCGAGTAGTCCGACCAGCCGCCGTACGCGGTGAAATTGAACGTGGGCGACCAGGTCTTGGCGGCTCCCGACGTGTTCTTGATGCGGAACAACACGGCGAGGCTGCGGGCGACGTTGCTGTCGTTCCAGCTGTCCCAGTAGTCGCTGTACACCATCGCGCCGTTGCCGTACGCGTAGCCGCGCTTGATGAAGAAGTTGCGCTGGATGTTCTTGTCGGCCGAGATGTTGTGGGCGTAGTAGCCGTTCGACCAGGACGAGGGAGCGACACCCATGGCGAGGTTGCCGTCGTCGCCGAACATCCAGCAGCACTGTGGGTCGTAGTTGCTGAACACGTTCCAGCGGTAGGTCGCGGGCTTGGGGAGTGCAGCAGCGATCTGGCTGGACAGCGCGGCGTTGACCAGCGTGCCCTCAACGATCAGATCTCCCTTGATCAGGATCTTCTTGGACGACAGGGTCTGCAGGTTGACCGACCAGGCCACCACCTGACCGTCGGTCGTGTTGTTCAGGAATGACGTATCGATGACCTGCAAGCGCCACGTGCCCTTCGGGTTCTTGCCCACCCAATAGGTCAGGTCGCCCGAGATGGTCTTGGTCGGGTCGGGGTACGAGGTCTTGATGCCGTCGCCCTTCTTGCCGCCCTTGTTGTACAGCACGTACTGCTGGTTGGCCGAGTCGAACAGCGACACCTGTACGTTCGAGATGTCGGAGTTGGCCAGCTCGAGCGAGACCGTCAGCTTCTGCGCCAGACCCACGTCGCCGACCACAATCTCGGAGAAGCCGCCGATCGGGTTGTTGTCGGGGATGGGCAGGGCGGCCGATGAACTGAAGACGTCGGTGAACTGGTTCCAGATCAAGCCGTTGGAGAGCTCGTCGATGCCATCGGAGGGCAGGCCGGTCGGGTCCATCGACTGCACGCACTCGTACGAACCGTCGGCCTTCAGCCCCTTGATGACCAACCCGGTGCCGCAGGTGGCGCCCAGCTTGGCCAGCGTCGGCGTGTCGGTCAGGTCGGTGTACTTGTCTGAAGTCGCGACCTTGGACAGCGACGCCGTCTTGGCGAACACCGAAGTGTCGGGAGCGCCGTCGACGTCCGCGTACGCGCCCGTCGAAGCCACGGTGGCCAGCGAAGCGGTCTTGGCGTACGCCATCAGGTCCGGACCGCCCTGAAGGTCCGCGTACTTGCCGGTCGTGGCGACAGTCGCGAGCGACGCGGACTTGGCATAGGGCTGCAGGATGCCAGCGTCGAGCTGGGCAGCGGTGATGCAGCCCGAGCAGTCCAGCGACTCAGCGGCTGAGGCACGCAGGGCAAACAGCGCCGAGCGCAGCGACTTGCGCGGCAGCTCTGGGTCGCTGCCGATCTGCATGGCCAGAAAGCCTTGCCCGGCCAAAGCCTTGAGCACGTCCTGGGTCAGCGGCGTGCTGGTGCCCAAGTCGTGGGAGAAGGACCCGTTTACCACGGCGACATCGACCGGACCTTCGGTCCAGACGGCAGCCCCACCTTGGGCGTCCTTGTAAAGCACGAACGTCATGGCGTAAGCGCCGTCGGAGACCGGCCCCCCGCCTGTGGACGCCAGCACGCCTTCGATCTGCGTCACGGACGGCACGGCCGCTTGCGCCGCACCGGCCCACACCGCCAGACAAAGGGCAGCAACCCCTAGCGTTGCCGGAATTCCCAGCTGCCAAGGCCTCTTCTGTGCGCGGGACCAGCGGACCCTACGATTCTGGTACATGGTCAGGCTCCCTTGGATGATCCGTCGTCTTGGAACTGCCCACTGCGAGCCGGACTCACTGGGTCCAGTTGCCGGTTGCGGTATCCAGGTCATCGACGAAAGCCAATCCCGCCGGAAGCGTCATCGCACCGGCCTTGAACGCGAGAGCAAGCTCACGATAGCCACGCGACCCACGCGGGGTCCACGGCGGCGACGAGCTGACGAACCAAATCACGGTCGACACCGGCTGCGAGCCCGGAATCGTCAAGGTCGGCTGCGCGGTGGTGTTGCTGTAGCAGTTGCTGGTGTAGGTCCAAGCGTTCTGGCCATTCACCGCGACGCTGCTGTACTCGCTCCAGCCGCCGTAAGCCGTGAAGTGGAAGGTCGGCGACCAGTCCTTGTTCACGCCCGAGGTGTTCTTGATGCGGAACAACACCGCGAGGTGCTTGCCGATGTTGCTGTCGTTGTACATCGAATAGAACTCGCTGTGGACCATGGCGCCGTTGCCGTAAGAGCTGCCTTTGTTCACAAAGAAGATGCGCTGCACGTTCTTGTCGGCCGAGATGCTGCCGGCGTAGGCGCCGCCAGACCAGCTGGACGGGTTGACGCCCATGTGCAAGGCCGCGTCGTCGCCGAAGTTCCAGGTCGCACCGTTGATGTGCGCGTGGAACGTGTTCCAGCGGAATGTCGCGGGCTTGGGCACGCCAGCGGCGATCTGCTGGGCCAAGCCGGTGTTGGTCAGCGTTCCCTCGACGATGAGGTCGCCGGCGATGCGGATCTTCTTGCTCGACAGGGTCTGCAGGTTGACCGACCAGGCCACCACTTGGCCGTCGGTGGTGTTGTTCAGGAACGCGGTGTCGATGACCTGCAAGCGCCAAGTTCCCTTGGGGTTCTTGCCGGCCCAGTAGGTCAGGTCGCCGGAGATGGTCTTGGTGGGGTCCGGGTACGCCGTCTTGATGCCGTCGCCCTTCTTGCCGCCCTTGTTCCACAGCACGTATTGCTGGTTGGCTGCGTCAAACAGCGAGATCTGCAGGTTGGTGACGTCGGAGTTGGCCACTTCGATCGACACGGTCAGCTTCTGGGCCAGACCTACGTCGCCGACCACGATCTCGGAGAAGCCGCCGATCGGGTTGTTGTCGGGGATGGGCAGGGCGGCCGATGAGCTGAAGACGTCGGTGAACTGGTTCCAGATCAAGCCGTTGGAGAGTTCGTCGATGCCGTCAGCTGGCAGACCGGCCGGGTCCATCGACTGCACGCACTCGTAGCTGCCGTCGGCCTTCAGGCCCTTGATCACCAAACCGGTGCCGCAGGTGGCGCCCAGCTTGGCCAACGCGGGCGTGTCTGTCAGATCGGTGTACTTGCCGGACGTGGCGACTTGGGCCAAGTCGGCGGCCTTGGCGAAGACCGAAGTGTCCGGCGCGCCGATCAGGTCGGCGTAGGCGCCGGTCGAGGCGACGTCGGCAAGCGAGGCGAGCTTGGCATAGGCCGACAGGTCGGGTCCGCCCTGCAGGTCGGAGAACTTGCCGGTCGTGGCGACCGTGGCCAGCGAGGCGGTCTTGGCGTACGGCTGCAGCACACCGGCGTCGAGCTGGTCGGCGGTGAGGCAACCGGAGCAATCCAGACCCTCCGCGACCGCCGTTCGCAGCGCGAAGGAGGCAGCTCGCAAGGGCTTGCGGGTCAGCTCAGGGTCCTGACCGACCTTCAGCGCCAGAAAGCCCTGACCGGCCAAAGCCTTCAGCACGTCCTGCGTCAACGGCGTGGTGGCACCCAAGTCGTGAGAGAACGACCCACTCACGACGGCGACGTCGATGGGACCTTCCGTCCATACCGCGGCACCACCCTGAGCGTCCTTGTAGAGCAGGAACGTCATGGCGTAGGCGCCGTCGGAGACCGGTCCCCCGCCCGTGGACGCGAGAGCGCCCTCGATTTGCGTCACGCTGGGGATGGCCGCGTAGGCTACCGCAGACAGGCTCATGACCAGCGCCATGGCGGCGAATCCGGCACTGCACCGGCCGAGAGATGAATCGTGTTGCATCGCAGGCCCCTCGAGAAGGTTGAACAGACTTCACGCTGAAGTGCGAAGCCTTTGTAAAGATCGTACACAAGCGCGGCAGCGAACGCAATCGGCCTTCACTTTCTCCCGCAATTTACAGCGTCTTGGGGGGGGCACCGGCGGCGGGTCGATGGCGTGCCACAGGGGGCCGTGTCACCAGTGCGGCGCGCCGGCGGCTACATCGAAGCAGCGCGGGCGATGGCCTCGAGCATTGGCGCGACTGGGGTAAAGTCGCCGGCCGTCGGGCCCTTGATGGGCAGGTTGAACATGCCAACCACGATCGCGTTGCCCTTGATTTCACGGCACACCGTGTATTCGGGCGTCCCCGTGACCTCCAGGACGGGCCCGACGGTCCAGCCTTCCGGCACGTGGCTGGAGCGGAAGCCCTTGGCCCGCGGGGCCTCCAGATTCTCTGCGAACGCCTGACAGGTCACGTTGGGCAACTTCGCGATCTCGATGTCGATTTCCGGAACTGCCGGGGCCATGCGGTCCAGCCAGTCAACCGGGTCGTCGTTTTCACCGTGGGCGCGGGGCACCCACACATAGCCGTCGTCGGGCATGGTCAGGGCGAGGGAGGTGACCTCCAGGGCAACGGTGCGCACGGCCTCGAGCTTGCCGCGGTTGCGGACCTCCGGGCGGCGCAGGGGCGGGGTGTTGGACACGCGGTCGCTGGCCCAGCTCTTGGTCACCCGCGCCAGCATCGGCAGCTTGGCCAGCTTGGTCTGCAAGTCAGCCTGCGCAGTCGTCGTCGGCAGATCGAGGAAGAAACGATAGAGAAGCAGCGACTTGCGGTCTGGACGGGTCGTGCACAGGACGACCGCCGGGACCTTGCCCAGGTCGCCCTCAAACGTGAAGATCCCGCCGCGTATCGACCATTTCTGACCCCACAGATCCTGCTTGGCCGTCCACGGCGACTCCAGCGTGGTACCCGCCACCGTGGCCTCGCAGTCGCCCGCAGAGAAGTAGCCGACAAGCACCCACGAACCGGCGACCAGCTTGCCGTCGACCTTCTCGTCGATCACGTCGCGGGAGTCGAAGGCGTCGTCCAGGGCGTAGCTGCCTGAGACCGACCAGGTGTGGCCCTTGCGGGAGTCTTTGGGCAGCTCGATCTCGAGGCCAGACATGGGCAGCACGACCTTGCCCGGCTTGACGACGACGGGCTCGGACCGGGCGGGGGACGCTACCGTGCAAAGCAAAAGCGTGGCGATCAGCGGGGTTGGCAAGAACCGCATGGAACCTCCGGGGGCAAAAGGTCCACAAAGCATAGCGGGCGCTGCAAGGCGCGGCGAGTCCGATGAAAGGAGCGGACGACCTGAACAGCGCCCTTGCCCGGGACCGGTGGAAATGACTAAGCTAGCTCACCCCCCCGCCGCTGCTTACGCCTGCCCCTGCGTTCCGGGAGAACCATGCGCTTCCGTGTCTTTCCGGTGTCGGTGTCGGTGTTGTGGTCGGTCGCGGCCGTGGTGCTCGTCGCCTGCACGTCGTCGCCGACCAACCCGGCGGGTGCCGGCGGCCTGAGCTTCGAGACCCTCGACGTCCCCATCCCGAAGACGGACGCCAAGACCGACACCAAGACGGATGCCAAGACCGACGCGAAGACCGATGCCAAGGACGCCGACGAGGTCCTGGACGCTGAGCCCGATGCAGATCCGCTCATCGACGCTGAACCGGATGCGGCGGTCGATGTCGAGCTGACCGATGTCGTCGAACCTGATGCCCCGCCTGAGGTTGTCGAGCCCGACGACCCCTGCGACCCCAACCCGTGCAACCAGCCGGGTCAGACGGTGTGCGTGGTGGTGCCGGGAGGCGTCGCTTGCGAGTGCGACGAGGGGCTGGTGGGGACGCCGCAGGGAACTTGCGAGGCGCCATGCGACGTTTCCGGGCCGGCGCCCGAGCCGCAGGCGCTGAACAAGGGCGATCTTGTCGTCTCCGAGGTCCTGATCCAGCCCGCGGCCGTATCCGATGAACAGGGCGAGTGGTTCGAGATCCACAACACGACCGAGGCGCCCATCGACCTCAACGGCCTGACCGTGACCGACAAGGCCGGCGTGCAGACTCACGTGGTGCACCACTGCAAGCCACTGTGGGTGCTGCCCGGCCAGGCGGTGGTGCTGGGCCGTTCGGGCGACGTGAAGCAGAACGGTGGCTACTCGGCCGCCTACGTGTACGGCGACGACGTGGCCTTGGGCAACGTCAGCGACAGTCTGGTGCTGCGGGCGACGTATGATTCGGGGCCGTCGAAGCTCAGCGTGGACATCGACGCCGTGGCATGGAACCCCACATGGATGCAGAAGAATGCGGCCGGACACGCACTGGCGCTGGACCCTGGCCACTTGCAAGCCACCGACAACGACGACGCGCTGCACTGGTGCACGGCGACGACCCCAATGGCGATGGGGGACTTCGGCACACCCGGCAAGCCCAACCCGCCATGCCCTCCGCCGCCCGACACCGACAACGACGGTGCCGACGACGTGGTGGACAACTGCCCCAAGGTCTCCAACCCCAACCAGGCCGACACCGACGGCGACGGCTATGGCGACCTCTGTGACAACTGCCCGCAGGACCCCAACGCCGACCAATTCGATCTGGATGGCGACGGCAAGGGCGACATGTGCGACCCGGCGCAGTGCGGCGACGCAGAGCTTGACTACGGCGAGGCCTGTGACGACGGCAACGCGAACGAGGAAGATGGCTGCCTGAAGACCTGCAAGAAGGCAAAAGTACAGATGAATCGCCTGATGGTGTCAGAGGTGTTCGCGCACACGACGACCGGCTCGGATGCCACGGCCGAGTGGGTCGAGCTGTACAACGCCGACAGCCGCCCGCTCTCACTGAACGGCTGGACGCTGGAAACCGGCAAGGGCGGCGCGCACGTGTTTCCCGCGGCTCCGGCGCTGACGGTGCTGCCGGGCAAGTATCTGGTGCTTGGGCGCAGCAAGGACAAGGCCAAGAACGGCGGCGTGAAGGTCGATTACGTGTGGCAGGACGTGCAGTTGGACGACACGGGCGACAAGCTGACGCTCAAGACGGTGCTGGGGCAGGTGGCCGACAGCGTGAATTACGGCGTCTCGACCCCGGCGCCGCAGCCCGGCAAAGCCCTGCAGGTCGATCCGCAGCACCTGACACCCTTCTACAACGACGTCGCGGCGAACTGGTGCCATGCCACCACGCCCCTGATGGTCGGCGGCGCGGACTCTGGCACGCCGGGCACCGCCAACCCCTCGTGTGCCCCCCCCGGCAAGGACCCCGACGGTGACGGCGTGACCAACCCGACCGACAATTGCCCGTTGGTGGCCAATGTTGCGCAAACCGACACGGACAAGGACGGCATCGGCAACGCGTGCGACTTGTGCCCGTCGGTGCCCAGCCCCGGTCAGGACGATCTCGACGCCGACGGCATTGGCGACGCCTGCGACAACTGCCCGTTCGAGATCAACGTCGACCAGAAGGACGCCGACGGCGACGGCTGGGGTGACGTGTGCGATCTCGCGACCTGCGGCAACGGCAAGGTCGACCTGTTCGAAGGCTGCGACGACGGCAATCAGATGCCCGGCGACGGCTGCAACCCCGCGTGCCAGCTTGAGAACTTCGCGCCCGCGGCCCTGCTGGTCAGCGAGGCGATGGTCAACCCGGCCGCGGTGGCCGATGCCGTGGGCGAGTGGGTCGAGCTGCACAATCCGTCCGATGAGCCGATCGACGTGCGCGGCTGGGTCCTGCGCGATGCGGCGAAGGACAAGGTGGTGCTGACCAGTCCGTGGCCGCTGCTGGTCCCCGGACACGGCTTCCTGGCGGCGGGCGGTTCGACGGACGTGACCGTGAATGGCGGCGCTTCGGTGGCTTTCGGCTGGACGGTGGCCGGTCAGAACCCGCCGTTCGGTCTGGACAACGGCGTGCAGGACGCCATCGTGCTCGTCTGGAACGGCACGGTGATCGACCAGGTCGTCTACCAGCCGAAGGGCTCGCTGTGCGGCGACCCCAACGAACCACCCGACTGCCAGAACGTCGGCTTTCCAGTGACGATTGGCGCCTCGATGACGCTGGACCCCGACCACTTGAACGCGACCGACAACGGCGACGCTGGCCTGTGGTGCGAGGCGAAGTCCGCGCTGCCCGGCGGCGACAAGGGCACCCCGGGCGCGGCCAACGACTCGTGCAACCTGTGCCCTCCGACCGGATGCTGCGCGGTCGACACCGACTGCGACGACAAGAACGATTGCACGACGGACACTTGCGACATCGGTGCCGGAGCGTGTGTCTTTACTGAGGTCAAGGGCTGCTGCAACGTGGACTCGGACTGCGATGACGGCGACAACCTGTGCACGCTCGACACCTGCAGTGTCCACAAGTGCGGGTACGCACCCACGAATGCGCCCGGCTGCTGCGTGCCAGAGCTGTGGGCCAACACGTTTGACGGCGGCGACCTGAAGGGCATGCAGCTGTCCAACAGCGCGGGAGCGGCCAAGGGCTGGCAGCTGTGGGCCAACGCCTCACCCGCCAAGTCGGCTCCCGGTGCGCTGTACTACGGCTATCCCGCGACGATGAGCTTCGACTTCGGGTCGTCGTCCGGCACTGCCCGCACACCGGTGGTCTTGCTGCCGGCAAATCAGGCCGCATCGGCGCGGTTCTGGTTGTACGTCGACACCGAGGCGGACGTCAGCTACGACCGGCTCGAGATCGCCCCCATCGTCAACGGAGCCAAGGGCGCGACGCTGTGGACCAAGGGATCCGCGGGGTTCTCGTTGAAGGGGTGGATGGACGTCACGTTGTCGCTGGCGGCGTACAAGGGCAAGCAGGTGCAGTTGGAGTTCAGCTTCAACAGCATCGACTCGCTGTACAACAGCGGGCGTGGCGTGCTGGTCGACGACCTGCGGATCCTGGTGGCTTGCCCGTAGGCACCTGACGTGCCCGGAGAGCCCGTGGGGGGAACCGTCCAGCCGCGCTTCACGCGGTTCGCGCTTCACGTTCGGCCTTTACACCGCAGCAGGCCCGCACAAGAATGACCCGCGTCTGAGGGCACGGCGTCGTCGGGTCTCGTCCGAAGGACACGAAGGCGGCACGATGAGGGCGCTTTGGGCCAGCACAGCCTACTGTCTCGCGCTGGCCCTCGCGGGCTGGCCCGGGTACGCGTTGGCTGAAGAGGACGACCCCGCACCGCCGCCACCCGACTTTGTGCAAGAAGCACCTGCCCCCAAGCGTGCTGCCGTTCCCCCCCCCATTCCGGTGCCCTTGCCCGCCCCCGCGACCGCGGTGGCGTCGGACAAGCCCGCCGTCCCGCCCAAGACCGGCGCGGTGCCTTCGGCAGCGGCCAACCCGGTGGGCAAAGCACCGCCCAAGCGCAGCGACCGCTTCATTGAGGGCGAGCTGGCCAACGTGGGCGCCATGGGTCTGGTGCCGTGGCAGAACCGCGTGGGTGCCGTGCTGGGCGTTGAGCGGATCGGCGACCAGTATTTCGGTGCACTGACGCCCGAGTTCAATTGGTCCAGCACGCTTGCGGACCGCCCGATCACGATGTCGCTGGGCGTGCCGATTCGGCTGGAGCTGTACGACTCGCGGCCCGACAAGGCTTGGAGCCGACTGGGCAAGCTGCGCATGGACGACTGGAACGAGCCCAGCGACTTCGCCCAAGTCATCCGCCAGCTACAGTACGGAGGCAAGGAAGAGCACTTCTACCTGGACGTCAACGCCTTCAAGGCCAGCACGCTGGGCCATGGCACGCAGCTGCGGCGCTACAACCCCAACGTGAACCTGAACACCCGCCGCGTGAGCGCTCAGCTGGACGGATTCGGCGACTTCGGCGGCGCGGAGACGTTCCTCAACGACGTGACGGCCCCCAACGTCATGGGCGCGCTCGTGTTTTTCAAGCCGCTCAGCTTCATCGACCGCAAGAATTACCTGTTGCGCTCGTTCTCATTGGGCGCGTCGGCAGTGGCCGATCTGGACGCCCCACTGCGCAATCGCTTGGATCTGGCCGACGTCGACGACGACGGGCGGCGGCTGCGCGAGTACGAAATCAACCAAAAGAGCTTTCAGCCCGTGTACTTGTCGACTCAGGTGGTGGCCTACGGCGCCGATGCCGAGATCAAGCTCGTCGACACCCCGGCGGTCGACTGGAAGACCTACGTGGACGCCTCGTGGCTGGTGTCGGGGCTGCCGACCGACAATCCCGACGCGCCGGGCTTCGTCCACGTGCCGACGCGAGAGGTGCGTCCCGGCGGCGCGACCTGGGGACATCTGCTGCGGCTGAACCTGGGCGAACACCGGCGCCACGCCCTGCGGTTTCGTGCAGAGGCGCGTCTGTACGACGGCAACTACCTGCCGGGCTATTTCGACGTGCTGTACGAGGTCCAGCGGGTGCAGTATCGCTTGGACCAGCGCTGGGCGGACCCCAACGGCACCAAGCTGCAGCAGGTCCTGGGCCGCCCGGCCGACCAGACGGTGCGCGGCGGCTATCTGGAGGCGAGCTGGAAGGCAGGCGACTGGTTTGCCTTCGCCGTGGGGTTGGAGGTCAACGACCAGACCCCGGACAACCACCTGTTTGTTCACATGGAAGTCCCCCGGTGGGAGAACTTGCAGCTGCTGGCGACCCTGCACCGCCGCAACGCCATCCAAGCCGCCGACCTGGTCGTCTGGAACAGCACGGCAAGCGACCTGCTGCTGGTCAAGGCCCGCTATCGCCTGGCGGAGTGGCTGCACATCAACGCAGAGGCGCTGACCCCCTACGGCATCGGGCCCGACAGCTTCTTCAAGCACGTCGTCGACTTCAACATGAACGTGGAGCTGGGCTTCAGCTACGGTCGCGGAGGGGCGCAATGAGTCGGCGGCGTGTCCTCCACCGTGTCTTTCTTGGGCTGGCGTGCCTGGTCGCATCGGCCTGCGGGTTCGTCGAGGCGGCCACCGAGTTGACCATCGGTTCCGGTCAGTTGCAGCGGGTCAGCTACGACTTTCGCTGGCCCAGCATCGACGCCTTGATCGGCGACAAGTTGGTCACCGGGGCCTCACTGCCGCCCGAGCTGCCGGGGCTACCCGGGTCGTATGAGGCAAGCACGCTGGCGCACCTGCAAGGGCTGATGGTCCTGACGGGCGAGTGCCGGGGTGAGGTCAAGCAGGCCGAGGTGCTGGCGACCTCAGGAAACCTGAGGCAACTGACCGTGACGGCTGTGAATTGCGGCAGCCCTGACCGTTGCCAGGACGAGTGCAAGGGCTTTGTCGGCATGCGGCTGGAGACGCGCTACCAGGTCCAGCTGATCGACGAGGCCACCGCGCAGAAGGTCGCGGGGATGCTGACGGGGACCTCGCCCGCCGCCATCGTTCAGGTCCGGATGCGCTTCTACGAGCTCGCCTTCAAGCAGCTGCAGGGCGGCAAGGACACCGACATCACAAGCTTGTTCCGCGACTTCGAGCTGGGACTCGCCATGCCCGACAGCACGGACGAGACGGCTGTGGTCCAGGGGCCGTGGCTGATGGAGATCACGCCTGAGACGCCCAGACGCTTCGAGCTCGACCCCGAAGCACACGTGACTCAGGAGATTCGCAAGGCCATCGTCGGTGGCCAGCCCCTTTGGGTAGAGGTCTACCAGCGGCTGTCGGTCGCCCAGCCGGATCTGTACTCGGTGCGCCTGACGGGCGGCGGCGTGCTATTCGACTTCCAGCCTGAGGTCGTGCTGAGCGTGCTCGACATCGCAGGGGGCAAGCTGTGAGGGCGCGCTGCCGACCGCACCGTGGCGCTTTGGCGCTGCTGCCCGTCTGGGTGGTCTGGTTGTCGCTGGCTGGCGGCTGTGAGGGCACGTTCCAGCACGATGTCGCCGACGCCCAGAGTGACGCCGCACCACTGCCGCGGTTCGCGGGAAAGGGCGTGAATCAGGTGTGCAAGGCGACGACGGACTGCCGCGTTGGCTTGGCGTGCACGTCGGGCAAGTGCAAACCGGTCGGCAAGACGCCCAAGGACGGCGCGTGTTTGCTGACGGCCGAGTGCCTGCCGAACATGCAGTGCGGCTGGTCGGGATTTTGCTCGCCGGCCGGCCAGATGGGGGTCGGCGAGTCGTGCGTGACCGCGGTCGAGTGCCAGTCGGGCCTGCAGTGCTTGCAGATCGGCGTCGCGGGCGAGTGCCATCTGGTGCATCCGGGCGCCAAGGATATCGGTGGCAAGTGCCAGAATTTGCTGGATTGTCTCCCGGGGCTCGCGTGCTCCCCAGAGCGGATGCAGTGTGTCGCGGGCAGCCTGGTCCTCTACCCCGACCTGTTTGCCGGGGTCGAATGCGCTGAGGACGAAGAGGCCGATCAGTCCTTCCAGGGCGTGTTCCGCGTGCCGCGCCAGGGCGAGAACTCGGCCTTCTACGACCTGCCTTTCCCCAACGATCTCAGGATGAAGGACGGCTTCCTGGATCTGTCTGACCACCCGCGCCCGGGCCCCGGCGTCGTCGGGTTCGATGCGGTGGACCGGGTGGCTGTGGCGCTGGGCAGCGAGGCGAAGGGCTTTGGCCTGTCGACGGGCATCTACCTGCGCTTCAATCGCGCGCTGGACCCCGCCTCCCTGTCGACCCAAGGGCTGGATCCCGCGGTCCGGCTGATTCGCCTGACGCCCGGGGCCGTGCCGCCGATCGACGTCTCGTTCCTGTCAGCCCGCGACAAGTACATGTGCGGCAACCGGATCTACGTGCGGCCGCGCGGCGGGATGCTGCTGGAGCCGGACACGACCTATGCCGTGCTGGTCACCGACGCCATCCGCCCTGCCGTGCCGGGTCCCGGTGCGCTGCCTTCCGCCGACCTGCTTGCCGTGTTGGCACCGACGCCTCCCGACGACCCAGCGCTGCAGCCGGCATGGAAGCAGTACGCAGGTGTGCGCGCGTCGCTGCCGGGGCTGGGACTGAATCCGCGGCGCGTCGTTCAGGCCACCGTCTTCACCACCGGTCACCCGCTGGAGATCGTGCAGGCGCTGAATCAAGCGGCTGAGCAGGCCCCGCTGGCCAAGCTGTCGCAGTCGATGGTCCGCTGCTCGCCCGGGGTCACTTCCCCTTGCGCGACGCCGGGTTGGGCCCAGTCGGACGAGGGCAAGGCCGGGCTGCCGGATCCGCGCGGGTGTCCGTCAAAAACATCTAACGTATTCAACGAGTTCCATGTTCGCTTGCAGGTGCCGGTCTGGCAGCACGGCACGCGACCGTATCTGGAGGAGGGCGGCGGACTGCAGTGGCAGGGCGGCCTGCCGGTCGCGGCTGGCACCGAGAACGTGTGCATGGCGGTGACGATTCCCAAGACCGGCATGCCTGCGGGCGGTTGGCCGGTGGTGCTGTTTGCGCACGGCACCAATGGCTCGTTCCGTTCCGGGGCCGACATGTTGGGCGATGGCTTGGGCACGATCACGCTGCCGACCGGCGCAGAGGTCCATGTCGCGACCCTGACCCTCGACATGCCGATGCACGGGCCCCGGCGCGGCGCCGACATCGACCCCGGCCAGCTGGTCTACAACATCGCCAACCCGGTGGCCTCGCGCGGCGGGTTCCTGCAGGGCGCGGCCGATCTCGTGGCGTTGCAGCGCTGGGCGACCGCCTATCAGGGCTTGGTGCCGGGCGTGGACGGGGTGGTTCGCTTCGATCCCAACCACCTGATCTTCATGGGGCATTCGCAGGGCGGCACGACCGGTCCTGCCATCCTGCCGTACCGCAAGGGGATCGCGGGGGCGGTGTTTTCGGGCGCGGGCGGGTCGCTGATTCACGGGCTGCTGGGCAAGACGAAGCCGATCGACACCTCGCTGGGCCTGCGGTTCGTGTTGCAGGAGCTCAACCTGGACGAGCGCCACCCGGTCCTCAACCTGATGGCCACCTACTTCGAGCCCGTGGACCCCCAGCTGTCGGGCCACCTGCTGCACGCCGCGCCGCTGTCCAAGCCCCTGCCGACCCTGCAGATTTACGGACACGACGACCACTACACACCACCCGTGACCACGCGCCTGTTTGCGGCGGCGATGCAGGGGGTGATGGGGGCGCCCGACCCGACGCCGAAGTGGTTCGATGCGGCTGAGGATTTGGGCATGGCGACAGCGAAGCTGCCGATTTCCTTGGGCGTCTTGGGATCCGACGGCAGCGTGACCTGGGGGGTGACGGTGCAGTACCAGCCGGTTGCCGCCAACGCGTTCGACGGGTTGCCCTACGACGGCCACTTTGTCGCCTTCAACGACAAGTCTGCCTTTCGCCAGCTGCAGCTGTTCGTCGCCAGTCTGGTGCAAGGCAAGCCGGTGGTCGCGGCCCCCTGACCTTCTTGCGTGATCGGAATGGCCCGATCAGGCGGCGCGGTTGTCCTGGTTGCGCTCGGAGATCGCCTGAAAGTCGGCCAGTCTGGCCAGAAACGCGTCGACGATGTCCGGGTCGAAGTGATTGCCGCTGCCCTGGATGATCAGGTCGACCGCTTGGCCGAACGGCATCGCCTCTTTGTAGGGTCGGCGCGTCGTCAGCGCATCGAACACGTCCGCCACCGCCATCAGCCGCGCGCTCAGCGGAATGTTCTGACCGGCCAAGTGGTCGGGGTAACCGCCGCCGTCCCAGCGTTCGTGGTGGCTGCGCGCGATGTCCTTGGCCACACTCAGGAATTCGATGCGCTGTTCCGTGTCCGCCTCGGCCTGCTCGATGGCTGCCGCCCCCAGTGCCGCGTGGGTCTCCATGACCAAGCGTTCTTCGGGCGTCAGGCGACCGGGCTTCAACAGGACCGAGTCGGGAATGCCGACCTTGCCAATGTCGTGCAACGGAGCCGACTTGGTCAGCAGGTCGACGTGGGCGGCGGTCATCGTTGGGCCATGCACCGGGTGGGTCCGCAGGTGTTCGGCCAGCAGCCGCACATAAGATTGGGTGCGCAGCAGGTGGTTGCCCGTCTCGAGGTCGCGGGTCTCGGCCAGACGGGCCAGCGCACGGATGGCCACCTCTTGCACCGTCAGCGTCTCAGAGATCCGCCGGGCAACTTCGGCCTCCAGGTACGCGTTCTGGTCGCGCATCATGTCGCGGGCGCGCTTCAGGTCCAGCTGCGTGCGCACGCGGGCCAGCACCACCGACGGTTGGATGGGCTTGGTGATGTAGTCGGCGGCTCCGGCGGCCAGACCGCGCTCCTCGTCCTCGGCGTGGTGCAGGGCGGTGACGAACACGACCGCGACGTCGCGGGTCGCCGGCAGCTCGCGCAGCTGCTCGATCACCTGATAGCCGTTCAGGTCCGGCATCATGATGTCCAGCAGGATCAGGTCGGGAAGCGGCTCGCTCTGCGCCACGGCAAGCGCCCGTATGCCACCATTGGCCACCCGAACGCGGTACAGGGGCTGCAGCAACGACACAAGCACGGCGATATTGGCCGGCGAGTCATCGACGATCAGCACCGTTTCTCGCGCGGAGGACATGCTGGGGTTGTTCGCCATGATCCCTGGCCACTTCGTCGTGGTGGGCGGGGGGGGGAGCCATCTCCGCCACGGGAAGATTGACGGCGAAGTGTGGTCCTAGCCTTGACCGTGTGCAACAGCTTGCGGCCGACCCTGTTCACACACCATGACAATTTGCCGCGTATCGTGAACACTCCGCGATGCCGTGGGGGCTGCTGAGCACCGGGCTGCGGCGGGGGCAAGAGAGATGGGGACCGACAAGACCGCGACTTTGCTTGTGGTCGACGACATGCCGGCGAATCTCGAGGTGCTGTCGCGGGCCCTGTCGGCAGAGTATCGCGTCAAGGCGGCCACCTCAGGCGCGCGTGCCCTGCGGATCTGCAGTCAGGACCCGTTGCCCGATCTGATCCTGCTGGACGTGATGATGCCCGAGATGGACGGCAAGGAGGTCTGCCGTCAGCTCAAGGCCGACCCGCGCACCGCCGACATCCCCGTGATCTTCGTGACGGCGAACAGCGAGACCGACGACGAGACGGAAGGCTTCGAGATCGGCGCGGTCGATTACATCACCAAGCCGATCCGTCCCCCCGTGGTGTTGAAGCGCGTGCGACTGCAATTGGCCTTGCGTCGCACGCAGTTGGAGCTGGCGGAGCTTTCGCAGCGCTACTCCTCCTACCTGTCGCCGCTGCTGTCCAGCTCGATCCGCCGGGGAGAGGTTGCCGAAGGCGTCGTCAGCCAGCGCAAGGACCTGACGCTCTTCTTTTCCGACATCGTGGGCTTCACACGCCAGACGGCACAGCTGGACCCGGCCGTGATGGCTCGCCTGCTGAACCACTACTTTCAAGCGATGACCGACATCATCCACCGCCACCAGGGCACGCTGGACAAGTACATCGGCGACGCGATTCTGGTGTTCTTCGGCGACCCGGTGACCCGAGGTCCAGAGCAGGACGCCGTTGTCGCGGTGCGCATGGCGCTCGAGATGCAGGCCAAGCTGGCCGAGCTGCAGCCGCTGTGGCGAGAGGCCGGGCTGGGCGAGTCGTTGGCGGTCCGCATGGGCATCGCCAGCGGCCCGTGTTTCGTCGGCAACTTTGGTGCGGAGCGGCAGCTGTCCTATACGGTGCTGGGCACCCCGGTCAACTTGGCCGCGCGCCTGCAAGTCCGTGCGCAGCCTGGACAAGTACTGATCTGCGCGGCGACCCGCGATCTTGTGCAAGGGCAGATCGAGTGTGTGCCCAATGCACCTTTCGTCGCACACGGGCTGACGGGCGAGATCGCGAACTACTCTGCGGTCTTGCGCTGATTCCTCCGGCAGCAGGCGGGTCAGGACTCAGGCCTTCGGTTTGCTGGGGCCCCGCGGCTCGGACGGTTCGGTGCCGGTGTGGGGCAGCTCGCGGCACAGCACCGAAATCCCGGGCAGCCCGCCAAGGGCTTCCTGCAGCTCCTGCAACGCCGCCATCACCAGGTTGCGGCGCGTGGGGTGGTAGGACAGGGCGACGGTGGCCAGGCCCATCGACTGCACGATCGGCAGCTCGGCGCTCAGGCGCAGGAAGGCCTCGGCCTCACCGCAATTCGCAAAGCGATTCTCAGGGTTCTTGGCCGTCGCCTTGGTCACGAACTGGATCAGGTAGTCCGGGACGTCGGCGGCCTTGGTCCGCATGTCGGGCATCGGCTCGGTCAGGTGCTTGTCCAGCAGGGCGTCCAGGTCGTCGGCGTCGAACGGCAGGTCGCGGGTGATCAGCTCGTAGGCCAGGATGCCCAGCGAATACAGGTCCGACCGGCCGTCCAGCGTCTCGCCGCGGATCTGCTCGGGCGACATGTAGTACGGCGTGCCCATCAGGCCGCTGGAGCCGGGGGCCGACGCCGTCACACTCATCGCGATGCCGAAGTCCAGCAGCTTGACGCGGCGGTCGTCGTTGGTCAGGAACACGTTCGACGGCTTGATGTCGCGGTGCAGCAGGCCCTTCTTGTGCGAGTAGTCCAAGGCGCCGGCGATCTCGCGCAGGATTCGCTGTACGGCGCCCCAAGCCAGCCGCGTGCCGCCCTGAATGATGTCGTCCAGCGTGCAGCCGGACAGCTTTTCCATGACGATGAAGTGCGTGCCGTACGCTTTCTCAGTGTCGAACACCCGCACGATGTGGTCGTGGTCCAGCTGGGCGACGATCTTGGCTTCATCTTGGAATTGATTGGCAAAACTGGGGTGGTGCACCAGCGCGTGCGACAGCATTTTCAGCGCAACGGTTCGCTCCAGCCCCGGATGCACCGCCTCGAACACCGTGGCGACCGCGCCCGCGCCCAACCGTCCGATTACCTTGTACTTTCCGACGTGGTGGATGGTCTTGGCCTCGAGCAGCCGCTCGCCGACGATGCGCGTCAGGAAGGCAGCGACCCCGGGCGTGCGCGCGGCGACCGCCTGAAACGTTTCGCTGGACATGCGCAGGCAGCGCGCCGGCTCTTCCGCAAGGACGGACGCCGTTCGGGGTGCGTGGGTGATCAGCGCCATCTCGCCGAACAGTGCCGGAGACTCCAACACCCGCTCGAACGTGGCGGCCTTGCTGGTTCCCCGCACCTGCACGCGCACGGTGCCCTTGTCCAGGATGTACATGTCGTCGCCGTCGTCGCCCTCATGGAGGATCGCGTCGCCCGGGGCGAATTCGACCACCTCCATGGCCTGGCGCAGCTCTTCGATCGCGTCGGCCGACATGCCCTGCAGGATCTCCAGCCTCGCCCACTCCGGCAGGTTCGCGGGCGTCGTCGCGGGTGCGTCGGGCGCGATCTCGACCAAGCGGTCGTACGCGATCGTCTGGCGGGACTTCATGGCAGATCCTGGGTGCGAGTCAGGGGACGACGTCAGCCACGTGGGCTGCGACGCCGAATCCGGGAACGGCCTCGCCGAGGCCGGGGGCAGAGAAGGGCTCGATGGCACTGCAACTGAAGTGGCGCTGGATGAGTTCGTGCGTGGTCTCGCAGACCAGCACCTCGCCGGGCTTGGCGCGGTTCTGCAGGCGCTCGGCCAGGTTGGCGGGTGTGCCCAGTACGGTGTAGGCCATCTGCTGCTCGCTGCCGAAGTTGCCGACGAAGCACGGACCGCTGGCCACGCCCATGCGCACCTGCAGCGCATCCAGCCCGGCGGCGTGCCACAAAGGCTGCAGCTGCGGGATCTTGGCCTGCATCGCCAACGCCATCTGCACCGCGGCGACGGCGTCCTGTTCTGGGCCTCGGGTGTGCGGGTCGCCGAAGAACACCTGGATGGCGTCGCCGATGTAGTTGTCCAGCGTGCCGCCGTGCTGCTCGACAACCTCAGTCATGGCCTGAAAGTAGCTGTTGATCAGCCGCGTCATCACGGCCGGGTCCAGCTGCTCGGTCTGCCGGGTGAAGCCGACCAGGTCCGAGAAGAAGATCGTCAGGTGCTTGCGGGTGCCCACCAGCTCGACCGGCACCTCACCACTGCGGATCGAGCTGGACACCTGCGGTGACAGGTACGAGGCGTAGCGCTGCCCCAGCTCTGCCAGTTCCAACTGCGCGCGACGCAAGGCCAATTGCAGGCGAACGCGCTGCAGCACCACCGGCGGGCGGATGGGCTTGGTGATGTAGTCGACCGCGCCGATCTCAAAGCCACGCGCTTCGTCCTCGGTGTCGGTCATCGCCGTCACGAAGATGACCGGGATGTCGGCGGTGCGCGGGTCGGCCTTGAGCTGGCGGCAGACCTCCTTGCCGTCCATGTCCGGCATCATCACGTCCAGCAGGATCAGATCGGGCAGGGGGTCCTGACTGCAGATGCGCAGGGCGCGCAAGCCGGAATTCGCGGCCTTGACGCGGTACTCTGGCGCCAGTACCCGCGACAACACCTCCAGATTTTCCGGCGTGTCGTCGACCACCAGCAGCGTTGCGTTCTTGACCAGCACAGGTTCGTTTGGGGGGGTCATGACGCATCACCTTCGGGGGGCCACCCGCACCGACGAGCGCCCATCTTTCCACGATTGACCAAGGGTTGTCATGCGGCTCTTGCGCGTTGGGGACACCCGCCGAACAGGGACGGCATTGACGGTGACTGCGCGGAATGGCGACACTCGACCGCTTGAGCCACACCATGGCCTCCCTCGGACCAACCCATGCCCGCCAACTCTGGCCTCACCGACATTCAGGAACTCGCGCACCAGGCGCAAGACGCCTTGCGGATCGGAGACGAGCGCTTTCGCTACCTGCTCGACCGTGCGCCGTTCCTGATCCTCGTCGTCCGGGTCCGTGACGATGTGGTGTGCTTTGGCAACCGTCGCACCCAGACCCACTTTGGCATTGACCCCGCCCGGGCGATTGGCCAGCGCGCGGCCCGCTTCTACCGTCACGAGCAAGACCGCGATCGTTTCTTGGAACTGCTGCGCAAAGACGGGGCGACCGGCGAGCAGGAACTGGAGATGCTGGATTGGTTTGGCCAACCCTACTGGGCGGAGATCTCCGGCGTCCTCATCGACTTCGAGGGCGAGCGAGCTGTACTGACCACCATCAACGACATCACGGCGCGCAAGCAGGCCGAGTTCGCGTTGGAGCGCAAGCAGGCCCTCCTGCACGAGCGCGTCAAGGAGCAGACGTGTCTGCTGGAGGCGTTTCGGGCCTCTGAGGACCTGACCAAGCCGATCGAGCGCGTGCTGCAGGACATGGTCGAGCGCATTCCCGCTGGCTGGCAGCATGCCGACATCACTTCCGCCCGACTGCAGTGGGGCGACGTGACGGCGCAGACGGCTGGCTTCGCCGAGACGCCGTGGCTGCTGTTTGCCGAAGCCGCGACCCAGGCCGGTCCGCCGGTTCGTCTGGCTATCGCGTTGGCTGAGGCGCGGCCCGACGCAGACGAAGGACCGTTCCTGAATGAAGAGCGGGTCTTGGCCGATGCGCTGGTCCACCGCGCCGCCGAAGCGGTGGATCGCCGCGTCGATGCAGCCACCCTGCGCGAGCAGAACGAACGGCTCAATGTCATGTTCGCGCAGATCAGAGACGGGGTCGCCGTCATCGAGTCGGGCTCTGGCCGGATGATCGACTTCAATACCGCGGCGCATGAGGGCCTGGGCTACACGCGAGAGGAGTTCGCCCAGCTGACGGTCGCGGACTTCGACGTCAACGTGCCGCGCACGGAAGCCTTGATCGCAGCGGCTCCGGAGCCGCGGAAGGCCGAGTTCGACGTCCAGCATCGCACCAAGCGGGGCGAGATCCGCGACGTCCGTGCGCGGCTGCAGCCCGTTACCATTGGCGGTCAGCCGTTCAACTCGGCGGTGTGGCTCGACGTCACCGAGGAGAACCAGCGGGCAGCGCACGACCAGACTCTGGTGCAGCGTCTGCGCAAGCACGTCGGCGTGCTGGCGTCCATCGACCGCAGCGATGCCGTCGCGCAGGGGGACGTTGCCGCCTACTCCCGCATCGTCACAGAGTCGGTTGGTCGTGCCTTGGGCATCAGCCGCGCCTCGGTCTGGCTGAACGCTCCGGCAGGCAACGGACTGATCTGTAAGGACTTGTACGAGCTCGCGGAAGATCGGCACACAGGCGGCGAGTTCATGCCGTTCGAGATGCTGGTCGAGGAAACGCACACGCTGGTGCTGCAGCGATATGTCGATGTCGACGACGCGTTGAACGACCCGCGCACGGCGGGCTATCGGGAGCGGTACGTCATTCCCCACGGCATCCGGTCGCTGCTCGACTGCAGCGTCATGTCGGCGGGTCGGTTGATGGGGACGGTCTGTCTGGAGCACACCGAGAGGCTTCACCACTGGGAGCCGGACGAGATCACGTTTGGCTGCCAGCTGGCCGACCGCATCGGCATCGCACTGCTGGTCCACGAACGCACAGAGAACGCCAAGATCTTGGCACGCAACGAGAAAACCCTCAAGAACGCCCAGAAGGTGGCCCGCATCGGACACTGGTGGGTCGACCTCGCCGCCGACCGGCTGTACGCATCTGAGGAAACCCGGCGCGCGTGGGGCCTTGACCTCGACGGTGTCCCCGCCCAAGAGTTGTTCAAGGTGGTCCATCCCGACGACCGACCCATGGTGCGCCGCGCTGCGGAGGCGCTGCTGCGCAGCAAGGAGATCAGCTTCAGGCACCGCACGGTCGACGGGGAACGCTGGATCTCGGTCCGGGCGGAGCTCGAGACCGACCCAAATGGCGCGCCGCTGTCGATCCTCGGCACGTCGCAGGACACCACCGAGGCCACCCGGGATGCTCTGGAACTCGAGCGCTATCAGGGACATCTGGAAGAGTTGGTCGCCATCCGAACCGTAGAGTTCGAAGAGGCAAAGGACGCGGCTGAGGCGGCGAATCGCGCAAAGACCGCGTTCCTGTCCAAGATGAGCCACGAGATCCGCACGCCGATGAACGCCATCATCGGCTACTCGTACCTGCTCAAGCGCGACCCGCTGACCTCGCGGCAGAACGAGCAACTGGAGCGGATGACCGCAGCGACCCAGCACCTGCTGAACATCATCAACGACATTCTGGACTTGTCGAAGATCGAAGCCAGCAAGATGACGCTGGAGGCCGCCGACTTTGAGCTGGCGCGCGTCATCGACCACGTCTTTGCCATCGTAACGGACAAGGTCGCTGGCAAGCGGCTGCAGATGACCGTCGATCTGGATCACCTGCCCGTCATGCTCAAGGGCGACGGCGTGCGGCTGGGTCAGGTACTGCTGAATTTGGTCAGCAACGCTGTGAAGTTCACGGAGAAGGGGCAAGTGGCGGTGGTCGCCCGCGTCGTCGATGAGTCGCCCGACCAGACCCGGGTGCGCATCGAGGTGCGCGACACCGGGATCGGCATCACGCAAGAGCAGATCCAGCGTCTGTTCATCGCGTTCGAGCAGGCCGACGACACGATGTCGCGGCGTTTCGGCGGCACGGGGCTGGGTCTGGCGATCTGCAAGCGCCTCGTCGAGTTGATGGGCGGCACCATCGGCGTCGAAAGCGAGCTGGGCAGCGGCAGCACCTTCTGGCTCGAGGTTCCCTTCCAGCGCGCCGACCCGTTGACGACCACGGCCGAGTGGACCTTCGCGTTGAGGGGCGCTCGCGGGTTGGTGGTCGACGACTACCCCGCCGCCCGTCAGATCCTCGCCACGCTGTTGGAAGATCTGGGCATGCAGATCGATTCCTCACCGTCCGGGGGGGCCGCCGTGGCCGCGGTCGCCTCTGCCGACCGCAGCGGTGACCCGTACCGCATCGTCTTTCTGGATCTGGAGATGCCCGGTATCGACGGTCTGGAGGTCGCGCGGCGCCTGCAGGCGCTGCCCCTGTCGCCGCGACCGCAAGTGGTGATCGTCGCCGGCTATGGCGACCAGATCTCGGCCGACGAGGCGGAGCGCATGGCGGTCGCGCGGGTGCTGACCAAGCCTGTGACACCGTCTGTGCTGCAGGATGGGTTGAGGGACCTGGCACGAAAGGCAGGGGCACCGCGACCGCCGACGGATGTCGACGCGACCGCCCAGGACATGCGGGCCTGGCACCGCACGCGGATCCTGGTGGTCGAAGACAACCCGGTCAACCAAGAGGTCATTTCGCAGCTGTTGGACTCGGTGGGCCTCAGCGCTGTCGTGGCCGTCAACGGGCGGGTCGCCGTCGAACAGGCGCGTTCCGGGGCGTTCGATCTGATCCTGATGGACGTGCAGATGCCGGTGATGGATGGCCTCGAGGCGACCCGGCAGATCCGCGCACTGTCCGACGGCGGCGCGATCCCGATCCTCGCCATGACGGCCAACGCCTTCACAGGGGACCGCGACCGCTGCTTGCAAGCAGGCATGAACGACTACATCGCCAAGCCGATCCTGCCGCAGCAGCTATGGTCGGCGCTGGCGAAGTGGCTCCCGACTGCGAAGATGGCCGCGGTGTCCCGCAAACGGCCGGCGTCCGGTGGGGTGCGACGGTGGCCATCCGGCATCTTCATCCCGACCTATGAGGAGTTGCCGGCGACGCTGGTGGACAGCCCCGGTCTGGACACCTCGGTCGGCATGACGTCGTCGCAACAGGACCCCAACCTGTACCTGGACTTGCTGCGCCAGCTGGTCGAGCACCACGGCCACGACGCAGAGCGGCTGACCGAGCGACTGGACGCCGGAGACCTCCACGGTGCCGGGCGGCTGGCCCACAACCTGCTGGGAGCCTCGGGAGCCTTGGGCGCCATGCACTTGCGCGACATCGCGGCGGCGATCGTGGAGTCGGTGCGACTCGCGGCCTCGGTCGACCAGATCCGGTCGCACGTGTCGCCGCTGGCCGCTGCCCTGAGCACGATTGACGCAAGCCTTGCGACGCTCGTCTCGACTTCGACGGAAGATGCCGCAGCTGTCGTCGCGGGCGTCTCGTCCGAAGCCCACGCCCGCGCCCGGCAGCTGCTGGGTTCGCTGGAATCGCTGCTGAGCGATCAGGACACGGCGGCCAACTCCCTGTTCGAGGACAACTGGCTGCAGCTGGGCGGGGCCGTCGACGAAGCGGCGGTCGAGCGGATCGGCGCGGCCCTGCGGACCTACGACTACGACGTGGCGCTTGCCCTGGTCCGTTCGGTGCTCGCCGGGCTGCCTGCGTGAGCCGAAGGGCAGGCGTCTCAAAACGAGACCCCTGCTGTGTGTCATATTGGTCAATGTCTGAAATTGGCACTCGTTGACGGAATGGCGCGCAAGTCGGGAAATTTGGGTATCCGCAAACTGCGGCCAATGTGATGTAACCATCTGACATGATGGTGAAATGATTCGCAAAATCCGGATCAAGATCAGGGCACGGGCCTAGTTTGAATTGAAGTGCCCGTCGTCAGAGAGTATCCTTTCGCGACTGCGGCGGGCCGATTGCCGCCGAAGTGCCGACAAGCGATTCTGATGTAAGGGTTTTTCGATCTTCACGACATGATCTTGGGACAGTTCGTACCCCCGACCCCGCACCGTTGCGAGTGCGCTGCGCCAGTGCCCGCGGTCCTTTGAGGCCCGCAATTGGCGCGAGATGAACCACTGCAGTGCAGGCCAGGTCACAGCCCCACCCTGAACGAGGACAAGATGCGCCGCTATTTCAGAGACCTGTCGATTCGCGGCAAGCTGACCTGGATCCTGTCGGTCCTGATCCTGCTGACCCTGATCCCGTTGACCCTGACGCAGATCAACGCGTCGGGCATGAACGAGACGGCTGAGAAGATTGCCCACATCCGCTTGGTGGCCACACAGCAGGCCGCCCGCGTGCACCGCAACCTGTACGAGATCCGCACGCAGGAAAAGGAGGTCATCCTCGAGACCGACGCCGCGGACCGCCTGCCCATCGAAGCTGAGCTTGCCCGGCTGCGGACTGAGCTGGAGGGGCGGCTTGCGGCCATCAAGGCGTTGGGGCTCGACGCCGAGGCGCAGAAACGTCAGGTGGCGTTCGAGAAGCAGTACGGCCGCTATCTGAAGGTGCTGGACCAAGTCATTGCGCTCAGAGAAAGCAGTCGGGAGGCAGAGGCCGCCGCGATGAGCCGCACCCAAGGGCGAGACGCGGGCATCGCCGCTGCCGCCGCCGCTGTGCACTTCTCCGACTACCAGCAGACGCTTTTGGAACGGGAAACCGTGACGAATGCGGACAACTTCACGCGCAGCCTCTGGATTTCCGTGTTCCTGACGGTGCTGGTCGTGCTGTTGGGTTTGGGGCTTGTGACGTGGGTTTCCAGCGTCTTGGGAAAGACCGTCAGTCGCGTCGTTCGCAACACCGAGAGCATCGCTGGCGGCAACCTGAACACCGAGATCGACACCGTCGACGGCGACGAGATCGGCGCGCTGGCCAAGGCCGTCAGCAAGATGCAGGACGCGCTGCGGGTGGCAGACCATGTGACGCGGCAGCAGGACTGGCTCAAGACCGGCATCGCCCGCATCAATCGGGTGGTGCTGGGTCTGGACGACGTCGAGAAGCTGGCAAGCGCAGCGCTGACCGAGATCGCCACGTACCTGGACGCCAAGGTGGGCGCCTTCTACGTGCTGGAAGAGAACGAATCGAAGCCCGAACTCGTGCTGATGGGCACCTATGCCTACGTGATGCGCAAGAACCTCGCCACGCGCTTCCGCCTCGGCGAGGGGCTGGTCGGGCAGGCCGCACGCGAAGGCAAGCAGATCCTGCTGCTCAACGCCCCTGAGGACTACGTGCGCGTCACGTCCGGTCTGGGCGACGCGGTGCCACGCAGCCTGTGCGTCACGCCGCTGGTCTTTGAGGGGCAGGTGCGTGGCGTTCTGGAGGTCGGCACGCTGGAGCGGATGACGGAGCTGCAGCTCAAGTACCTGGAAGAAGGCATGATCGCCGTCTCGATGGCGCTTGAGATCGTCCGCAACCAGGCCGTCGTCGTCGCCCAGCAGAAGCGGCTGGCCATCAGCAACGAGGAGCTGACGCGTCAGGCCGAGGTGCTCGAGCGCTCGCAGGAGGAGCTGCGTGCCCAGCAGGTGCAATTGCAGAGCGCAAACGTCGAACTCGAGACGCAGATGCTGCGGGTCAAGGAGTCCGAAGAGCGGTTGCGCGTCCAGCAAGAGGAGCTGGAGGTCACGAACTCCGAGCTGAAGGAAAAGAACCTGCTGATGGAGCGGCAGAAGGTCGAGATGGACATCGCCCAGACCGATCTGGCCAACAAGGCGACCGAGCTTGCCCAAGCCAGCAAGTACAAGTCCGAGTTCCTGGCCAACATGTCGCACGAGCTGCGCACGCCCCTGAACAGCCTGTTGCTGCTGGCCCGTTCCCTGCGCGACAACGAGGAAGGCAACCTGTCGGCCGAGCAGGTCGAGTCGTCGCGGGTCATCTTCGACAGCGGCAGCGATTTGCTGAACCTGATCAACGAGATCCTGGACCTGTCGAAGATCGAGGCCGGGCGCATGGAGCTGCGGCTCGAGAACGAGCCCTTGGTCGACCTGACCCGGAACATCCAGTCGCAATTCGCGCACATGGCCCGCAATCAGGGGCTGGAATTCCGCGTCGACGTCGGCGAGGGCCTGCCCGAGTTCATCGTGACCGACCCGCAGCGGCTGATGCAGGTGCTGAAGAACCTGGTCGGCAACGCGATCAAGTTCACCGAGAAGGGCGGCGTTACCGTGGCGTTTGAGCGACTTTCGGCCACCGTGGACCTGTCGAACAGCGGCTTGGACCCGACCAAGTCGTTTGCCGTCCACGTCACCGATACCGGCATCGGCATCCCACAGGACAAGCAGGCGCTGATCTTCGAAGCGTTCCAGCAGGCGGACTCGGGCGACCGCCGGCGGTTCGGCGGCACCGGGCTTGGGTTGTCGATCTCCCGCGAGCTGGGACGGCTGCTGGGTGGCGAGATCCACCTGCACAGCGTTCCGGGTGAGGGCTCGACCTTCACCCTGTACCTGCCGTTTGACCGCGGCGCGCTGGGCGCCGAGACCGGGGCGGCCTTGGCGACCGTCCGCGCGGCTGCGCCCACCCGCATCACCCCCGCGCGGGTGACCGGTCCCGTCCCGCGCCCCATGCCGGTCGGCAAGCCCGATCCCACGCGGCCAGCGCTACCGGTGCCCAAAGCGGGGCCGCGGTCAGACGACGATCGCGACGGCTTGAACGACAACGATCACGCGATCCTCGTCATCGAAGACGACGTGAGGTTCGCCAAGATCCTGTCCGGACACATCAAAAAGCGCGGCTTCAAGTGCATCCTCGCCACTACGGGAGAGGAAGGCCTCGACCTTGCGCGCAGCCACCAACCCGACGGCATCGTGCTGGACATCGGCCTGCCGCGCATGGACGGCTGGGCGGTACTTACCGCGTTGAAGCAGGACGTCGACACCCGCCACATCCCCGTCCACATCGTGTCGGCTGAGGACCCGTCGTCGGCCGGCCTGAAGATCGGCGCCATCGGTCAGCTGGCAAAGCCCTTGCAACCCGAGGACATCGAAGAGGTCCTGGCCCGCATCGAGGCCGCATCGGCGCACGCGGTCAAGCGCGTGCTGGTGGTCGAAGACGACCCGATGATGCGGCGCGAGACCGTGCGGATCATCGGCGACGGCAACGTCGAAGTCGACGAGGTCGGCTCGGGGCAGGAGGCACTGGATGCCCTGCGAAACAACCAGTACGCCTTGGTGATTCTGGACCTCGGCCTGCCCGACATCCCGGGTCTGGAGCTGCTGGAGCGTCTGGCGAGCGAGAACGCCACCCTGCCGCCGGTCATCGTCTACACGGTCCGCCAGCTGACGGTCGAGGAGGAAGACGCGCTGCGGCGTTATGCCGACTCGATCATCGTCAAGGACGTCCGGTCGCAGGAGCGCCTGATCGACGAGGTCGCCCTGTTCCTGCACCGCGTGGTCAAGGAGCTGCCTGAGGACAAGCGCAAGGCCATTCGGCGCCTGCACGAGTCCGACGAGCCCCTGCGCGGCCGCACCGTGCTGATCGCCGAAGACGACATGCGCACCATGTTCGCGATGGCCAAGATCCTGGCCGCGCACGGCGTCCATCCGCTGAAGGCCGAAAACGGAGAGAAGGCGCTGGCTTTGCTGGCGGAGAAGCCGGACATCGATCTGGTGCTGATGGACATGATGATGCCCGTCATGGACGGCTATGAGGCGATGCGGCGGGTCCGCGCGCAAGACAAGTTCGCGCACCTGCCGATCATCGCCCTGACGGCCAAGGCGATGCGCGAAGACCAGCAGAAGTGCATTGAAGCCGGAGCCTCTGACTACATGACCAAGCCGGTCGACCCGGACCGACTGCTGTCGCTGATGCGCGTTTGGCTGAGCAAGTAGCCGGGCGCGTCAGCCTGGAACGGAGCGAGGATGGAGCCGGTCGAGATCGAACGGATCGAAGTGAACTTGCTGCTGGAGGCGATCTTCCAGCGGTATGGCTATGACTTTCGCGACTATGCGCGCGCCAGCATCGAGCGTCGCCTGTCCCAGTTTCTCAAGGACTCGGGCATCGCCGACCTGTCGACCGTCACCTCGCAGCTGCTGCGCGACCCGGCGTTCTTCCACAGGCTGGTGCCGTACTTCTCCGTCTCTGTCACGTCGCTGTTCCGCGACCCGCCGTTCTACAAGGCGCTGCGCGAAAAGGTCGTGCCGATGCTGCGGACGTGGCCGCGCTTCAAGGTCTGGCACGCCGGTTGCGCGACGGGCGAAGAGGTCTACTCCGTCGCGATTGTCTTGCGGGAAGCCGGGTTGCTGGATCGCGCGATGCTGTACGGCACCGACATCAGCCAGCCCGCGCTCGACACGGCCAAGGCGGGCATCTATCCGCTGGAGATCCTCAAGCAGGGCAGCGCGAACTACCAGAAGTCGGGCGGGACCGGCTCGCTGTCGGACCACTACCACGCCAAGTACGACGTGGCGGTGATGAACGCCGCGCTGGTCAAGCAGATCACGATTGCGCGGCACAACCTGGCCATGGACAAGTCGTTTGGCGAAGTCCAGATGGTGGTGTGCCGCAACGTGTTGATTTACTTCAATCAGGACCTGCAGAACCTCGTGCTCAAGCTGTTCCTCGACAGTCTGGACCACGGCGGTTTCCTGTGCTTGGGCGACAAGGAATCGCTCTCGTTCTCGGCCGTCGAGCACGCGTTTGTCGCCGTCGACGAGAAGGCGCGCATCTACAAGAAGCGGGTGATGTGATGGAGCCGTTTGCGGACACCGCCGCCGCGCCCACCGTCCGCGCTGTCGTCATCGGCGGTTCGGCGGGCTCGACCGAAGTGAACCGCACGATCCTGCGCGGGCTGTCGGCAGCGTTTCCGGCGCCCATCGTGGTCGTGCTGCACATGCACCCTGAGGACGGTGGCCTGATGGCCTCCAACCTGGCCGCCATCCTCGCGATTCCCGTTGTCGAGGCTGCCGACAAGATGCCGGCGCTTTGCGGTCGAGTGCACGTCGCCCCCGCGGGGTACCACCTGCTGGTCGAGCGTCACGGCACGCTTGCGCTGTCGGTCGACGAGGAAGTGCGCTGGAGCCGACCCTCCATCGACGTCTGCTTCGATTGTGCGGCCAAGGCGTGGGGCAGCGGTTTGGTGGCGGTGCTGCTGTCGGGGGCCAACGACGACGGTGCAGACGGCCTTGTCCAGGTGTTGCGACGCGGTGGCCGTGCGTATGTGCAAGACCCCGCGACCGCTGCCTTTCCCTTCATGCCGACCGCGGCCCTTGCGGCGACCTCGCTGCAGCGCGGGCACTCGCCGGTTGAACTCGCGGACTTGTTGCTCCGCATCGAAGTAGGAGCCGGCCATGCCTGAGACGCCGGACCCCGTCATCCTCATCGTGGATGACAAGAAGCAGAACCTGTTCGCGCTGGACCAGACCCTCAAGAAGGTCAAGGCCAAGGTCGTGCAGGCCTTGAGCGGTGACGAGGCGCTGGCGCTGACGCTGAAGCACGACTTCGCGTTGGCGATTCTGGACGTGCAGATGCCCGGCATGGACGGCTACGAGCTGGCCGACATGCTGCTGGGCGACCCCGCGACATCGCGCATTCCGATCATCTTCGTCACGGCAGCCTACTCCGACGAGCAGCACCGCTACCAAGGCTACGAGGCGGGCGCGGTCGACTACATCGTCAAGCCGGTCGACCCGGCGGTGCTGCTGGGCAAGGTCAAGGTGTTCCTGGAGCTTGCGCGGTACCGCATGGGTCTGGAGGACTTGATCCGCGAGCGCACCAAGGCCCTGCAAGCCAGCGAGCAGAAGTACCGGACGATGGTCGAGAACGCGTTCGACATCATCCAGCACGTCAACCTCGACGGCTCGCTCGCGTTCGTCAGCCCTTCCTGGGAGAAGACGCTGGGCTACACGGCTGAAGATCGCGTCTCGCTGCGTGTCGCCGCCCTGTTCGCGCCAGAGTCTCGTACCGCCGGCCGCGAGCTGCTCCGCCGAGTCTTGGGCGGTCAGGTCGTCGTCAACTTCCAGTCCAACCTGGTCGCCCGCGATGGCCGCAAGGTCTTCGTCGAAGGCAACATGGTGCCGAACCTGATCGACGGCAAGGTCACGTCCGCACAGTTCTTTTTCCGCGACATCACCGAACGTCGAGAGGCCGAGACCCGCCTGGAGCTCGCCATCTTGGGGTCGGGCGTGGGGCTGTGGGACTGGTCGATCCCCAAGGGCGAAATCACCCTGACGCGCGGCTGCGTCGACGTAGGCGACCTGTTTGCGCAGGGCTTGGCGCCGGTGCGCTTCGAGGCTTGGCAGGACCTGTTGCACCCAGAGGACCTGACCCGCAGCGAACATGAGCGCGGGCGCCATCTCAACGGTCAGACGGGGTATTACGAGGCTGAGGTGCGTGTGCGCCAGCAGTCGGGCGGCTGGACCTGGGTGCTGGATCGCGGCACGGTTCTGGAGCGCAACGAGCACGGGCAGCCCGTGCGGATGGCCGGCACGTGGCTGGACATCGACGGCCGCAAGCGTGCCGAGCAGGAACGCGAGCGGCTGTTGAAGGCTGAGGCGGAGACCCGCGCCAAGTCGGACTTCCTTGCGCGCATGAGCCACGAGATCCGCACGCCGATGAATGCGGTGATCGGCTATGCCCAGCTGCTGCAACGGGAATCCGGTCTCAGCGAGCGGCAGCGCGAGTACCTCAAGACCATCAACCGCAGCGGCGACCACTTGCTGAGCCTGATCAACCAGGTGCTGGACATGGCCCGCATCGAAGCTGGCCACCTCACCAGCAACGACAGCGAGGTCAACCTGCACGAGCTGTTGATCGACCTCGAGCGCATGTTCCGCCTCAGCGCGAACGAGAACGGCATTCGGCTCGATGTGCGCAAGCACGAGTCGCTGCCGCGCAGGGTCATCGTCGACGGCGGCAAGGTCCGGCAGGTGCTGATCAACCTGATTGGCAATGCGCTGAAGTTCACCCGCAAGGACGGGGCGGTCACGATTCGCGGCTCAGCTGAGAGCGCGGCGAATCAGGAACTGCACATCTTTCTGGAGGTCGAGGACCAAGGCCCTGGCATCGCCCCGCATGAGGCAGACCTTGTGTTCGAGGCCTTCGGCCAGACCGAGGCAGGCACGCGCAAAGCCGGTACCGGTCTGGGACTTGCCGTGAGTCGGCAGTTCGCGCGGCACATGGGCGGCGACGTGACGGTGGCCAGCGAGGTCGGCGTCGGCAGCCAATTCCGCTTCGATTTCGTGGCGCGGCGGGTGGCCGACCGCGACAGCGGCCAATTCGAGCGTCAGGTCGTGGGCTTGGGACCGGGCACCGCCTGTCGGCGCATCCTGGTCGTCGAGGCCGGCAACGTCAGCCGCAACGTCCTGGTGCGCCTGCTGGGAGCGGTTGGCTTCGAGCTGCGTGAGGCCAGCTTCGGACTGGATGCCGTTCGTGCATTCGCCGCAGAGCCGCCCGATCTGGTGGTGGCGGGCATGGGCCTGCCGGACATCGACGGGGCCGAAACCACGGTGCAGCTGCGGCGTCTGCCGGGCGGGACCCTGACGCCCGTCATCCTGCTGGGCGTGTCCGGCACACCGGAAGAACGCGAGCGAGCGCAGTCCTCAGGCGCCAGCGGCTTCCTGATGCAGCCGGTGCACGAGGCGGACCTGCTGGCAGAGATCGCCCGGGTGGCGAGGGTCGAGTACGTGCATGAAGGCGACTCTGCGGCGTCGAACGACGTCTACGCCAACAGTCAGGATCTCAAAGCGATCTGTGCGCTGCCGGCCGACGTGCGCGAGGCACTGCGCTCTGCCGTCGAGAGCGGCTACACCGACACGATCGACGAGCTGCTGACCCGCATTGAGTCGTCGGACCCCGTGGCCGGCGACCACCTGCGCTGTCTGGCCCAGAAGTTTGACTACGACGCCATGATCGCGCTGCTGGAGCCCGGCGACGCCGCCGGTTGACCCACCCGGCTCTTGCCTTCCGCTGCGTTTCGCCCGACCCTCCCGGCCCTTGCTCTGGAGGTGCCCATGCTTTCCCTGCGCTCTCGTCCCCGCCGCAACCGCAAGTCCGCCGCGATCCGTGCGTTTCACAGCGAGACCACGCTGTCGCCGCGCCACTTCATCCTGCCGCTGTTTGTCCACGCGGGCACGGGCATCCAGCCGATCGCGTCGATGCCGGGTTGCTATCGCCTGGATCTGGATGCGCTTGACGCTGAGGTTGCAGGCGCGTGGGCCGAGGGCATCCGCGCCGTCGTCCTGTTCCCGGCCATCGCCGAGGAGCTGAAGAACTCGACCGGCGACGAGTGCTACAACCCCAACGGCTTGGTGCCCGTCGCGATCCGCAGGCTGAAGGCCAAGTTTCCCGACCTCGTCATGGTCACCGACGTCGCGCTCGACCCCTACAACTCCGACGGCCATGACGGCATCGTGTCGCCCGACGGGCGCATCCTCAACGACGAGACGGTCGCCCAGCTGTGCAAGCAGGCCCTGTGCCACGCCCGCGCCGGTGCCGACATCGTGGCCCCCAGCGACATGATGGACGGCCGCATCGGCGAGATCCGCGACACGCTGGACGACGCAGGCTTCACCGGCGTGTCGATTCTGGCCTACACCGCCAAGTACGCGTCGGCGTTCTATGGCCCGTTCCGCGATGCCTTGGATTCTGCTCCGAAATTCGGCGACAAGAAGACCTATCAGATGGATCCCGCCAACCGCCGCGAGGCCCTGCGCGAGCTGGACGCCGATGTGGACGAGGGCGCGGACATGGTGATGGTCAAGCCGGCCGGTCCGTATCTGGATGTCATCGCCGAGCTGCGCGCCGCGACCGACCTGCCGGTGGCGGCCTATCAGGTCAGCGGCGAGTACGCGATGTTGAAGGCTGCGGCTGAGAAGGGTTGGCTGGACGAGAAGAAGTCGGTCCTCGAGAGCTTGATGGGCATCCGCCGCGCCGGCGCCGACATCATCCTGACCTACTACGCACGCCAGGCGGCGCGCTGGCTGGCCGAATGACCGGGGTGATGCTCTCAGGTCTCTCTGCGCCCGTCCTGCTCGGCCTCAGCGTGGTCGTGCTGGTGCTGGGACCGCTGTCGCTTGCCCGTCTCGAGCGCAGTCGTGTCGCCTTGCAGCTGATGGACGGCTTCGTGCTGGTGTCGGTCGCCGGGCTGGTGCTGGCCGACGTGCTTCCCCACGCGCTGCGTCAAGGCGGATGGGTCGTCGTGCCTCTGGTGTTGATCGGCTTGATCGGGCCGTCGATGCTGGAGGGAAGGCTTGGCCATGCGGCGCGGCGGGTGCATCTGGCGACGCTGATTGTCGGCGTGTCGGGGCTGGTGCTGCACGCAGGTATCGACGGCGTCGCGCTCTCCAGCGTGGGCAGCGAGGGCGTCAGCGGCAACATCGCGGTCGCCGTGCTGCTTCACAGGTTGCCGGAAGGACTGACGATTTGGTGGCTCTTGCGCCCCAGCCACGGCCGCCGGGTGGCGATGGCTACGCTGGGCTTGGTGGCCGTGTCGACCGCGGTGGGCATGACCATCGGCCAAGCGACGGAATTTCTTCACCAGACCAGCGGACTTGCCTACATCGGCGCCTTGGTCGGCGGTTCCCTGTTGCACGTCGTCGTCCACCGCTCCCACCCGATGGTGCACGCCGCGCCGCAGGGTCGTTGGCATCTGGCCAGCGGGTGGGGCGCACTGGCCGGTGCCGGACTGCTGACGTTGCTGTTGTCGACGGAACACGGTCACGGCGCAGAGATTGGTCCAGAAATCGAACACTTGCATGAAGTCGGCGGCATGGCGATGTTCTGGAACCTTGCCCGCGGGTCGGCACCGGCGCTGCTGCTGGCCTATGCCGCGGCGGGTTTGGTGCAAGTCGCGTTGCCTGCGGCATCCGTGGCCTGGATGCGGCGCGGTGGGTCGTTCAGCCAGGCACTGCGCGGCATGATCTTCGGGTTGCCGTTGCCGATCTGCTCGTGCGGTGTCGTGCCCGTCTACCGCAGCCTGGTGTTGCAGGGCGTGCCGGCCAGCGCCGCGCTCGCGTTTCTGGTCGCCACGCCAGAGCTGGGGCTGGACGCGGTGCTGCTCTCGATTCCCTTGCTGGGTCTGGACTTTACGCTGGTCCGCCTGTTTGCCGCGGCAGCTGTGGCGTTGGGGGTCGGCTATGCGGTGGGGCGCATGGCGGACTTTGCGAGGACGCCAGAGGCCGACGTGGCCGCCGAGGGCGAGGTCGAGTCCCTGACGCGCAAGGACGGCTTGTCTTTGGGCGCCCGCGTCATGCAGGGGCTGCGCGTCGGGCTGGGCGAGATCGTCGACCATACCGGGCCTTGGGTGCTGCTGGGTCTCGCCGTCGCTGCCTTGGCCGCGCCGCTGCTGCAAGGCGGTTGGCTGGGCCAGATCAATCCGTGGTGGGGCGTGCCTTTGCTGGCCCTGATCGGCATGCCTGTCTATGTCTGCGCCTCTGGAGCCACGCCACTCGTCGCAGTGCTGGTCGCCAGCGGTGTGTCTCCCGGCGCCGGTCTGGCGTTCCTGCTAACCGGACCCGCCACCAACGTCTCTACCTTTGGCGTGCTTTCCCGTCTTCACAGCCGCAAGGTCGCACTCGCCTTCGCTTTTGCAGTGGCGGGGCTGGCCATCGGTCTGGGCTGGGCGGTCGATGCGCTGCTGTCGCCGATGCGCCTGCCCAAGCTGCAGACCATTGCGCAAGACACCCACAGCTGGGGGGCTGACCTGGCGGTTGCGGTGCTGGCGCTGCTGTTCGTCGCCTCGCTGTTGCGTCAGGGGCCACGGCGGTTTCTGGGGCAGGTACTGGCGTTTGCCAACGGTGACGGCCTGCGCGAGGACTTGCACGACCACGACCACGACCACGACCACGACCACGACCACGATCACGACCACGATCACGACCACGGGGACCACGGCGCTGGGCGCGGACATGACCACGGTCACGGGCTGGCTGCAGCGGGAGCCACCTGCAGCGACGGCTGCGGGGCGGGGCGGCCGGTGGTGAAGGTGAAGATCCCGGGCAAGACCGCAGCGAAAGACGGCTGCCCGGACGGCTGCGGTCACTGATCCTGCAGCATAAGACAAACAATTACATCTGGTTTTGCTGTGTTGCCGACGAGCGGTCGGTCAGCGCCCGGCACCATTGAGCGTGTCCGTCACCGCCAGTACGTCGCCCAAGTCGTAGAAGTCGACGGCGATCAGGTTGGGCAGGTGCTGTCGCTCGGTCTGGCACTGCAGGGCGCGGTCCAACAGCAGCGGGTTGAAGTTGACCAGCGAGGCCTGCTTGGCGCTGCCGATCGGGTTCGTCAAGAAGTGGTTCAGTACAAACAGGTCGTTGCCGGCCTGACCTCGCCCCACGCTGCAGGTAAAGCCGGCGGGCTGCTTGACGGCAAACGGCGTGTCGAACGCTGTCTGCAGATACGGGTGGTTCCACGGCCGGGTTGCCGGTCCCTCCTCGGTCAGGATCACCACCCGTTGATCGGCGGCCACCAGCACCCCCAGCGTGGCCCAGGGCGTCCCGGCAGTGTGTGCGTGGGTGTGGTCCAGCAGGCCGCTTGCCTGCAGCTCGATGTCCAACTCCGCTTCGCCCACATGGTTTTCGAAGACGATGACCAGCACGGCGCGCGGATCCTCGTGCAGGAAGTCGTGCAGCTTGCCCAAGCCGTCGCGCAGCCACTCCGCGCCCAGCCCGCACGGACCGTGGCACAGCGTGGTCTTGTCCTGCAGCGCCGCGTCCTCGCCGTCGTAGGGCCAAGCATCGAGCATGAAGCCGCGGACGCCATCGTGCAGCTGGCGGGTCAGGCCGTACTTCTGGTTGGGCAGCAGCCACCCTTCCGCCTCGTTGTTGAAGGCGTTGTGGGCGGTGGCGAACACGACCTGATCCAGCCGCCTGCCACACAGGGCCACCGAGCCGTTGCAGGCAGGGCCGGGCGGCGCAACATCGGGCGCTGGTTGGGTTTCGTCTGCGGCTTCGGCACCCGTGTCACCTGAGGGGACAACGTCCAGGGGCGCAACCGAGGGCTCGGCGGTGGTGCAGGCGGACACGAGCGCCAAGCAAGCGAGCCAAGCCGGTGCGCTTGAGAAGGGGGCGTGTCGTAGCTGTGGGGTGGTCATGCAAGGGGCCAGCCGCGAGGTCTGCCTGGCTTCTACTCTGTCGGCATCCTCGAGGACAAGGGCCGCATGGCGCGGGTGGCGTGGCGAGGCGGCGCAACCCCGTTCGGCGCGGTGCTTGCGGTACAGGGGACGGCTACGCACCACACCCCTGAGCCTCCGGGTTTCGGTGCCGCCGTGACCTGAAACCGCTGGCGGCCAATGGCGACCTCGCGGTTCTGCGGCGCTCCCGCGACCGCCTCCTGAAGCAGCTGACACAGCTCTGGCACCTTGGAGAACATGGCCCAAGCGTCGAGATCGAGCTCGCCCTGATTCGTCAGCCCCAAGGCAGCCAAGTGCAGGCCGCTCATCGACTCGACCCGACCATTGTCGGCAAGGGTCAGGAAGATCCCCGGCATGCGTTCAAGGCCCGCCGACGGACCCCGTGGCGCTTGCGCCTGACGCCACTGCCGGGCGACGGTCAGCACGTATCCGGGACCAAATTCCAGGAATGACGCTGCAGCCTCGATCGGGGCTGCGTTGCTGCCGTCGCGTCGTCCCCAGGCGATGTAGTGGCGGTCGTCCTGCTGCCGCAACCACTGGAAGTAGCGTTGCCAGTCGGCAGCATCGGCGAACCGAAGGTCCAGATCATACACGTAGGCCCGCAGCAGCTCGGCCGGCGGTCGCCCCAGCAGTGCCGAAGCGGCGCGGTTGGCGAACACATAGCGCCCGCTCTCGTCGACCACGGTCACGGCTCCAGTCGCATCCTCCGACTCCTGGGACCCGAACGGGTTCCGGCTGCCCGTCATGGCCAAGGGCCGCACCGGCGCGAAGGAGGGCATGTTGAACACCTTGGAACCCATTGCAGCACCTCGTGTGCGCGCGGCTGGTGCCGAGTCCGTCGCGCCTGACCGCCACTCAGGGATGACTCCATGAAAGGCTTGCAGAAACGCCCCCAGCAAGGTCCTGAGACGATACATGTATCGTTTCGAGCCATCGCGTACCAAAGTGAACTGTAGCCATCCCGCGCGTGGCGACAAGTATTCCCGAAGGACCGACGTCGGCCGCGGGTCTCAAGACCCCACCGCTCGCGCGGCCTTCTGGCGGCCTCTCGCGCAAAGATTGGACTTGGAAGCGGAATCGTCGACGCCCTGAACGGGGGGCAGCCGGGGCGGTCAGACCTCAGCCCAGACGCCTGCGCAGGATCGCGTTGACCGCCTGCGCGTCGCCCTTGCCGTCCAGCACCCGCATGACCTGACCGACGAAGAAGCCGAACAGCTGCACCTGACCGCTGCGGTACTTTTCAACCTGCGGTCCCAGACCGGCCAGCACCTGATCGACCGTCGCCTCCAGGGCTGCGGTGTCCGACACGACCTCTCCGACCCCGGTCAGCGCCGTCTGCAAAGCCGCGAAGAGCGGCTCCTCCCCTGCGAATCCCTGCGTCAGCACGTCGTTCAGCATCCGGTTGGAGAGGCCACCGGTCCGCCACTTGTCGCAGATGCGCGCGAGCTCCCGGGCCGCCGTCGTGACCTCGGCAAACGCCCGCGACGAGCGCGTCAAAGCCGCAATGGCCTGCGTCATCAGGAAGGTGGCCCATGCTGCCGGCTCGCCCGCACCGCCCTGCACGCCGGCCTGGAACGCCCGCAGCCGCTCCGGCTCCTCGACCAGCCACGCGGCCGCCTGTGCCGTCACGCCTTGCTCTGCCCGAAGCCGGGCTCGCCGCGCCGCAGGCAGCTCGGGCAGTCCCAGACGCAGGATCTCGACCTCGCCCGGGTCGATGACCAGTGCTGGCAGGTCGGGGTCGGGAAAGTATCGATAATCGTGGGCTTCTTCCTTGGATCGCATCGCCTCGGTGCGGCCGCGCTCCTGGCTCCACAGCCGGGTCTGCTGCACCACGCGCTGGCCGTCGTTCAGCAGCCCGACCTGTCGGTCGATCTCGTAGGCGATGGCGTCCCGCAAGCTCTTGAAGGAGTTGACGTTCTTGATCTCGCAGCGCGTCCCCAGCGGCTCGCCCGGTCGGTGGACGCTGACGTTGGCGTCGCAACGCAGCGAACCCTCTTCCATGTTGCCGTCACACACGCCAAGGCACAGCAGGATCGCCCGCAATTCCTTGAGGTACGCGACCGCCTCGTCAGCGCTGCGCAGGTCCGGATGGCCGACGATCTCGATCAGCGGCGTACCTGCGCGGTTCAGGTCGATGGCCGATGTCTGCGCGCCGCCCTCGCCGTGAATCGACTTGCCCGCGTCCTCTTCCAGATGGATGCGCTGGATCCGCGCGTGTCGCTGAAGGGTAGGCGAATCCGTAGTCGCGCCGGGGAGTTCCAGGTCCAGATGGCCGTCCAGACACACCGGCAGCTCGGCCTGCGAGATCTGATAACCCTTGGGCAGGTCGGGATAGAAGTAGTTCTTGCGCGCAAAGACCGACCGCGGCGCAATCGTGCAGCCCACCGCCAGACCCGTTCGCACCGCCAGCTGTACGGCCGCGCGGTTCAGCACCGGCAGCGCTCCCGGCAGCCCCAGACAAACAGGACAGACGTGGGTGTTGGGAGCGGCGCCGAAGCTGGTGGGGCAACTGCAGAAAATCTTGGTGGAGGTCCGCAGCTGCGCGTGCACCTCCAGACCGATCACGGCCTGCCAGCGGGCGGCTTCCGACGCACTCATGCCGGCCTCCGGTCGCTGGCGTCCGGTGTTTCCGGGGGCTCCAGCGTGCCTGCGTCCGCTTCGACCGTGGCACCAGCACGCAGCAGCGTCGCTTCGTCGAATGGACGGCCGATCAGCTGCAGCCCCACCGGCAGCCCGTCCGGATGCAGCCCCACGGGTACCGACAGCGCCGGCAGCCCCGCCAGATTCACGCCCAGAGTAAAGACGTCCATCAGGTACATCGCCAGCGGATCCTGTACGAATTCGCCGAGCTTCCAGGCGACGACGGGCGAAGTCGGCCCTGCCAGCACGTCGCAGGTCTGCCACGCCCGTTCGAAGTCGTCATGGATCAGGCGGCGCACCCGGCAGGCCTTCTCGTACCACGCGTCGCGATAGCCGGCTGAAAGTGCAAAGGTTCCCAACAGGATGCGTCGCTTCACCTCGGTGCCGAAGCCCTCGCCTCGGGTGCGGGCGTACAGATCGTCGATGCCATCGCCGGGTCGCGCCTCTGTGCGTCGTCCAAAGCGCACGCCGTCATAGCGGGCCAGATTGGCCGAGGCCTCGGCGGTGGCGATCAGGTAGTAGGTTGCAAGCGTGTGGCGCGTGTGCGGCAGGGCGACCGGCACCAATGTCGCGCCACGGCCTTGCAGGGCCTGCAGGGCGGCATCGACGCGGCTTCGCACAGCGGGGTCAAGACCTTCGGCTCCGTCCAGAAACTCGTGCGGAACGCCCACTCGCAGGCCCGCAACCCCCTGATCGAGGTTCGCTTCCAGATCGGGCAGCGCCCGCAGGTCGCAAGTTGCGTCGCCGGGGTCCGGACCGCCGATCACCTGCAGCAACCGGGCGGCGTCGCGGACCGTGCGCGTCATCGGTCCCACCTGGTCCAGCGACGACGCATAAGCCACGACGCCCAAACGCGAAACCCGGCCATAGGATGGCTTGAGCCCCACGATGCCGCACAGCGCTGCCGGTTGACGTATCGACCCGCCGGTGTCCGTGCCCAGCGCCGCGACGCCCAGACCTGCCGCGACGGCCGCCGCCGCGCCGCCCGACGATCCGCCGGGAACCCGCTGCGTGTTCCATGGGTTGCGCGCAGGACCGAACGCGGACGACTCGTTCGACGAGCCCATCGCAAACTCGTCCAGGTTGGTCTTGCCCAGCAGCACCGCACCGGCCGTCCGCAGCCGCTCGACCACGGTGGCGTCGCGGGGCGGCGTGTAGCCTTGCAGGATCCTCGACCCCGCCGTCAGCGGCATCCCCTGCACCGCGATCAAGTCCTTGACCGACACCGGCACGCCGGCCAGCGGCCCCAGCTCCTTACCCGCCACCCGCGCCAAATCCACCGCCCGGGCCTGCTGCAGCGCGACGGCGGAATCCACGTGCAGATAGGCATTCAGCAAAGGGTTTTGCGCTTCGATGCGGTCAAGGGCGGCGCGTGTCACCGTCTCGGCCGTAACCTCGCCCGCTGCGATGGCCTGTGCGCACGCCGTCAGCGACTGCTCGTGGGGCAACAGTGCCGTCATCCGACCACCCGTGGCACCAGAAACAGGCCGGTCTCCGCCCGTGGCGCCTGACCCAGAATCGTTTGCGGATCCACGCCGGGACGCACTTCGTCTTCGCGCAGCGGCATCGCGGCGTCGGTCGGATGCACCATCGGCGGCACACCGGTCGTGTCGAGGTCCTGCAGGTCTTGGAAATAGCCCAGAATTCTCCCGAGGTCGGCCTGATAGCGGTGGGCCTCGTCGGGCTGCAATGCCAGCCGAGCCAGCTGCGCCGTGCGGCGCACGACGTCGGCGTCCAGCGCCCCGTGCTCCAGCGGCGCGGCAAGACGCGGGTCAGTCTGGGTCACGCCGGCACCTCGGCAACGGACGAAATCTTCTTGGCGTGGGCGACCGCGCGGGTCAGCTCGGCCTGGATGCGGTCGCGGCCATCGGGTGTCCCGGCCTCGCAGCGCATCACCAGCACGGGACCGGTATTGGAGGCGCGCACCAGCCCCCAGCCATCGGGAAAGCGCACCCGGACGCCGTCGATGTCGATGACCTCGTGGGTCGCGCGAAAGGCGGCGGTGACGGCAGCGACCACAGCGAACTTCAGATCGTCCGGGCAGTCCAGACGCAGCTCAGGCGTCGCAAACGTGGGCGGCAGGCCGGCCAGCAGCGCGGACACCGGCTTGTCGGTGTGCTGCAGGATCTCGATGAGGCGGCACGTGGTGTACATCGCGTCGTCAAAGCCGAAGTAGCGGTGTTTGTAGAAGATGTGACCGCTCATCTCGCCAGCAAGCTCAGCGTTCTCCAGCTTCATCCGCCCCTTGATCAGGCTGTGGCCGACCTGACTCATCACGGGCCGACCGCCGTGGCGGGCGATGTCGTCGAACAGCGTCTGGCTGCACTTGACCTCGGCAACGATCGCAGCACCGGGGACTTCCTGCAGCAGCGCCCGCGCCAGGATGACCATCAGCTGGTCGCCCCACAGGATCCGGCCATCGGCATCGACGACACCGATGCGGTCACCGTCGCCGTCGTACGCGACACCCAGATCTGCGCCGTGTGCCGTCACCGCCGCCTGCAGGTCGACCAGATTCTCGGGCACCGTGGGGTCAGCGTGGTGGTTGGGAAAGCTGCCGTCGAGGTTGCAGTACAGCTCGACCACGTCCACGCCCAGCCGTCGCAGCAATCCAGGGGCCACCGGCCCCGTCGGCCCGTTACCGGCATCGACCACGACCTTCAGGGCGCGCGGTCCGCGGCGGATGCCGTCGATGATGCAGTCGGCATACGGTCGGTGGATCTCGTGGAAGCTGACGGTGCCTTCCCCCGTCTCGTAGTCGCCCGACTCGATGGTGCGACGCAGCTGCTGGATGTCGTCCCCGTGCAGGCTCAGCCGATCCAGCGTGATCTTGAACCCGTTGTCTCCCGGGGGGTTATGGCTGCCGGTGACCATCACGCCACCGCAGATGTCCAGCGTGTGGGCGGCGAAGTACAGCATGGGCGTCGCGCACAGGCCGATGTCGACGACCGACACCCCCGAAGCGACCAGCCCCTCGACCAGCGCATCACGCAGTGAAGGACTCGACAGACGCGCATCGCGGCCCACGGCGATGACCGGTTTCAGGCCCTTGCGGCGCACCAAGGTGCCGATGCTGCGGCCCAGCGACCGCACGACCGGCAGGGGCAGGTCTCGCTCGACCAGTCCGCGGATGTCCAAGGCACGAAAGATGTTCGCGTTCAACAGGGGCTCCGTTCAGGGGTCCAGATGGATGGGTGGAAACGAAGAGATTTCGGTGGCCTATAGCAGGTCTGATCGGCCCAAGCGCGCGACCTCGTCGACGACCTGCCGAACGTCCTGCGAGCGGTCGACCGGCAGCACCAGCGTGGCTTTGTCGGTGACGACGACGGCCATGCCGACCAGACCGACCGCGGCGAGGTACGGCCCCTTCGAGATCAGCACGCTGTTGTGGCAATCCAGCGCCGACACGGGGCCGTGCACGAAGTTCTCCTCGCCCGCGGGCCGCAGCCCCAGAACGGAGTGCCACGTGCCGACATCGCTCCAGCCGGCATCCAGCCGCACGACGCGCAGATCGGTCTCACGCTCCATGACACCGTAGTCGATGCTGACCGACGGGCAGTGGCGGAAGGCGACGCGCACGATGGCCGCGAACGCCTCGCTGTCAAAGCGGTGCACGCCGGCCCGCAGCTCGCCCAAGGCAACGCCGATGGCCGGCACGTGCTCGTCCAGCGCCCGCATGGCCACGTCGGCGCGCAATACGAACACGCCCGCGTTCCACAGGTGCTTGCCGCCCTCGAGATAGCGCATGGCGGTCTCGAAGTCGGGCTTCTCGACAAACCGCGCCACCTTCGACACACCCTCGCCAACCTCCTGATCCAGCTGGATGTAGCCGTAGCCGGTCTCAGGCTGGCTGGGCGTCACGCCCAAGGTCACGATGTGTCCGCGCTCTGCGTGTTGGACGGCGATCGCCAGCGCGTCGCGGAACTTCTGTGCATCGGCGACATAGTGGTCGGCGGGCAGCAGCACCAGAATCGCGTCGCTGACCAGCTGCTGCGCCACCATCGCCGCCAACGCCATGCAGGGTGCGGTGTTGCGCGGGGCCGGCTCGCCCAGAATCTGGCCGGGACCCAGCTCGGGCAGCACGGCCTGCACGGCATCGACCAGATGTGCGGCGGTGACGACCAGCTGCCGCTGCGGTGGGCACAAGGGCGCGATACGGTCGACGGTGGTGCGCAGCAAGGTCTTGTCGCCAAAGAACTTCAGCAGCTGCTTGGGTTCGTCCTTGCGCGACAGGGGCCAAAACCGCGTACCGCTGCCACCGGCCATGACGACGGAAACCAGGCGGTCCAGGGGGGCGGTGACCGGATAGGAGTTGCGCATGGGCGCCTCTGGGCGAAGCAGGGGCTCCGCGGTGGAGTCGGGGGGACTCGTGGGGGCGCTGCGGTTCAGGCCGCAGTCGCGGTCGCCTTCAGCACGCGGATTTCAGGAGCGACCTGCAGCGGCGCGTCGGTCAGGCGCAGGACCTCCTCAACGGTGGTGTCGCTGGCGATCTCGCGCAGGATCAGGCCCTCAGGCGTCACGTCGATGACGGCCATGTCCGTGACGATCCGGTGCACCACCTTCTTGCCGGTCAGCGGCAGGGTGCACTCGCGCAGGATCTTGCGCTCGCCCGTCTTGTCGCAGTGGGTCATCGTGACCACGACGCGCTTGGCGCCCGCGACGAGGTCCATTGCGCCGCCCATGCCCTTGATCATCTTGCCGGGCACGGTCCAGTTGGCCAGATCGCCCGCTTCGGACACCTGCATGGCCCCCAGAATCGTCAGGTCCACGTGGCCACCGCGGATCATCGCAAAGGACTCAGCCGACGAAAAATACGAAGATCCGGGTAGTTGCGTGATGGTCTGCTTGCCGGCGTTGATCAAGTCGGGGTCTTCGTCGCCTTCGTAGGGAAACGGGCCGACGCCGAGCATTCCGTTTTCGCTCTGCAGGATCACGTCCATGCCGGGCGGAATGAAGTTGGCGACAAGGGTCGGCATGCCGATGCCCAGGTTGACGTAGAAGCCGTCCTGCAGCTCCTCAGCGACGCGGGCAGCCATCTCGTTGCGGGACAGGGGCATGGCGTTCTCCTTGGGGCGTTCAGTGGCGTTTCGGGGCCGGGGCTGCGGGGGCGGCGACGGGCGGAAGGGGCGGCAATCCGGCGAGTACGCGCCAAGCCCTCGCATCACTTCCCAGCTTGCGGCCGGTCAGGTTCTCTAGCGCGAACACCGCGTTGTTGGCAAGCGCGGGGTCGGCGGACTCGGTGAAAGGCACGATCTCACGTACGACCCTCGGGTCGCCCAAGTCCGCCAGGGCGCGCAGGATTCTGGCCTGCTGCGTGGGCGGGGCAGAGGGCAGACGCTTGGCCAGCGCGGCGGCCGCTCCAACCGGTCTTCCCGCGACCAGCGCCTGCAGGACGCCCACCTGTTCGTCGTCCTGCAAATCGGTGGCGATGGCTGCTGCCACCAACCCCGCGGCCGCCGTCTTCATGCCCAAGGCTGCCGCAGCCAGCGCCGCCTCGCCACGCAACCCGTTCTTCCGCAACGCGAATTGAACAGCAGGTTCGGCCCACTTCACCGGCACGGCGGCCAGCAGTCGCAGGGCGGCCCGGCCCAGATCGCGCTCAGGGGCGGCCACCAGCCAAGTGGCGAGTCCGGCGGCCCGCAGCGCTCCCTGTGCGGCCAATGCGTCCAGCGCGGCCACTCGCACGTCCACCGGGGCGCTGGGGCGAGCCGCAAGGGCGATCAACTCAGGTTCACCGGCCTGACTGCCGTGGCGCCCGAGTGCGCGAGCGGCGGCGGCCGCAACCTCGGGATCGCCATCGCGCAGCGCACGGACCAGCGACGGCACCGCCAGCGGACTCTGCAGCATCGCCAGCCCCTGCGCTGCGACTTTGCGTGCGGTCGGGTTGAGTCCGCCGAGCACATCCAGCAGCGGCCGCACCGCGCGACGGTCGCCCAGCCTTGCCAGTGCCAGCAGGACATCGGCACGCAGCGGGTCGCCCTGCAGCGAGTCGGCCGTTTCGTGAAGCAGGTCCGCCTGTTCGCGAGCGTCCAATAGTCCCAGTGCCACGGCGGCCCGAGCGCGGTCAACGGTAGGAGCCGACGGGCGCTCCAGCACGGCCACCAGATCGCGAACGGCCTCCGCCTTGGCCGCGGCCGCCTGCACCAGCGCAGGGCAGGTCGCGAGCTCGAGCTGCGGGCACTCGGCCAGCCGGGCGGCGAAGTCGGCGCGCGCGGTCGCGGGCACGAGGACCACGAAGGCAAGCAGCAGCAGGTTGCGCAGGGTGACAGGGGGATGGCGCGGGGCGTTCATGGGGTGAGCATAGGCGGAGCGGGGCTGCGGGCCAAGCCATGCACGCTAGCGGAGGGTCTTCACGAGTCCGCCCGCAACGCCGGCCACGATCACGAGCCATCCGAGCACCGACACAAGTCCTGGGTCCAGACGGGAGCCCTGACTGTCGGAGTCATCCGGTCACCGCCGTCAACGTGTCTTGCTGGGTGGCCATGGGTAGTCGGGACCCGCTCTCAGTCACCAATGACATCATCCAGCGCCATCACGGGACACTTCCTGCTGCGGTTGGTAGATGGACTCGCAGCAGGGCACTCGGTCGGCAGGCGGCTGAATGGAGGTGGGTCTGGCGAGTTCCTGAGCAGGAAACTGTAAACTGCTCATACCTGACACCTATACGATAGCATGAAATCTAATGTGAATTTGATTCTCAAAACTGTAAACTGCTCATACCTGACCCCTTACTCGCTTGACCCCCGCCCCCCCGGCAGCGAGCATCATCCGATGCCACCCGCTACCACCCCCTGCACGTCCCCCACCGACGCACGCCCCGCCACGCTGCTCGCGTTCGGCCCCTTGGCGGTCGGCACCATGCTCGCGGGCGGCTGGCAGCTGGCGTTCGTCCGGCCGGCGGGTGATCGGGTGCGGCTGGGCCTTGTCGACCCTGCGGGTGGCCGCGAGGTCGTGCTGTGGACGGCCTCTTCGCAAGCGCCCGATTCCGGCCACCGTCCGTTCGGTCGCTTGGGCGGCGCGCCGTTGAACTACGAGCGGACGGATCTGGACCGCGTAGCCCTGTCGGCAGCCACCGGTGCGCTGGGGTTGGCGCTGGGGGACGCCGCCGATGTCGAGGTCTGGATCGCGCACGCGCTGGCCTCCGCGTGTGCAAGCGAGGGCAGGCACCACCCCCGCGCGCCGGTTTCGCGTGGGCCTTGGCAACAGCAGGCCCGTGAGCGGCTGGTGGACCGACGGGGCGAGTCCGTGCAGCTGCGAGATCTGGTGCCGGTCGCAGACTTGCCGCAGCGGGCCTGCACGCTGCCGTGGACGTATCTGGAGGTGTCGAACGAATTCGGAAACTTCGCGCCCTGCTGCTTCGACTACCCGGTCGAAACGGTGCACGCACCGCTGGGGACGCCGATCACCACCCTGTGGAACGCCCCGTCAATGCAGCGGTTTCGTGAGGCGATGGTCGCGGGCGACCCGGGTCGCACCTGCCGGAACACCTGTCCTCGATGGAACGACGGCAGCGCCACGTTGGACCGGCTGGTCCTGCACGGCGGTTCGCCAGCGATGGTTCAGGCGCAGATCGAGACAGTGGAGGCGATTTGGGCAGGTCGCACGGTGCTGGACACGCCGCCCGCAACCCTGCACTGCCGACCCACGACGTACTGCAACTACGACTGCGTGATGTGCTCGTGCGGCGAGACGGGCACGCTGGCCGACGAGCTGCCGCGGACCTTCTACGACGCTGTCCTCGAGCTGACGCCCGGTCTGCACCATCTGGACCTGTCCGGGGGAGAACCGCTGGCCTCGCCGGTCTTGCGCAACCTGCTGACCACCTGCGACTTCAGCAAGTACCCAGACTTGATGTTCTTCCTGGTGACGAACGGGTCGTACCTGACGCCCCGGCTGCAGCAGGCGCTGTGGCGGCCAGGGGGGCCTCGCCTGTCGCTGGTGGTCAGCGTCAATGCCGCGACGGCGGCGACCTACCGCAAGGTCCACCGCGGGCTGCCCTTTTCCCGCATTCGCCAGCATCTGGACTTGCTGGTGGCGGCTCGGCGTGACGGCCGGATGCAGGGCTCGCTGCGTTACAGCATGGTGTTGCTGCAGAGCAACCACCACGAGATCGAGGCATTTGCCGATCTGGCAGTGCGCGACGGTGTCGGGTTTCGGCTGATGCTGCCGCAGTACGACCGCAACTCAGAGAGCATCCTGACCTGCGAGTCGACGATGCGCGCCACGCTGTCCGCCCTGCAGCAGGTGGCGGCGCGTTACGGCGAGCATCCGGTTGCGGCAGATAGTGTCCGCGTTGCGATGGGTTGCGCCCAGGTCATCGAGCATCGACTGGGCTTGGGCCTGTTTCAGCCGATTCCAGACCCCTAGCCTCCGAACCTGCCGCCGCCAGCCGGCTCGCTGCGGTCACCGGCGCTCTCCAGCGCCTCTACTGCCGACCCGGTGGTTTCGGCTGAAGGCAGGTCGAGCCAGAACACCGCCCCGCGCGGCTCGTTTCCCGCCACACCGACACGGCCGCCCATCGCCTCGGCCAGATGCTTGACGATCGACAGGCCCAGCCCCGTCCCGCCCAGCTGCCGGGAGCGCCCCGCGTCGATGCGATAGAACCGCTCGAAGATTCGCTCGCGCTGATGCAAGGGGATGCCGGGGCCGTCGTCCGCCACTCGCACCAGCAGTCGGTCGCCGGTTGCCAGCTTGGCCGTCAACTCCAGGCGCGACCCCTCGGGCGTATACTTGCTGGCATTGTCCAACAGATTGAACAGGATCTGGTCGATGGCCGCCGCGCTGCCCCGCGCCGCCGGTCGCCCCTCGACCGTGATCGTGACCTTCTGCCGGCGGGCGACCGTCGTCTCCTCGAGCAATCGCGCCGCGTGGGCCAGACGCTCGGCGATCGGCACGGACACGAGGTCCAGCTCGTAGGCGCCGGCCTCGATGCGCGACAGGTCCAGCATGTCCGACAGCAGGCGCGACAGGCGCTCGGCGTGACGCAGCACGGTCTCGGTCAGGTCGCGGGCGACCTCGGGCTCCTCCAACGCTCCGTACAGCATGGTTTCTGCAGCGGCGCGGATGGTGGCGACCGGCGTTCGCAGCTCGTGCGACACGTTGCTGACGAAGTCGCGGCGCATCGTCTCGAGCTTGCGCAGGCCGGTGACGTCGCGCAGCACGATCAGGTTGCCAAGGCCGGCGCGCCCCAGAACCTGCACGCTGGCCTGCACCAACCGCCCGTCCGCCATGGCCAATTCCACGTCGCCCGCCGCTGGGGCCGCCGCGCCGTCCAGGCCCGAGCCCGCGCCGACCAGCAGCCGTTCGTGCAGCGCCGGCACCCGCAGCAGGGATACCAGAGGCTCGCCGATCGGCGACGCGGTCCAGCCCAGCAGTGTCATCGCGGGGCGGTTGCACAACAGGATTTCGCCAGATGGCGACAGCGCGATCAAACCCTCGCGCATGCCCTCCAGCACCGATGCGAAGCGCTCTCGCTCGGCCGCCAGATCGCTGCGACCTTCGCCGTGCGCCGCCGCCAGATCCTCCAGCGCCGCCGCGACCGCTGCCTCCGCACCGTCGGCGAAGCCGCTTTCTCTAGGCACGATGCCCAGCTGGCGAGCCCGACGCGCCAGCTGGTTCCACGGGCGCTCCACCAGCACGATAAGGCCCGTCCCTACCAGCGCCGCGAGCCCCAGCGCAACGGCAAACGCCCAAACTGGCACCGCAGCGTCGCTGGCGGCAGCGACGCCCACGCCCAAGGCCGTGCAACCGAGTGCAGTACCCGCAATCAGGGCGCGCCGGGCGGTCGACGTCACGACGGGGCTCCCTCCGCTTGGTCCACAAACCGATAGCCCACACCGCGAAGGGTCTCGACGAAGGCACCCGCGTGTCCCAGCTTCTCGCGCAATCGCTTGACGGTGGCATCGACGGTGCGTTCGCCGATGTCGCTCTCGCTGCCCCACACCGTATCGACCAGCATGGCACGCGTCTGCACCCTGCCTCGGCGGGCCATCAGGCGTCCCAGCAGCTTGAACTCGACCGCCGTCAGCGGCACCACCTCGCCGTCCAGCCAGCAGCGGTGGCCGTCCAGATCCAAGCGCAGCGGCCCCCAGGCCAGCTTGCCCTCGGTCGGAGTGGCGGCCTGCACACGTCGCAACAGCGCGCGGATCCTCAGGATGAGCTCTCGCACGCTGAACGGCTTGACCAAGTAGTCGTCCGTACCCACCTCGAAACCGACCACGCGATCGATCTCCTCGCCGCGCGCCGTCAGCATCAGCACCAGGATGTCGCGGGTGCGCGGGTCGGCACGCAGCTGTCGGCAGACTTCGGTGCCGGGCATGTCGGGCAGCATCAGGTCCAGCAACACGAGATCGAACGCCGGGTCGCCCTGCGCAAGGTCCAATCCGCCCCGACCCGTGACCGAGTGGGCAGCCTGAAACCCCTCGCGATTCAGGGCGTAGACCAGCGTGCGGGCAAGGTCGGTCTCGTCCTCGACGATCAGGATGCGGCCTGGCATGGCGGACTCCCGGTCGAACTGTTGGCCTCTAGACCCCGAACGCCTTGGGGTCGTCGCCGATACCGGGCAGGGCGGTCGGCGGATCGTGTCGCAGGCGGCGCGCGACATAGGTGGGCAGGGCAAATGCCGCACGGATCAGGTCACGGTTCGCGTACCGCAGCTGAGGTTCCAGCTTCGCGATGCGCTCCAGAGCGTTTGGCGCTGCCGCCTTGACGTCGATGGTCTGGCTGGCTGCCGTGTAGGCCCAGAAGCCACCGGGATAGCCGACGACCTGCCCCAAGTACAGTGAAGTCTTGGCGAATACCGTCGAAAGTGTGCCGTACACGTGCTCGACCCGGTCCAGATAGAACACGGGCGAGTCGCTCTGCGGCACCAAGATCCCCGTGTCGCCCAGCAGCTGCGCGCACTGGCGGTAGAAAGGCTCGGTGAACAGGCCCACCGCTGCGTCTACGGGGTCGGTCGAGTCGATCAGGATGACGTCGAACTTCTCGCCTCGCGCTGCCGCCTGCGCCACGTAGTCCAGACCGTCGCCGACGATGACCTCAGCCCGCGGGTGGTCCAGGGCTGAGGCGCACTGCGGAAAGTACTGACGCGACACGCGAATCACCTCGCCGTCGATGTCGCACAGCACGGCGCGCTCGACCTCGGGGTGGCGCAGCACTTCGCGCAGGGTCCCGCCGTCGCCCCCGCCAATGATCAGGACCTGCTTGGGGTTCGGGTGGGCCAGCAGTGGCACGTGGGCCAGCATCTCGTGGTAGCCGCTCTCGTCCCGGTCGGTGACGTTGGTCACGCCGCCCAAGGTCAGCACGGTGCCGAAGTCCTCTGTCTCGAAGACCTCGATCGTCTGGTACGGCGTCTCGAAGGACTCGAGGCGCTTGGTGACCGTGTAGGTCAGGAACGTGTGCTTGGTCCAAGGGTCGAAGTAGCGGTCGCTCATGGGAATGCCTCAGCGTCGGGGGTCGGGCGGCCTTATAGGCCAGCGCGACGGCGAGAGGCAACCCCGGCACCGGGGCCGGACAGCAGCGTGGCGAGCTGCCGCGGGTCAGTCGATCGGCATGTCCTGCGTCCGCAGAGAGACGTGCGGAAAGCCGACACCCTCGACCGCGGCCAGCACAGACCGCACCCGGTTGAACTTGACGTGCTCAGCGCTTCGCACGACGACGCGTCGGTCGGGCTCCTGCTGACGCAGCACTTTGAGGTGTCCGACCAGATCGCTGCGGGTGACCGGCAGGTTGTCGACCAGCACCAGGCTGTCATCGGTCAGCACGACCTCGATCGGGCTAGCCTGACTCGTCTCGCGTTGGGTCGACAGCCAAGCGGGAATGAAGATCGCAGCGACGATGAGCACCACCAGCGCGATGTCGAGCTTCGACGGCTGCCAGAGGGTGCGGTGGGGCGTAGAGAGCGTCGTGTCCATGGGGGCGACTCCTTTCTTGGGTCGAGTGCCGTTCTTGTTGTGATGGCCGAAACATACGCGCGTTAGGTGGCGACCATGGGGCGGTTCTGTGACAAGTTGGAGACGCGAGAAGTTCCGCAGGGTTATGAACGACGAACCAGCCCCAGCTGGCCACGTCGAGGACGGTCGTTCTACCGCCTGAGTCGACATGTCATTGACTTGACATGCTTTTTTTACGACGACCTCGCCAGTCCGCGCGGGCCTTGCCACGATCGGCCGCCGCCGCTTGCCGCGATCGACTGCCGTGTTAGCTTGGCCAACCGAATCGCAGCCAGTTCCGTTCCCGAAGGCGTCGGTCCCGCATCTCAGTGGTCCAGGAGGTTTTGATGGCGTTCGAATTCAAGTTGCCGGACATCGGTGAAGGCGTGGTTGAGGGCGAGCTGGTGCGCTGGCTGGTGGAAGAGGGCCAACCGGTGCAGGAAGACGCGCCGATGCTCGAGATCCTGACCGACAAGGTCAGCGCCGTGATTCCGTCGCCGCGCAAGGGTGTTGTCGCTCGCCGTCACTTCAAGGAGGGCGACATGGTTCCCGTCGGGGCCGTGGTCGTCACGCTTGCGGAGAGCGAGCCGACGTCCGCCGCACCCGTGCAGCTCGACCCGGCGAAAGTGCCCGTGGCGGTGGTCGTCGAGACACCCAAGCCGACACCGGTTCCCGTCGCTCCACAAGGAGCTGTCGCCAAAGATGAAACGGACGAAGGTGCCGCTGGCCAGGTCCGCGCCGCCCCCGCGACGCGCAAGCTTGCTCGCGACCTGGGCGTCGACCTCGCCCACCTCAAGCCGACCGGCGACAACGGGCGCGTCACGCGTCAGGACGTCGAGCTCGCCGCCGCAAAGCCGCCTGCCGCCTCCGCCACACGCTTGGCACCCACGCCGACCACGATCGACCGTGGCCCGGACGAGGAACGCATCGCCTTGCGTGGCCTTCGCCGCAAGATCCTGCAGAAGATGCGCGAGTCCAAGGACCACGCGGCGCACTTCACCTACGTCGACGAGGTCGACTTCACCGCCGTCAACGCCCTGCGCGCCCAGCTGGAGGAGCGCGGCCTGAAGACCACCTTCTTGCCGTTCGTCGTCAAGGCGGCGGTGCAGGCCCTGCGCGACCCGGAATTCCGCTTCCTGAATGCGTCGATCGACGAGGCCGCCGGCGAGATCGTCGTCAAGCGCCGCTACCACGTGGGCATCGCCGCGGCGACCGAGCCAGGTTTGGTCGTGCCGGTGGTGCGCGACGTCGATCGCAAGACCCTGCGCGAGCTCGCGGCCGACGTGAAGCGCATCGGCGATGGCGCCCGAGCCGGCACCCTGAAGGCAGACGAAATGTCGGGCTCGACGTTCACCATCACCAGTTTGGGCAAGCTGGGCGGCATGTTCGCTACGCCCATCATCAACTACCCAGAGGTGGCGATCCTGGGCCTGCACAAGGTCGAGAAGCGCCCCGTGGTCGTCGACGATCAGATCGTCATCCGCGAGCGCATGTACATGACGTGCTCGTTCGACCACCGCCTGATCGACGGCCACGTCGGAGCCGCGTTCGTGCAGCGGATCAAGGACCTGCTGGAGAATCCGGGTCT
>CAJBNH010000027.1 GCA_903955385.1 uncultured Myxococcales bacterium | reverse complement strand
GACCTGCAGGCGCTGCGGCGAGGCGTGGGTGTGGTGTCGCAGGACGTGTTCCTGTTCGCCGGCACGCTGCACGACAACGTGGCGCTCGGACGCGACGACATCGGCCCCGAGCAGGTGCGGAAGGCGCTGGACGCTGCGCAGTTGGGGCCGCTGGTCGACCGGCTGGGCGGCACCCAGGCGCTGCTGAGCGAGAGCGGGGCGAACCTGAGCTCGGGCGAGCGGCAGCTGCTGTCGATTGCGCGGATCCTCGCGGGCGACCCGCCGGTGGTGGTGCTGGACGAGGCAACTGCCCACATCGACACGGAAACCGAGCAGGCGCTGCAGCGGGCGCTGGACGTCGTGTTCGCGTCCCGCACGGTCGTGGTCGTGGCGCATCGGCTGTCGACCATCCGCAAGGCCGATTGCATCGTCGTGCTCGAGCGCGGACGCATCGTCGAGCAGGGGCGTCACGACGAGCTGCTGGCCGCCGACGGACTTTACGCCGGACTTGTGCGGCGTGCGCTGCAGCAGGCCCAGCCCCCGGTCGACTGACCCGGCTTGCGTCCGCGCGGGATTTCCGGCACACGGGCGCGCCGGAATCGATCCCCGCCCCCGACCGCGCAACGAGAGGAAGCCATGGCCCAGTTCGAAGCCAAGACCCTGAAGGGATTTCGCGACTTCCTGCCCGACGCGATGGCGCCCAGACAGGCGATGCTGCGGGTGATCGAGGCGACGTTCGAGCGCCAAGGGTTCGTGCCGCTGTCAACGCCTGCCTTGGAGTACGCCGAGACGCTGACGGGCAAGTACGGCGACGAAGGCGACAAGCTTCTGTACAAATTCCAAGATCATGGCGAGCGCGAGGTGGCGCTGCGCTATGACCTGACCGTGCCGCTGGCGCGCGTGGTCGCCCAGCACCGCAACGACTTGCAGCTGCCGTTGCGGCGGTATCAGGTGGCGTCGGTGTGGCGCGCCGACAAGCCCCAGCGCGGGCGGTTTCGCGAATTCATGCAGTGCGACGCCGACATCGTGGGGCCCAACACCGCGCTGGCCGACGCCGAGGTGCTCTGCACGGGCCTTGCCGTGCTGCGGTCGCTGGGGATCGAAGGGGCGATGCTGCACCTGAACCACCGAGACTTGCTGTTCTCGTTCTTGCAGGCCGCGGGCGTAGACGATCCCGACCAGCAGCTGAAGTGCATCCGGGCGGTCGACAAGCTCGACAAGATCGGCCAAGCGGGCGTAACGGCAGAGATCGTGCGGGAGTGCGGGCTGACCGACGAGCAGGCCGCCAAGGCCATCGCCCCATTTCTGGCTGCGGAAGCGACAGGGGGAGCGGAGTCGGAGTTCGCGCGGATCCGCGCCTTCTTCCAGCAGGAACTGACCGCAGCAGCGCTGGAATCGGCGCTATCGGCAGTTGCTCGGCTCGAGACCGTGCTGGGCCTCGTCACCGCCGCCGGCTTTGGCGCCATGATTCAGTTCAACCGCTCGGTCGCTCGCGGTCTGGATTACTACACAGGTGTCATCTACGAGACCCGCCTGACCGACCCGCGCGTGGCGGGCATCGGCGCAGTGATGAGCGGCGGCCGCTACGACCACCTGATCGGCATGTTCTCGCGCGACGAGATCCCGGCGGTGGGCATCAGCTTGGGCTTGGACCGGCTGCTGGCGGCGCTGGTCGAGCTGGGCCTGATTCCCGGCGGCCAGGGAACGACTCCGGTCTGCGTCACAGTGTTCAGCGCCGACCAAGCCGGCACTTCGCTGCAGGTCGCGCAGTTGTTGCGCGACGCTGGGTTGCGCGTCGAGGTCGACACCCAGGGCGGCAAGCTGGGCAAGCAGCTGGAGCGGGCGGCCAAGCGCGGCAACGTGCTGGCGGTGGTGTTGGGGCCAGACGAGGTCGCGGCAGGCGAGGCGGTGCTGAAGGACCTGCGCAAGGGTGAGCAGCTCAAGGTCAAGATCGCCGAGCTGGCCCAGGCAGCGGCCCACGCGCTGGCCGACTGAACGGTGCGAGCCGGGGCCGGGAGAGGCCCGGCCGCCCCTGCAGCGGTCGGCCACTGAACCCAATCGCTCGCAGCCGCGTCAGACGCTGTGGATTGACCCGCTGCGACGGGCCGGGCTTACTACCGACATGGCGCTTCTCCAACTCCCCCCTCCACGTTCGACCGTTGCATGGCGCTTTGCCACGCTGGCCCTTGCCGTTGCCACGCTGACCGGCTGCGGTGCCCCGCAAGGTCAGGTCGTTACACTGGATCCCATCGAGTTCAAGGTCGACCGCACGGGTGGCGAGCCGCGCGTCTACGTCCGCGATGAGGCGGCGCTGACCCAGGAGGCGATGGCGAAGTACGAGGCCGCCGAGTGGGCCGAGGCGGTGCGGTTGTTCGACGTGATCCTGCGCGAGTTCCCCCAGACGACCAACCGCTTTGCCCTGCTGTACAACGCGGGGCTCGCGCTGCTTCACCTGCGCAAGCCGGCCCAGGCGGCAGAGCGGTTCTCGCAGGCGATGCAGGCGGGCGAGGGGACGCGGCAGGCTCGCGACGCGCTGTTCCTGCTGGCAGAAGCCCAAGAACAGGCGGGGCAATTCGCTGCGTCGGCTGCCACGTTGAAGAGCGCGCTGGAAGACGCGGCGGTGCAGCAGCGCATCGGCGGACCACTGGGGCTGCTGGACCAGCTGGAGGCGACGGCGCGCGTGGGTCTGGTGCTGCGCAAAGCCGGCGACCCGACCGGCGCCGACCTG
>CAJBNH010000026.1 GCA_903955385.1 uncultured Myxococcales bacterium | reverse complement strand
TCGACAGCTGCGACGACAGCAAGCCCTGCACCACGGATTCCTGCGACCCCGTAAAGGGTTGCGCCAACGTGGCCAACACTTCGCCGTGCGAGGATGGCAGCGCGTGCACGGTCGGCGACGTCTGTGCGGCCGGCGAGTGCAAGCCGGGTGCCGCCAAGAGCTGCGACGACAGCAAGCCCTGCACCACGGATTCCTGCGACCCCGTGAAGGGTTGCGCCAACGTGGCCAACACTTCAGCGTGCGAGGACGGCAACGCTTGCACGCTGACCGACAAGTGCAAGGACGGGTCGTGCGTCGCGGGTGCCATCAACAGCTGCGACGACAGCAACCCGTTTACGCTCGACACGTGCAACGCAGCCACCGGTTGCGCGCACGCCGCCAAGACCTGCGACCCGGGCTACTCCTGTGCGCCGGTGACGGGTGCTTGCTCGATGAAGGTCTTGATCTCTGAGGTGGCGAGTGATCGCTGGGGGATGGGGTTCTATACTGGGACGGGCTTCGTCGGGCTGTACAACCCGGGCGAGACCGCGGCCAGCCTGGTGGGTCTGCGCCTCGACGGCGGTAGTGGTTTGGGCTTCCTGAGCCTGATTGACTCCTTCGGGCCCGGTTCCAGCATCCCCGCGCATGGCTACTTCCTGATTGGCCTGGACGGCTATGGCAACGCGGTGCAGGAAGACGTCCACACAGAACGGAGTGTGCCGTCTTCGGGGGTGCGGTTGTGGGTCGCGAACGGTGCCGTGATCGACGAGATCTTCTACGCGAGTTCCGGGGACGACAAAGCCCCCTATCCGCCGGGGGACCAACAGGGCAGCATCGAACGCAAGGCCTACGCCGGCAGCACGGCCGAGACGATGAGTGCGGGCGGCGCAGACGCGGCCAAGGGCAACTCTTTCGATAGCGGCAACAGCAAGACGGACTTCATCGTTCGCCCGACAAGGAACCCGCAGAACACCGCGAGCCCGATTGAGAAGCCGTAAGGATTGAAACGCGGTGAGCTTTGGGGCGGGGGGCGACGCTCTCCCCCCGCCCGGGCGCGCGTGGTTTGTCGCATCGGAAGCCGAGACACCGACCACGGGAATGCGCCAACGCACGACAGTGCGACGGCGGCTACTTCTTCTTTGCAGCTGCGGGCTTGGCAGCCTTGGCCTTACCGGGAGGTGGCGGCGGTGGCGTCGGGGGCGGCACCGGCTTCTTCTCCTGCGCGGCTTTGGCAATGGCCTCGCGGCGGGCAGCGTCGGCCTTCTCCTGCTCTTCCAACCCCTTCACGGCAGCCAGCTTCTCGGCGACGTAGGCTTCCTCTTCCTTCTTCGCCTTCTCGTCGGCTGAGATGTCCATGGTGCCGTCGGAGGCATCCTTGACCCAGCCGTCGTCGTTGACGCGGCGGTAGGTCCCCATCTTCTCGAGATCCAGCGCCTGATCTTCAGGCTTGCCCGGCGTCTCCTCAGGCGTGGACTGCAGCCAGTACGGCTCGGACTCGGGGTGGGCCTCGTTCGGGTCCATGATCAGCGTGCCGTCGCCCTGCGAGTTCTTCAGCGACTCTGCCCAGTTGCGGTCCTTGCGCGCCTGCACGTCCAGATCCAGCACCCAGCCGACGCACTGCGGATAGGTCCCCAGCTCGTCGAAGTCCTGAATTGGATAGTGGGTCCGCCACAACAGCGTGACCTTGCGCTCGTCGGGTTCGATGACCAGGGTGTCCAGCGTCAGGTCCTTGCGCTCGATGCCGCGACCGCGGTCCAGCTCGGCCTCCAACACCTTGCCCGGCAAGCGGAAGTACAGCGTCCCGTCCTTGGTCAGGTTGGTCAGCGTCACGTCCTCGTCGCCCGTGACCTGGCTCCACTGCAGCGCGGTCGGCGCCGAGTTGTAATAGCCCGCGCGCATCGGCGTGGGCTTGCTGCGGCGTTCGAGCTCGCGCAGCACCAGAACGTCCTGCTTCTTCTTCAGATCCAGCGCACGCTTCTGCTTCTCCAGATCCTTCTGCCAGTCCTTCAGCCCCGAGGGATACGGCCCAGCGTGGTCGATGCGCGGCCGTGCGTGGCGGGGCCAGGGCGTGAAGCCCGTGGGCATCGGCACCTTGTCCAACGCCATGACGTCCTGCAGCAGGTCGCGCGGCGTCAGGGGGGTGGCGGGGTCCTCGATCTGCGGCAGCTCCAGACGGTCGATCAGCAGCTGGTGGGGCGAGGCGAGAAAGCCCTTGCCGAACGGGTTGGTGGGGCACGGCAGCTCGGGGAATTCGGCCAGCGCCTCGTCTTCCAGCTTCTTGCGCTCGGCGATGCGCTTCTTGCGCGCGGCCAGCTCAGCGGCGTCGCCCTCGACGAAGCCGGCCTTCAGGTCCCCCGACCAGTCGGACTCGTCGGCGTGCGCGTCCCAGCCGTCCAGAACCTTGGTGCCCTCGTTTTGCAGCACGGCCTCAGTCGCGCGGATTGCGGCGGCCTGCGCCAGCACCTTCGCTTGTTCTTCCAGCTCCTTGCGCGTCTTGTCCTGCTCAGCGGCCAGCGCCTCGTCGGTCAGGATCTCCACGCCCTCGTCGGCTTCCAGCGCCTCGCCCTGCGCGTTGCGGCGTCGCTTGGGCTGGTGCCCCTTGCGCGCCTGAGCCTCGGCTTCCTCTTGGGCGCGACGCTGGGCTGCGGCCTGGTCGGCAAGCTGAACCTTCTCGAATTCCTCGAGATCCAGTACCGCGGTGCCGTCCTTGGAGGCTGAGGCCCCCCACAGCCGCACGCCATCGGCGTCGTAACCCTCCGAGCCGTCGCCGAACTTCAGCTTCTCGTCCTTGGGGGCGGCCTTGGCGCCCAGCGCAGCGAACAGGGCGGCTTCCTTGGCGTCGTTCTCCTTGCGGGCGTCGTCCTGCTTCTGGTCGGCTTGGGCCTCGTCCTCCTGCTTCTGCTTGACGGCCGCCTCTTGGGCCATGATGCCTTCGACGTGGTGCTGCATGGCCAGCGTCTCGTCGTCCGGGATCACGCGCGACTTGCCGCCATAGGCGTGTGAAAGTGTGAGGACCAGTTCCTTCAGCGGTTCGGGGTCCGAAAAGCGCGGCGGCTGCGGAATCAGCTTGCCTTCCTGCTTGCGCGGCGGCACGAAAATGCACTTGCGCGGCCCCAGGATACGCAGCGTCACCTGCTTGCTGCCCAGACGCAGCGAGCACTCGAACTCGGGCAGCGCCTTGCCCCCCGGCGCATAGGCCTTGCCCACGACCAGGACGTCGGCGCGGGCCTTCTCGGGCACCAGCTCCACCTCCAGGGTGGGCGGCGCGGTCATCACATCGCCCGCGTCGAAGCGGTCCTCGGCCAGAAAGGGCGGCTGGTCGTCGTCGGGCAGCGGCTCCAACACCGCGGCGTCCTTGGGGATGCTGTAGGTGCGCCGGGCGATGAACGCGATCGCATGGGTGCCGTCGGTGCGCTCGCACGGCAACAGGGCGACCCAGTATCCCTTGCGCAGATCGGGCATTGGCATCCGTTGAACACCGCATGGGGCGGCAGGCGTAAGGTAGACGGCGACAGAAGCGATGGCAATCGCCGCGTTCCTGCGGGCAGGGCAAGGGCGCACCACCGGAGGGGCGAGCGATAATGGTTCGCATTGACCCGGTGTTTTGTGGACGCTAAGGTGCTGAGTCGGACCCACGGCCCGTTTCGGAACGAGCGGGGACCGTTTCCCCCCCCCGGGTCCACCACGTAGACGAGCTTGCCATGACATTTCCCTTCCGTGGATGGGTGTTGCTGTTCTCCGTCAACCTGCTCGTCGCGTGCGGCAGCGATGCCGTGCTGGAGCCGACGCTGGTCGTCGAAGACGTCGATTCGCCGGACATGTCCGACGTGACCGACCTGCCCGACGCACTGACCGACACCACGACCGACGCAACCCCGGGCGGCTGCACCGCCGATGCGGACTGCAAAGTGGTGGGCGGCGTGTGCGACCCCCAGACCTCTGCGTGCGTGCCGTGTCTGGTGGCCAGCCACTGTGCGGGCGCGCAGGATCTGTGCATCGACAAGGCGTGCGTAGCCCAACTTCCATGCCAATCCGACAAGCAATGCGTTGCCCTTGGGCAAGTCTGCGATGTGACTGAGAAGGTGTGCGTTCCCTGCGTCGCCGCCGCCGATTGCGCGCTGGGGCAAGCGTGCAAGGCGCACAAGTGCGTCGACCCCGGCCCCGCGTGCTCAGCCACCCAAGCCTGCCCCAGCGGTCAGGTGTGCGACACGGTGGCGGGAAGCTGCGTGGGCTGCTTGGGCGACACCGACTGCGACCCCTTGGCCCACTGCGCCGAGACGGTGTGCGTCGCCGACCTGTGCCCGGGTGGCACGGCAGAGTGCACCAGCGACGGCGGGTTGCGCGTGTGCGCCGACAACGGCTCTGCCTGGAAGGCGCAGCCCTGCCCGCAGGAAACCGTTTGCGTGCAGGGCGTTTGTGCTGCCAAGGTCTGCGCGGCCGGGACCAAGGTCTGCGCCAAGACCGGTCAGGCGGTCGAGACGTGCAACGAAACCGGCACGGCCTGGAGCCCTGCCGCGGCGTGTCCCAGCGGCAACCTCTGCGTCAACGGCGCGTGCCAGCCGTTGGTATGCACCCCGAACGCGAAGAAGTGCAGCGATCAGGGCGGCATGGAAGTGTGCGCGGCCGACGGGCTGAGTGCCATGACCTGGTTCTGCCCCCCCAGTGAGGACGGCAAGCCTCAGGCGTGCACGACCGACGGCGGCGTGGTGGCGTGCAAGCCCCAGCTGTGTGTGCCCGGCACTGCGTACTGTGAGAACGAGCGCGTCATGCTGTGCGATGCAACGGGCTTTTCCGCCAGCCAGGGGGCGAACTGCACGCTGCCGGGGCCGGGCGGCGTGTCGCAGCTGTGTCTGGACGGCGCGTGCAAGCCGGGCGAGTGCACCGCAGGGCAGCAGATGTGCGCCGACGTCGGCACGATTGCCACCTGCAAGGCCGGCGGCCAAGGCTATGACAAGACGGCGTGCGCGCCGGGAACTGCCTGCGAGGACAACGCTTGCTCGGCGGTGATCTGCACGCCCGGCCAACTGTCGTGCAGCGGACAGCAAGCGTTGAAGTGCAGCCCGGCCGGCACCGTCCAGCAGCCGACGGCGGACTGCGGCGCACAGGGCAAGGTCTGCATCGAAGGCGCGTGCTGGGCCAAGGTGTGCGACGCGGGCGCCCTCGAGTGTCAGGGCGACAAGCTGGCCACCTGCAAGGCGGACGGCACCGGCTTCACGCTGGCCTCTTGCGCGCAGGGCGAGCTGTGTCTGGCGGGGGCGTGCAAGCCCCTGGTCTGTCAGCCCGGCGGCAAGAAGTGCGAGGGCGTCAAGCTGCTTGCGTGCAGTGGCACTGGCACCTCGTGGCTGCAGGTACAGGACTGCGGATTGGCCGGTCAGGTGTGCGATCAGGGCGCGTGCACGGCCAAGGTGTGTCAGGCGGGCGAGAAGCAGTGTCAGTCGGGCCAGCTGGCGACGTGCAAGGACGACTTCCTGGGGTGGACGCAGGCGGCGTGTCCGGACAAGACGGCGTGCGTCGCAGGGGCGTGTGCTGCTGTCGTCTGCACGGCGAACGAGAAGGCGTGCGCCGGCAAGTTCACCAGGACCTGCAACGCCACCGGCACGGCGTGGGTGATGGGCGAGGACTGCAGCGCAAAGGCCCTGCTGTGCAGCGCGGGCGTCTGCACCGACAAGGTGTGTGACGCGGGCACCAAGCAGTGTCAGAGCGGCAAGCTCGCGACCTGCAACGCGGATCAGCTCGGTTGGACCGCCGCGGCGTGTCCGGTCGACACGGTCTGCGTCGGCAGCGCGTGCGAGTCCGTGATCTGCACGCCCGGCGTCAAGTCGTGCGTGGGCAAGCTCGCGGCCACCTGCAACGCGACCGGAACGGCCTTGCAGGGGACCGAGGACTGCGCCGCCAAGGGCATGGTCTGCGACAAGGGCCTGTGCAGCGCCCAGATCTGCACCCCCAACGCCACGACCTGCAAGAACGGCACCCTCTCGACCTGCAAGGCGGACGGCACCGCGTGGGTTGACTCGGCGTGCGCGGGCGTGTGCGTGGCTGACCAGTGCCTGCCGACGATCTGCACGCCGGACAAGATGGCGTGCGACCAGACGTTCCTGACGCTGTGTGACGCAACCGGGACAGCTTGGTTGAAGGGGCAGAACTGCAAGGATCTCAATGAGATCTGCGTTGACGGCAAGTGCACTCCCCCCGTGTGCGCGCCCGGAGTGATGCAGTGCGTGCAGGGCGACATGGCCACTTGCATGGCGGACGGCAGCGGCTGGTTCCCGTCGCCGTGCCCGGTGGACACCGCGTGCGTCAATGCCCAGTGCCTGCCCAAGGTTTGCCCGCCGAACGCGACCGAGTGCCAGACCGGCAAGCTCGCGACTTGCAATGCCACCGGCACCGCGTGGGTGCAGTCCGCCTGCGCCGCCAATCAGGCGTGCAGCGGAGGCCAGTGCCTGAACAAGATCTGCACGCCCAGCGCCGTCCAGTGCCAAAGCGGCGCGGTGGCGACCTGCGACGCGACCGGCACCGCCTGGGTGGTGACCGACAACTGCCCGGCCAACAAGGCGATCTGCGTCTCGAACAAGTGCGTGCCGGTGATCTGCACGGCAGGCGCCATCGAGTGCCAGACCGGCAAGGCGGCAACCTGCAACGCCAACGGCACGGCGTGGACGCAAATCAGCTGCGACGACGGCAACACCTGCACGGCCGACAGTTGTCTGGCGGGCAAGTGCCAGAATCCCAACGCGATCGACAACACCCCGTGCGGCACGGGCGGCAGCTGCAAGGCGGGGACGTGCGTCATGCCGTTCGTGCCGGGGATCGAGCTGAGTCAGTATTCGTCATGCGTACTGACGCCCACCGGCGCCATGCAGTGCTGGGGCGACAACTACTACGGCGAACTTGGAATTGGCGCATCCGGGAATCGGTCGGCGCCGACCACCGTCTTGGGGTTGTCGTCGGGCGTGGTGGCGATCGGCGGGGGCGGCTCCACCAACTGTGCCGTGTTGACCTCGGGCGCGGTGAAGTGCTGGGGATTCAACGCCAATGGGCAGGTGGGTGACAACTCGACCGTGAACCGCAGCGTGCCGACCCAAGTCATCGGCGTCGAAAGCGGCGCGATTGGCGTGTCCGTAGGCGCGTACGGGAGTTGCGCGCTGCTCGCGACGGGTGGCGTAAAGTGCTGGGGCGCGAACACCAACGGTGGCGTCGGGGACGGCACCAAGACCGCAAGGTACACGGCAACTCAAGTTACGGGACTAACGACGGGCGTGACCGCCATCGCGGCCGGCGCGAACCATGCGTGCGCCCTAATCGCGGGCGGCGTGAAGTGCTGGGGCAGCAACGGGACGGGTTCGGTAGGCGACGGATCGGGCGTCGACCGTACGGTGCCGACAGCGGTGACGGGTCTTGCCGCAGGAGTCACCGCCATCGCGGCGGGCTCGAACCACACCTGTGCGGTCCTGAAAACCGGTGCGTTGTCGTGCTGGGGCAGCAACTTTCGCGGCCAGATCGGCGACAAGTCGACCACCAACCGCTTGGCTCCAGTGCAAGTCATCGCTGCCGGTGTTGCCTCCGCCAGCGGTGGCGTCGACAACACCTGTGCGGTACTGACCTCAGGAGCCGCGCAGTGCTGGGGGTTCAACAACTGGGGACAGGTCGGCGACGGCACCACCGCAGATCGCGACAAGCCCACCCAAGTTTCGGGATTGTCGTCAGGCGTGGCGATGGTTTCTGTCGGGCAGTCTCACGCGTGTGCGTGGCTGACGAACGGCAAGGCGATGTGCTGGGGCGACAACACTTACACCGCAGTCGGAGACGCCACCAACACCTGGCGGCCGACTCCAGTGTACGTCAAGGGCTACGGCGGGTAACCACCTGCATCCAAGGCGCTTTCGCTACTGCTCCAGCTCGACGTGGACCGTCGACACCAGATCGCGCAGCGCGTGCGTCACCACCGCGGTGTCGGGGTGGCACAGCACGGCGTATCCCTCGCCCTCGTAGCTGGACGACTTGGGCTGGCCGACTTGCGGCAGCTTGGCCTCGACCACCAGATGCCCGATGGCCTTGTGCGCCTTGTCCAGACCGGTGACGCGAGCGACCCGTCCCTGACCTTGGCCGCGCAGAAAGGCGGCTCCGGCGGCAAATTGGCGCTCTGGCTGGTCGAACACCTCGTACACCATCAGCTTTGCCCACGCGCGGTACAGGTCGAAGCGGTGCGCGTGGCCGTTCAGCGTCATGATCTGCGCGCCTGGCGGGCGGGCCGCGATCTCCGAGATGGCCACCGAGCCGTCGCGCCGCCGGAACCACTCCATGTGGGTCAAGCCGGTCTCGATGCCCAGCGCCTTCACGGCGGCGAAACCGGCCTTGCGGACGTCGTCCCACTCGTGGCCAGAGATATCGCGCGGCAGGATCACGCACCACTGGATCCACGGGTTGCGCATCGCGTCCAGCGGCGTGGGCGAGTACCGCGTCAGCGAGTGCCAGACCGGCTCGCTGCGGATGGACACGACCTCGAACGAGTGCTCCTCACCGACGATGAACTCCTCGATGATGGCCTGGCGCTGCGGGGCAGGGCGCACGACGTCCAGCGCCGCCCGCAAGTCGTCGTCGTTGTCCACGCGAAAGGTAATGGCGGCGCCCACGCCCTCTTTGGGCTTCAGCACGACGGGAAAGCCGACCTCGCGCGCGAATTGCCAGGCATCGTCGGGCTGCTCGACCGCCCGGTGGCGCGCGCATGGCAGCCCGGCGTTGCGCAGCAGGTCCTTCATCCGCGCCTTGTCGCGAAAATTCTTGGCGACTTCCGCAGACATGCCGGTGATACCCAACGCATCCCGCACCTCACCCAGCTGCACCTGGATGTGTTCCAGCGTCCCCAGCAGCCGATGCACCGGCCCCAGTCGCGCCTGCAGCAGCCGCACGCCTTGGGCGATCTGGTCCGCGTTCATGGCGTCGTCGAGCTGCACGTAGCCGTGGATCAGGTGGTCGATGTCGGCAGGCAGCTTGTGGCGCGGTTCCTGGGTGATCAAGCCCAGCTCGACACCCTGCAGCTCGCCGACCGAGCGGATGAATCGCAGCGTCGTGTCCATGAAGAACGGCGCGGTAAAGATGACGTGTGGCATGTGAATTCCCCCCCCCGGGATCAGAGCTTTCCGGTCCGGGTCAGCGCGTCCAGATACTTGGGCAGCATGTCGCGCCAGGTCGGCCAGTCGTGGTTGACGTGCGGCCCCCAAAGGTCGACGCGGTTGGGAACTCCACGTGATCCCAGCATGTTCGCCACGCGCCAGGACTCCCACGGCGCCTCCCACTTGCCCTCCCCCGTCGCCAGCAGCACGTAGCGGGTGCGCAGCAACTCGAGCTGGGGGCCCTCGGGCAGCATCGGGAAGAAATGCAGGGGCGACACCAGGTGGTAGTCCTCGGTGTGCTCGCCGCGCATGAACCGCGCCAGATCGTAGGTGCCGCTCATGCAGATGGCGTGCGAGAACAGGTCGGGGTGGCTGCAGATCGACAGCAGGGCGTTGTAGGCACCAATCGAGGCCCCTGCTGCGATGACGCCGACCTTGGGGTCGTGGCAGTCCAGTCGAATCGCCGGCACCAGCTCGCGGGCCACAAAGTCCAGAAAGCGCCTCTGCAACCACGCCCGGTGCGCGCCGGTGCTGGTCTGGTCGATCCAGGCGCGACCGGCGACGCTGTCGCAGGCATAGACCTTGATTTTCGCAGCAGCCAGAAGGGGTTTCAGCGCATCGAGCATCAGGAAGCGCTCGCACTCCTCGGCATCGCCGCCCGCAGTCGGGTACAGCAGCACCGGCAGCCCGGCTTCCCCCCAACGAACCACGCCAACTTCCTGACCGAGACGAGGAGAGTGCCAGCGGCTGGCGACCTTCATGCTTGCTCCTACGAGGACTTGCCGACGGGGCGGGCGTGGCGGGCTTCGGTCTGGGGCGCTGGCTTGCCGATGGCGTCGATGCGGTCACGCTCGGTCTTGCGCCAGAACTGCAGCAGGCCCCAGTAATGCTCGGTGAAGCGGGCGACTTCGTGGGCCGGGAACAGCGCTTCGACCTTCAGGCGCACCAGCTCGTGGGCCCGCGCACTTCCGAAGAACTCGAAGGCCACTTCGTCCAGCTGCTGCAGGTGGGTGGCGCAGAATTCCTCGAACCGCTCCTCCTCGAACCGACCGCGCGCAATCTTGGCGTACGCTGCCAGCCGCTCGCGGAAGGGCAGGTCCTGCTTCTGCACGGCGTAGAAGGGCTCCCAGTCGAGCGTGCGCCGCATCGGCCGCTTGGTGGCCGCGCAGAACAGCGACCAGCGGACCATGTTCTTGACCAGCCAGGGGAAGTGCCAGTGCAGCGACGTGACCTGAAAGTCAGGGCAAGCGTTGGCGAAGTCGATCGGGTAGAACACGCCGTCCTTGCGCAGCGCCTCGCAGGAATTGAATTCCCACCCGAAGAACGCGTTGATCGTCAACGTCATATCGCGGATGACCGAGGCTTCTTCATCGTTCAGGTAGTTGAACGCGACCTCATAGCGAGCGTGCAGCGGCGCCGCAGGGTCGTACTTGGCGATGTGCACCTGCGGACCGATGCCGATGCCGCGCACGAAGATGTCGAACGGGTCCACGGCTTTCTGCAGATGCATCAAGCGCGTGCCGCTGTTGTCGTAGGCCTTGGTCAGCTGCTCGGGGCCCTCGATGCGCGACACGCCGACCCATGCGCCGCCGTCGTAGGGCTTCATGAACATCGGATAGCCCAGCTGCCCGCCGACCTTCTCCAAGTCGAACAGCCGCGCGTAACGGTTCAGCGTGGGCTTCAGGTCGGCCGTGGGCGTGTAATCCTTGGGCGGGACCATCCACGTGTCGGGCACCGGCAGTCCCAAGTGCATCATCGCCGCGTAAGTCGTGTGCTTCTCGTTCGCCTGCAACGACCACGGATTGTTCAGGACGTACAGGCCGTCCATGATCACGGCCTTCTTGATCCACTCGCGGCTGGTGTGAAACCAGTGCGTCAAGCGGTCGATCACGACGTCGTAGCTGCACGGCTGCCGCAAATCGAAAGGCTCGACCGTGACGCGATCGACCTCGAACCGCACGCGGTCGCCGTCGATAGGCAGCTCCAGATCCAGACGCTTGACGATTTCTTCGTAGGCGCCTGGCCAGCAGATGTCGGCGCCCAGCGAAAGACCAATCTTTCGTGTCACTTTGGACATGAGACCCCCCAAGACGACGGCGATGGAAAGTGGTGCCGGACGACCGGCGCAGACCCCTCACGGAGTCTAGGGCCGAACCTCGCGGCGGTCCAGCCTGCCAGTGCACGGGCCGATTCCCCCTGTACGCCAAGCAAAAGCAGTGGTATTCCCGCGCCCGATAGCCGTCCTCCCCCCGGCGGCGTCCCCCCCCAAGCAGACGACAAGGAACACCTCCATGCTCCGATATGTGACGCCCGAAGAGGCTGTCTCCGTCATCCAGTCCGGCCACCGTGTCTTCCTGCACGGTGGTGTGTCGACCCCGCACGCGCTCGTTGCCGCCATGACTGCCCGTGCTCCTGAGCTGCGGGGCGTCGAGGTCCTTCACCTCCACACGGAAGGCCCAGCCCCGTACGCCGCCACTGGCATGCAAGAGAGTTTTCGCGTCAACGCGCTATTCGTCGCTGCCAACATGCGCGAGGCGGTGAACGACCGGCGTGCCGACTATCTGCCCGTATTCTTGAGCGAAGTGCCGGCCCTGTTTCGCAAGGGCGTGCTGCCGCTGGACGTGGCGCTGATTCAAGTGTCGCCGCCGGACAAGCACGGCTACTGCACGCTGGGCGTTTCGGTCGACACGGCTGCCGCTGCGGTGCAGAACGCGCGGTACATCATCGCCCAGGTCAATCCGAACATGCCGCGCACGCACGGGGACGGGCTGATTCACTCGGGTCGCTTTCACGCGGCCACGCTGGTCGACGTGCCGATGCTGGAGCACGGGCGGGCAGAGCTGGGGCCCATCGAACGCGCGATCGGAGAGCACGTCGCTGCCTTGGTCGAAGACGGCGCGACCCTGCAGATGGGCATCGGAGCGATTCCGGACGGCGTCCTCAGCGCGCTGAAGCACCACCGCAAGCTGGGGGTGCATACCGAGATGTTCTCGGACGGCTTGGTCGAGCTGTTTGAGGCCGGTGCCATCACCAACGAGATGAAGCGCGTGCATCCCGGCAAGATCGTGACGGGTTTTGCGATCGGTTCGCGCAAGCTCTATGAGTTCGTCGACGACAATCCGCTGGTGCAGTTTTTGGACATCGCCTACGTCAACGACACGTCGGTGATCCGCCGCAACCCTCGCGTCACCGCCATCAACAGTGCCATCGAGATCGACCTGACGGGCCAGGTGTGTGCGGACTCGATCGGCACGCGTCAGTACTCGGGCGTGGGCGGCCAGATGGACTTCATCCGCGGCGCGTCTTTGTCCGAGGGCGGCAAGCCCATCATCGCGTTGCCCTCGACCACCAGTCGGGGCGTGTCGCGCATTTGCCCGCTGCTGAAGCTGGGCGCCGGCGTGGTCACGACCCGGGCGCACGTGCACTGGGTGGTCACGGAGTTCGGCGCGGCCGACCTGTACGGCAAGAACGTGCGGCAGAGGGCGCGGGCGTTGATCGATATCTCGCACCCGTTCCACCGCGAAACGCTTGAGGAAGAGGCGTACAAGCGGTTTGGGCGGCTGTAGCCGGTGACGGCGATCCGGGCTGCATCGACTCGAATTCCGGGTAGACCCGTGAAGCGTCGGTCAACCCGTGCAGGATCGTCCCAGAATGGTACCGGTCGCCGGTGATGCTCCCGGCCGATCCGGTGCCTTCACGATTGGCAGACGACCAAAAACCTGTTGTACTGTTGCCAAGTCGGATTGCAGACCATTGTTGGCTGCCGGTCCGCTGTGCACGCTCTATCCCCGAACAAAACGTCCCATAAAGAGACGATGTGACCCCCGTTCCGCAGCACCCAGGAACCGATTCGGCGCACGTCGCCCTCTCCGGGGCGCGCATCCTCGTTGTCGATGACGACTTGGCCACACGGCGCGTGGTCCGGCTGACCCTGGCTCGGCACTGTGCTCAAGTGCTCGAGGCCTCGAACGGCAAAGAGGCGGTCGAGCTTGCGAAAGTCGAGGACCTGGACCTTGTGCTGCTGGACGTCCACATGCCCGTGCTCGACGGTTTGGGGGCGTGTCGTGCGATGCGCGCGGTGCCGTCGCTGCGACTGCTGCCGATCGTCTTTCTGACGGGGGGCGACGACGACGACCAGCAGATCGAGGCGCTGCGGGCAGGTGGGGACGACTTTGTCACCAAGCCGTTCACGCCGCCGGTGCTGCTGGCTCGCATCTCGAATCTGGTGACCCGGCGACGCGCACAGGTCCAGGTCGAGCGCCTGTTGGAGCTGCTGAAGCTCTATGTGCCGCTGCCGATTCGCGAACGGGCGGTGGGCAAGGCGCCGGCTCCGCTGCCGGCAGAGCGGGTCGAGGCGACCATCCTGTTTTCGGATCTGCGTGGATTCACGACCACCTGCCACACGGAGTCGCCAGAGCGCGTCTTTCGCGCGGTCAGTGCCGTGCTGGCAGAGCAGACGCGCATCGTGGTGCGGCGCAACGGCTACGTGGATAAGTTCAGCGGTGACGGTTTGTTGGCGGTGTTCGAGGGGCCCGACTCTGCAGCCGACGCCTGTGGCGCGTCGCTGGAGATCGTGCAGTGGGCCAAGAACTTTGCCGGTATTTCGTTCTGGAATCCGCCGCCCATCGGGATTGGCATCCATCACGGCGAGTTCTTGCGCGGTGATCTGGGGGGTGATGAACAGTTGGAGTACACGGTGATCGGCGGAACCGTGAATGTTGCCGCGCGGTTGTGCGGCGCAGCCGGCGCTTTGGAGACCATCGTTTCCCAGGACGTCGTCGACCTTTTGCAGGGGCGATTCTTGCTCGGAGAGGCGCGCGCCGTGCACCTCAAGGGACTCGAAGGGGCAGCACGGGTCCATCCGGTCCTGGCGACCTCAGCCGCGACAGGTCTGCCGGGGGACCAAGGAGCTGAGCCGTGACTCATCGGAAGGCCCCGCTGCCGTCGAGGGATGTGACCGATCAGGTCATCGACGTCATGCTGCGGGTCCACGGGCACGATATCTATGGCTACGACCCGAGCTTTCTGGCCCGTTCGATCGAGGCGCGCAGTCGAACGGCGGGCGAGGCCGGACTTGCCGCATACGGCAAGCGGCTGCAGTCGGACCCGGCAGAGGCCTCCGCGCTTGTGACCGCGTTGGGCATCCATCACAGTGAGTTTTTTCGCGATCCGCTGGCGTTCGCCCTGCTGGAGCAACGCGTCCTGCCGGACATGCTGGAAGCGCAGAGGGCGTCGGGCGCCCCAGAGCTGCGTGTCTGGTCGGCGGGTTGTGCCGCGGGACAAGAGGCGTACTCGGTCACGCTGCTGCTGACGGAACTGTGCATCAGGCGAGAGAAACGGGCGCGGTTCCGGGTATTTGCCACGGACTCGTCCGAGGAGCAGCTCGCTCGCGCGCGGCTGGGACGCTATTCCGAAGCGGATTTGAACCACGTGCGGCTGGCGCACTTGCGACGCTGGTTCTCGGCGACGGGCCATGAGCATCGGATTTCGCAAGAGCTGCGGGACCGCGTCAACTTCTCTCGCCATGACCTGCTGGATCCGGACTCGTGCTGCCCCCCGGCGAGCATCTTCGGCGAGTTCGATGTGATCCTGTGTTGCAACCTGTTGTTTTATTACCGACCTGCCGTGCGCCTTCAGATCCTGGACAAGCTGCAGCGCTGTCTGGTGCCGGGTGGCGTGCTGGTAACGAGTGAGTCCGAGGCGCAAGTTGTTGCCGACATGGGTGATTTTCGTCCGTACGGGCTGCACGCCCCACTATTTCGCAATGGGGGCTGAGCCATGAAGCTCGCGAAGATGAGGATCGGCACGCAGCTTCGCCTGGGCATCGGCGTCATCATGTCGTTCGTGGTGCTGTTGGGCGTACTGGCATGGGTGCAGACCGAAGGGACCTGGCAGCAGGCCCGGCTGATGTTTGAGCATCCCCTGCAAGTTCGCGCGGCCGTTGGCGAATTGCGGGCCAACCTGCTGGGGGCCGATCTGGCGGTGCGGACGTCATTTATCTCTAGTAATAGTCACGACTTGGCCATTCTCTCCCATCAACTGGACGAGTTCACTCCCGCCACCGCGAGCCACCTGGAGACGCTGCGCCGCCTGTGTCTGGGAGACCGCAAGGACGTCGAGGCGCTGTCCGTCGCGTTGGCGCGACTCGCGTCCGGGAGGGCCGAAACGGTTGCGATGCTGACGACTGGACAAACCCGGCAAGCGGCGGATCGACTAGGGCCCCGCGGAGTCGTCAGCGAGCAAATGGCTCAGGTGGACGCGCGCCTGCAGACCATCGATACCTTTGCGGAAGGGAAAGCGACCCTGCTCTACCGGGCTGCGGAGCAGAAGGCAGCGGCCGTCAAGAACCAGACTTTGGCGATTCTGGGGCTGCTTACACTGCTTGCGACGTTGATCGGGTGGCTGCTGATCCGGTCGATCCAGCGGCCGCTGGCCGAGTTGGCCATGACCGCGGAGCGCATCGGGCAAGGGCACGGGGATGCGCGCAGTCAGTCGACCGCAGCTGGGTTTGAGTTCGCGGCCGTCGCCACGGCCTTCAACGCGATGGCCGATGTGGTCCAGTCCGAGGCAAAAATTGCTGCGAACGTGGCGCATCTGGCTGAGGCGATGTTGCGTGAGGAGGAAGCCCAGCCCTTCTTTCGCGGCCTCCTGAACCAGTTGATGCAGATGACGGGTTCGCAGGTCGCGGCCGTCTATCTGCTGAACGAGTCGAAGACGGCGTTTGAGCACTTCGATTCCATAGGGTTGTCGAACGCCAAGCGACACGGCTTCTCCGCGCTGGACTGCGACGGAGAGCTCGGGGCCGTCCAGGCGACGCGCAGCATCCAGCGCATCACCGACATTCCGGCCGACACGCGCTTTTCCTTCGCAGCCGTGACCGGGGAGTTCATCCCGCGCGAGATCCTGACGATCCCCGTGTTCACCGAAGTGGATGTGATCGCAGTCATTTCGCTCGCCAACGTGCGTCCTTACGATGCAGCCGCGATGCGAGTGGTCGAGGCGATTTGGAGCGCGCTAGCTGCCCGTGTCGACGGCGTGCTTGCGGTGCGCAAGGTTCGCGAGCTGGCCGAGCGCCTGGACCAGAGGAACCGGGAGCTGCACCAGCAGCAGCACGAGCTGGTGGCGCAGGCAACGGAACTCACTGAGCAGAATGCGGAATTGGCGATCCAGAAGCGGCAACTCGACGAGTCCAACCGGCTGAAGTCGGCGTTCCTCTCGAACATGAGCCACGAGCTGCGGACGCCGCTGAACTCCGTCATCGCACTTTCCGGCGTGCTGGCGCGACGACTGGCGGGCGCCATTCCGCAGGAGGAGCTGGGCTATCTGGAGGTCATCGCACGCAACGGCAGGAATCTGCTGGCGCTGATCAACGACGTGCTGGACCTCTCACGCATCGAGGCGGGCCGGCAGGAACTGCACATCACCTCCATCGCGCTTCGCGAAGTGGTAGGTGAAGTCGTCGGCGTCATCGGTCCGCTGGCTCGCGAGAAGGGCATCGGACTTCACGCTGAACTTCCCGACGATCTGGCGGACATCCACGGCGACGCCGACAAGCTGCGGCACATCCTGCAGAACCTGGTCGCCAACGCCGTCAAGTTCACCGAGGTCGGACAGGTCACGGTCGCCGCGACGGTTGGGCGAGAGTGGGCGGAAGTCTCGGTGACCGACACCGGCATCGGGATCCCCGTGCACTTGCAGCAAGACATCTTTGAGGAATTTCGTCAGGGCGACGGCAGCACGTCGCGCAAGTACGGTGGCACCGGGCTCGGGCTGTCGATTGCACGCAAGTACGCGCGGCTGCTGGGTGGGGACGTCTCGGTCGAGAGCACCGTCGGCAAGGGGTCGACGTTCCGGTTGCGCTTGCCCGTCGAGGCGCTGGCGCGAGTAGCCGTGACGCAGTCGAGCGCGCCGCCTCGGGTTGCTCGCAAAATGCCGTCCGGCGCCATTCGCGCGATGAACGGCGAGCGGATCCTGCTGGTTGAGGACTCAGAGCCAGCCGTCGTTCAGGTGACCGAGGTCCTGCAAGCACAGGGCTACCACGTCGACGTCGCGCGGGTCGGCAGGGCCGCCTTGGAATTCCTGAAGCAGGAACTGCCCGATGCCGTCATCCTCGACCTGATGATGCCCGGGGTCGATGGCTTTCAAGTCCTCGCGGACATTCGGCAATCGGAGCGGACGGCGGAACTGCCCGTGCTGGTCTTGACGGCGAAGCACGTCACGCCCGAGGAGCTCAGCTTCCTGTCGGGAAATCACATCCACGAGCTGGTGCAGAAGGGCGATGTCGACAAGGGGGCGCTGCTGGAGGCGGTGGCGAAGATGGTCCGGTCCTCCGCCGACGCCCCGCGGGTCGCCAGCCCAGTCGTTGTGAAGCGGCGCGCGAAGGCGAGCCCGCGACCGCGCATTCTGGTGGTCGAGGACAATGCGGACAACCTGCTGACACTGCAGGCGATGCTTCGCGACTCGTACGAGTTGTTCTCTGCACCCGACGGACGCGCTGGCGTCGATTTGGCCAAGCTGCATCGCCCCGACGTGATCCTGATGGACATCGCGATGCCGACGCTGAACGGCGTCGATGCGCTGCACGAGCTTCGCAAGGACGAGCACTTGCGCGACATCCCCGTTATCGCTGTCACCGCAAGCGCGATGGGCGGAGACCGCAGTGCCATCCTGGCGCAGGGCTTCGACGACTACGTGTCCAAGCCGCTGTCGCTCGAGCGGTTGACCCAGGCGCTGCACGGCGCGTTCGAGACCTAGCCGGAGGCCAGCCTTGGAAATAAAGTCCTTGAACATCCTGGCGGTCGACGACAACCCGGACAACTTGCTGGTGCTCGAGGCGTTGCTTGCCGACGCGCTGCCGAACTGCCGGATGACGACGGCCGCGGACGGTCCTGGGGGCATCGCTCTGGCACGCGCGGAGGACCCGGACGCCATCCTGCTGGACATCCGAATGCCCGGCATGGACGGATTCGAGGTGTGCACGTTCCTGAAGGCGGACCAAGAGTTGCGTGACATTCCGGTGCTGTTTCTGACGGCGGCGCGCACCGACCGCGAGAGCCGTGTTCGGGCGCTGGAGGTCGGGGCGGAGGGGTTCCTCTCCAAGCCGATCGACGAAACCGAGCTGGTTGCCCAGATCCGCGCGATGGCGAGGATCAAGGTCTCGCGCCGGGCGGACCAGAGGCACCGCCAGCAGCTGGAGGAGCAGGTCACCGAGCGAACCGAGCAGCTGCAGCAGGAGCTCCGCGTGCGGGAGCGGCTGACGGCGGCGATCGATCAGGCTGGTGAGATGGTCGTGGTCACGGACACCCAGGGAACCATCCTGTACGTCAATCCGGCGTTTGAAATGGTGACGGGGTACTCGCGAGACGAGGCGTTGGGCCAGAATCCCCGCTTGCTCAAGAGCGGCGTGCAGGACGACGCGTTTTACGCAAGGATGTGGGCGACTGTCGCGGCAGGACAGACCTGGCAAGGGCGACTGGTGAACCGGAAGAAGAACGGCACCCTTTACACGGAAGACTCGACCATTGCTCCGGTAAGAGATGCAGCCGGCGTCCTGTCGAGCTTCGTGGCAGTCAAGCGGGACGTGTCGCGGGAAGTCAAGGTCGCGGCCCAGCTGCTGCAGGCCCAGAAGATGGAGGGCCTTGGCCGGATCGCTGGCGGCGTTGCCCACGACTTCAACAACCTGCTGTCGCTGATCCTGAATTACACGGCGTTCGCGATGGAAGAGGTCGGCGGGCAAACCCCGGTGCACGACTACCTGTCAGAGGTTCGGTCTGCTGCCTACCGCGCGGCCGCCCTGACCAGCCGCCTGCAGGCGTTGGGCCGCAGACGAGCGGGCCAGCCCCGGCCGCTGCACCTGAACGCCGAGCTGACCCGGCTGGAGGAGCAGATTCTGCAACTCCTTGGACCTGAGATTGAATTCGTCCAGTCCTGCAAGTCGGACTTGGGTTGGGTCGAGGCAGACCCTGCTCAACTCGAGCAGTTGATCCTCGCCTTGGTCGCGAACGGGCGCGACGCGATGCCTAACGGCGGACGGCTGTTCCTCGAGTCGTCGTCCATGGAGGTCGCGGCCGAACCCGGCGTCGCGCAGGGCGAGCTGCAGCCCGGACCGCACGCGGTGCTCGTCTTTCGCGACACCGGCGCGGGCATGGACGAGTCCACCGTGGCCCGCATCTTCGACCCGTTCTATGTCGCACTGGGCACCCACCGCGGCGACGGCATGGCCCTTGCCAGCGCCTACGGCATCGCCAGACAGAGCGGTGGCACCATTCTGGTCGAGAGCACGCCAGGGCAGGGCACGACGTTCCGGGTGTGCCTGCCGCTGCGGCAGCGTCCGACCGTCGTGGAGGCCACGCCGACTCAAGTCCAGACGAGTCTGCCGGTTGTGGAGCACACCATTCTGGTCGTCGAGGACGAGCCGGCGCTGTGTCGGGTGGTGTGCCGAACCCTGGCCACCGCCGGTTATCAGGTGCTGATGGCTGAGAGCGGGGAGGCCGCGCTGGAGGTCGCCGCCCGCCACAGCTCAGGGATTGCCTTGCTGCTGACCGATGTCGTCATGTCGGGGATCAATGGCAAGACGCTGGCCAGCAAGCTGCAAGAGGCGCGGCCCGGCATCGCGGTCCTGTTCATGTCCGGCTACACCGATGACGCTTTCGGTGAGGACGGGGAGGTTGATGTCGACATCCACTTCGTCCACAAGCCGTTCACATCGGCGGAGCTGTTGGCCAAGGTCCGCGGTCTGCTGGCCTGACGTGTCGAGCGTGCGTGGCGTCTACTCGTACACCATCCACAGCGGCCCGGGAAACAGCCAGCTCAAGCCGACTTGCAGCCGGTCACGCCAGTTCTCCCAGTTGTGACCGTCGCGCGCCTCGTCATAGCGCACTTCCATTCCGGTCGACTGCAGAAACGGCACCATCGAGCGGTTCTCGTAGATCAGCGACTCATAGGTGCCGCAGCTGACGTAGACCTTGTCGCTGGGGCGGCCGGGATTCTCCCTGAATTCATTCATGAACCGCACGACCTGGTTGAACGCCGGACCGCGCTTCTGCTCGCCGATGTCCGTGAACGCGAACGACCCCGACTGCAGCAGCAGCCGCCCGAACACGCCCGGATTGCGCCAGGCCGTAGACAGCGCCGCCACGCCGCCGAAGCTGGCGCCCATCAGGCATCGCGCCGCCGGGACCTTGTAGAGCGGAAAGCGGCTTTCGACGAACGGCAGCACGTGCTCCACGATGAAGGCGGCATGTCGCGGGTCGTTGGGGTACTCGACCAGCCGGTCCTTGGGGTGCGTCAGGGCGACGATCACCGGCTGCACTTCCAGCCGATGGATCAGGTTGTCCAACACGGTCTTGAGCCGCGCGTACCGCAAGTAGTCGCCGCCGTCGTGCACCACCAACAGCGGATAGCGGCGGGTTTCGCGGTAGCGCGCAGGCAGATACAGCGTCAGCGGCCGCGACTGACCCCAAGGTGTGTTGGGCAGCATGGCGTCGACCAGCTGGCCCTGGCGTGCGTCGGGGTCGGGCTCGGTCCACTCCGGCGGCTCATAACCATCGCCTTGGCAAACGGAATTGGCGCCGAACGGGTCGTGGGCGATGCGCGGGTTCAGCGGGTCGAGCTGCCACTGACCGTTGCCGCCGCGAACGACCTCGAGCTTGTACTCGACGCGGCTGCGCTTCGGCAGGTCGATGACCAGAAACCACAGGTCGGTGCCGAGGATGCGCTTGAACGGCTGCTCAGCCGGCAAGCCGTACACCCAGTGGCGCAGGTTGACGCGCTCGGCCTCGCCGCGGAACACAAAGGTCGCGTGCAGCCCCTCGATGATGGGAAACGTGCGGTTGGCCAGGAAAGCATCGACAGAGCTGGAGTCCAGCAGCGGACGGCGCTCGAATTGGTGGATGGAAAGGATCATGCCGTGGTGCCTCCCTGGGCATCCCACGGGACGTCTCCGCGCAACCAGGAGTCGACGTGGACCATGTGGCCATCCCGACGGATGACGCGTGTCTGGGGGCGCGCGGTCAGTCGTCCCTGATGCCACGTCACACCGTCGCCGCCGTCCAAAATCACGCAGGCGGCGGGGCTGTGTCTCCGTGATTTCAATGACATGCGCCGCAGGTCGTCGGTCCGCAGCCGCAGCGTCGCGTGGGGCAGGGCGACGACTCCCGGGACCAGGCCCAGTCCCGCGTCCAGCAGCTCCGAGTTGCCGGGACCCTCTGGCGGGCGGTCGTGGAACAGGATCACGCGCTCGGTCATGACCATGGCCCCCGCCGACCAGGCGACGATCGGTCGGCCGCGCAGGCACGCGGTCATGTCGAGCAAGCGCATTCGATTCAGCAGGGTAGAGACGTGGCCCCCAGCGACGGCGACCGCGGTGCACTGCTGCACCAGCCGGCACAGCTCTTCCCGCTGGCGGGTCAGCGCCGGGCGCTCGTCGGGCTTGACCCGGTGCTGGAAGTCCGCGTGCACTTCCTGGATGCGCGCCAAGTGACCGTCGTCGATGGTCCGGATCGCGTCCACGGCGGCGTCGAGCTCGGGCGCCAGCACCTCAGGGGGCTCAGACCGCTGCGACAGGGCCAAAGCAGCGCCCAGCGCATGGTCCAAGCGCACGTTATAGAGCTCCTGCATCTGACGCAGCCGATCCTGACGCTTGCGGTGGGCGGCGAACAGCTCGCGGTCTTGCGCGAACACGACCTCGCAGCGCGCGTGCAGGCGCAGGTTCAACGTGCGGCCGCCGAGTGCCTCGGCCAGGTCGTCGTCCTCAGCCTCTCGCTCTTGCCAGCCTGCGGTGATGACCGCGACCCGCCCGGTATCGCCGAAGCGATCCAGCTCTGCCGGGGCCGTGATGATCGTGCGCTGCGGTCCCAGAAGCACGCGGGGCGGCGTGTCGTCAGAGGGTGTCGAAGGGGGAAGGGTGGCTTGGGTCATGCAACCGTTCGATTTCTTGGGAGGGTAGCGACTGGTACCGGCATCGGGGCCTCGTCCGCGCACCAGCAGAGCATGTCCCCGCTGGCCCGTCGCGGGACACTGTGCCAGACTTCAGCGTTCCCGGCGATCCCCCCTCGCGGTTCCGTTTGCTGCATCAGGAGGCTGCCCGCCATGCACGTGATCCTCATCGCCCCGCACTTTCCCGCCAACCAGCGTCAGTTCGCCCGCGCCCTGAAGTCAGTCGGCGCTTGGGTGACCGGCATCGGCGAGGCCTCGGTCGACCAATTGGACGGCGAATTGCGCAGTTGGCTCGACGCCTACGAGCAGGTGCCGTCCGTGTGCGACGAAGAGGCGCTGCTGGGCGCCGTGCGCCGCATCCAACGTCGAGGTTGGGTCGACCGACTGGAAGTCACCATCGAGTCGCACATTCTGGCCGCCGCCCGGGTGCGTGAGCTGACGGGAATTCCGGGTCTATCGGTCCAAAACGCCATCCTGTGTCGGGACAAGCCGACGATGAAGGCGTTTCTTCGCGACCACAAGATCGCCTGCGCACGGTCCGACTCGGTCGAGTCGATCGAGGCGGCGGTCGCGTTTGCTCGTGAAGTTGGTTATCCGATCATCCTCAAGCCGCGCGCAGGCGCGGGAGCTGCCGACACGGTGCGGGTGGACGCAGAAGACGAGCTGGCGGCGGCAGCGCACGCGTGCGGTCTGGATCGCGGGCAGTCGGTCGCCATCGAGGAGTACATCGAGGGCCACGAGGGCTTCTACGACACCCTGACGGTGGGCGGCGTGGTGCAGCACGAGTTCATCTCGCACTACTACCCCAACGTGCTGGAGGCGATGCGAACCCGCTGGATCTCCCCGCAGATCATCACCACCAACCGCGTCGACATCCCGAGCTATGACGAGCTGCGCGCGATGGGCCGGGAAGTCATCCAGCACCTGGGGCTGGGCACCACGGCGACGCACATGGAGTGGTTCTTCGGCCCCAAGGGCTTGAAGTTCAGCGAGATCGGTGCACGGCCGCCCGGCGTCTGCACCTGGGACATGTACAGCCACGCGAACGAAATCGACCTGTACCGCGAGTGGGCGATGGCGGTGACACACGGCAAGGTCGACCGTCGCCCGTCGCGCAACTACTCGGCCGGCATGATTGCGCTGCGCCCCGACCGCGACGGCATCATCGAGGGGTACTCTGGGGCGGAAGACGTCTGGCGCGACCTGGGGCCGTGGATCATGGACGCCCACCTGCCGCCGCCGGGCACGCGCACCCAACCGGTCGAGGCAGGCTACATGGCCAACGCCTGGCTGCGGATGCGTCACGACGACTTCGACATCCTGCGCGGGATGCTGGACCACGTCGGCCGCACGCTGCACGTCCACGCGCGCTAGCCCGCGCCGGGCACGCTTTACGCACACGATATGCCTGCTTTGCGCCTGTTTGGTGCACGGATAACGCCTATGAAGGTCGTCTTCTTCTCGCCGCACTTTCCGCTCGAGATGCCCCGCTTCGTGCGCGGGCTGGCTGAGGTGGGGGTGCAGGTCCACGGTCTGGGCGATGTGCCGCTGGAGTCGATCCCGGCCGAGACGCGCCAATACCTGAGTGGTTACCTCCAGATCCCCAGCCTGCACGCCGGCGACGCCACCGTTCTCGACGCCCTGCCGCAGCTGCGCCGCCTGCAGCCCGACCAAATCGAGTGTCTGTGGGAGCCGTGCGTGGTCGTGGCCGCCCAGCTGCGCGAGGCCTTGGGGCTGCCGGGACAGGGCGTGCAGGACGCCATCGCGTTTCGCGACAAGCCGATCATGAAGCAGCGCGTCGCGGCCGCCGGCCTGCGGGTGCCACACAACGCCCGGGTGCACACGGCCAACGAGGCGCGAGAAGCCGCAGAAATCATCGGGTTTCCCTTGGTGCTCAAGCCGATCGCGGGCGCTGGATCCGCCGATACCTACCGCGTAGACGACGCCAAGGAACTCGAGGCCACGCTGCAGAAGCTGGGCCACCTGCCGGAAGCGAGCATCGAGGAGTACATCGACGGGCAGGAGTTCACCTACGACACCGTCAGCGTCGACGGCCAGCCCCTGTTCGACAGCATCGCCTGGTACCGACCGCGCCCGCTGGAGGCCCGCAGCAACGAGTGGGTCAGCCCCGCGCAGATCGTGTTGCGCGACCCGCATCAGCCGGCGCTGGAGGATGCGGTGGCCTTCGGACGCTCTGTGCTCAAGGCGATGGGGATGGGCACCGGCTTTACGCACATGGAGTGGTTCCGCAAGCCCAACGGTGAGTTGGTCTTCGGCGAGATCGCCGCCCGTCCGCCCGGCGCGCGGCTGGTCGATCAGATGAATTACGCCAATGATTTCGACGTCTATCGTGAGTGGGCGCGGGTGGCGTGCTGGCGGACGTTCGAAGCGCCGATTCACCGCCGCTACCACGTCGCCGCGATCTTCAAGCGCGCGCAAGGGCAGGGGCGCATCCGCGAGATCCACGGCATGGATCAGGCGCGCCGTGCGCTGGGAGAGTGGCTGGTCGCCGACGAGCTGCTGCCCATCGGCACGCCGCGCCGCGACTGGAAGCAGACGCTGCTGTCCGACGGTTGCCTGATCGTGCGCCATCCGGACCTGCGGACCTGTGAGGCGATGATGGACCTGCTGGTGCAGGACGTGCACCTGATCGCCGGCTGACGGGCAAGGAACGCGATGCCTGACAGGAACCTGAGGTTGAACGAGTACTTGGCGGTGCTGGCCAAGGTCGACGCCAAGTTCACCGAGATCCACGCCAGGCACGCCGACCGGTTTCAGTGCCGTTTGGGCTGCCACACCTGCTGTGCGCCGGGACTGTCGGTGTCGCGGGTCGAGCAGGCGCGGCTGGCCGACCACATTCGCACTACGCCGGGGCTGGAGCAGGCGCTGCGAGATCTGGAGCGCGAGCAGCCCCACGCCGACACCCGCTGCAACTTCCTGGACGCGCAGGGGAAGTGTCTGGTGTACGAGGCGCGGCCGGTGATCTGCCGCAGCCACGGCGCGCCGGTGCGCGTGACGCTGCAGCAGGGGGCGCGTCTGGACGTGTGTCCGCTGAACTTCGCGGGCGTGGACCTGACGACGCTGGCTGCCGGCGACTGCATCGACGTCGAGACGCTGAATACGATTCTGTATGTCGTGAATCGGCGGTACGACGCAGACGGTGCTGGTCAGCGGTTCGCGTTGACGGTTCGCGGGGTCCTCGAACCGTGACACGGCCGTCCGGCAATTGCGTCCGACAGGCCATCGAACTGACGTGAATCAGAACGTTTTCCGGTACACGCAGGCCCCTTCGACGCAGGCCGGTTCAGGCGCGACGCAGCTGGCCGTGACGGCGCCCGAGCACGTGGTGCAGATGTCGGCGACGATGCTGGCCAGACCGCTCTGGAACGCGGCCTTGTTCTGCACGTGGATCGCGACGCCGCAGCCCGCGTTGCACGGCGTGGCGTCCGACACGACCACGCACTGCGCGTCGGCCGTGCAGTCGACCAGACTGGCCGTCAGGCTGTCGATGCGCTTGCGGGTCTCGACGGTGTCGCAGTCGGTCTGGCACGCGGCGATGCCCATCACGCCAAGGATCAGCAGGCAAGCGCTTGTCTTCATGGGGGGGGGAGCCTCGTTGCCGGTCGATGCGCGACGCGTCAAGGCACGATACGTCCTGCGTGGGGGAAAGCAAGTCGGCGTTGCGACTAGGGAGTTTTGCCTCGCCCCCGCACCCAGGCGACGAACGCGGGCAGCAGGGTCGAGGCCTCGACGGTGGGGCGCAGCGCCCGCTCGAACGCCAGATGCACGGCCGGATCGACCACACCCGGCCGGTACTTGGCGGCGTAGGTGTAGTAGCGGTCGCGCACATCCTCAGCCGCAAGCTCCGGGTGGAACTGCGTGGCCCAGATCGGCTTGCCGTCCGCCTTGCACGCGTGCAGCGGGCACAGCGGCGAGCTGGCAAGGTTGGTCAGCCCGGGACCATAGCGGGTGGCGCGGTCCTGGTGCCCGACCTGCGCGGCGAACCCCAGGGGAACACCGTGGAACATCGGATCCGCGCGGCCGGCATCCGTCAGCGTCAGGTCAAACGTGCCCAGCTCGGTGTGCTCAGGGTCGCGGATCATTTCGCCACCGGAAGCGCGCACCAGCAGCTGAAAGCCGAAGCAGGCGGCAAACGTCGGGCGGTCGTTGCGCGGCAGGATCTCGTCGCGCAGAAAGTCGACCAGCCGTTCGATCCACAAGTGGCCGTCCAGACAGCTGTATTCGCCTGAACCGCCGAACAGGATCCCCGCCGCGCCGTCCAGCTCTGCCTGCGTCGGCAGGCGCTGCAGTGCGTCCACCACCCGAAGCTCGTCGGCGCTGATGCCCATGGCCTTGCCAAAACAGGCCACTTCATGGCCCCGCATCAGGTCCTCGGGGTCGCGCGACTGGATCAAGAGGAAGGGACGCAGCGGCATGTGCAACTCGTCGGGGCGGCGGTGGGGGCTCAGTTCAGGAGACGGCGGCGGCGGCCAAGCGGGCCTCTTCGGCGGCTTCGGGTGAGACGCCGCGCATGGTCTCTTCGAGGATCAGGTCGACCACATCCAGAATATTGCCGGTCTTCTCGTAGATGTCGCGCTGTCGGTCGGCAGAGGTGCCCGTCTCGGCGATGCGGCGGATCCCCTCGAGTTCCTTGCGGGAACCCAGATCGTCGACCACGTCGTCCACGAACTCCAGAATCTCTTCGATCAGCTCGGCGAACGGCACTTCCTCGTTGCGTCCCCAGTCGATCAGCTTGCCGTGCACACCGTAGCGGGCGGCGCGCCACTTGTTTTCGCTCAGCATTTCCAGACGGTACATGTTGAACGAGAGGTTGCGCTCTTGCAGCCACACCAGCTTGGCGACGACCGCCTGGACCAGCGCGGCGATGGCGACCGAGTCCTCGACCAGCGACGGCAGGTCGCACACGCGGAACTCGAGGGTCTGGAAGAACGGGTGCGGGCGCAGGTCCCACCAGATGCGGCGGGCGTCATCGATGCAGCCGGTGCGGACCAGCGTGGCGACGAAGTCCTCGTACTCGCGGTAGCTGAAGAAGCGCTCGGGGATGCCGGTGCGGGGCAGGCGCTTGAAGATCATCGTGCGGGTCGACTCGATGCCCGTCAGCCGGCCGTCCAGGAACGGCGACGACGTCGACAACGCAAGGAAATGCGGCAGGAAATAGCGGGCCGAGTTGAACACCTGAATGGCCAGGTCGCGGTCGGGGATGCCGATGTGGACGTGCAGGCCGAAGATCAGGTTGGCGCGGGCGATGTCCTGCATCACCTCGACCGACTGGTTGTACCGCTCCTTGTCGTGGATCTTCTGGTCCTGCCAGCGCGAGAACGGGTGGGTCGAGGCCGCGCCGATGCGGACGCCCACGCGCTCAGC
>CAJBNH010000025.1 GCA_903955385.1 uncultured Myxococcales bacterium | reverse complement strand
GCCGCGCCCCTCTTGGGCCGGCCCGAACACGCCCAACCCGCGTCGCGCCCTCTCGACGGCCTACCCTCAACCGACCGTTCCGTTCCAGCGATCCCCAGGGGCGCGGTCGGAACGGAACGCGCTCCTGTGCCATTTCGTTTGCATCGGTGGGCGACTGGGGGCGCGCAACGCAACAGGTCCGACAGTTCATGGCCGCTGACCTTATCGACGAACTGACGCTGTCGATCGTGCCCGTCGTCCTGGGCGAGGGGCGGCGGCTGTTCGGGCCTGAGGCGGGCGAGCACCGGCTGCAGCTCGTGGCCGTGCGGGAGTTTCCGGGCGGGATGGTACAGGTGAAGTATGCGGTGAAGCGGGGGTAGGCTGGCACGAGCCCGCACGTTGCCGTGCCCCACGCGACCTCGAGGAGCGAGAATGCGCGTGCTCATGCAACATCGCTACGGTAGCCAGGGCGATCTGACGGTCGAAGAGGTCGCGGTGCCCGAACCCGGCCCCAACGAGCTCCGAGTGCGGGTGGAGGCTTGCGGCGCCAACGCGAGCGACTGGGAGTTCGTGACTGGCCGACCAGCCTACGCCCGCAGCGTCGCCGGTCTGTTGCGGCCCAAGGGCCGGACCCTCGGGTCGGACGTCGCTGGGATCGTAGACGCTGTCGGCGACGGCGTGACGGGTCTCGCGGTGGGAGACGCCGTCCTCGGCGACATCTTCGGGACGTTCGGGGGCTTCGCCGATCGAGTCGTCGCGCCGGCGAAGCTCTGGGTGAAGCGGCCGCCAGGGATGGACGCGGTCGTCGCCGCGACGCTTCCGCAGTCGGGTACGATCGCGCTGACCGGCGTCGGCGACCGAGTACGTGCGGGGATGCGCGTCTTGATCAACGGCGCGGGGGGCGGCAGCGGCCCGCTTGCGCTGCAGATGGCGAAGGCCGCGGGCGCCGAGGTGTGGGCGGTGGACAACGCGGCCAAGCTCGACGTTCTGCGCCGCATCGGGGCGGACCGCGTGATCGACTACCGCGTGGAGGACTTCACGCAGCGACCGGAGCGCTTCGATCTGGTGCTGGATCTCTTCGGGACGCGGAGCGCCGGCCGTGTGCGGCGTGTGCTCGCGCCCGGCGGACGCTACCTGTTCGTTGGCGGGCCGGTGCCCGTGCTGTTGAACCTCCTCGTCGTAGGCTCGCTGCTCGCGCTGGGCTCGGACCGCCGGGCGGGGCTCTTGGTCGTGGAGCAAGGGCCCAGCCGACTGGCGGAGCTGATGGCGATGGTGGTCGCCGGGAAGCTGACGCCGCTGGTCGGCGAGGTCGCGCCACTTGCCGAGGCGGCCGAGGCACTTGGCCGGATGGGCCGCGGCGAAATTGCCGGCAAGCTCGTCGTGGTCACCTGAGTGTGAGCGGCTTCGCAATACCGCTGAAGACCGGCGCTATCCGCCGGCCACGGCGCCGCCATTGAAGTTCCTGGTCTCACTCGTGTTTCCGTGTGACACGACGACCGACTTGCGATCAGTGGCTCGAGCGGGACCATCGTAATACCTTGGAATGCGGAGAGAATCCCTGCGAACGGCCATGTCGGCGGGAAACGCCGGAACCGCGCGGGAATGCAAAGCCGTCAACAACGCGATCCAGGCGCAACTCGACGCCCCGGGCATTTGGCCGTCTCTGGACGAGGACGCGCCGATCTGCCGACGCAAGGCCGGCGACCTGATCGTGAGCGGGCGGTGGCGGGATGCGAGCTTTTGAGGAGTCCAGACAGTCTGGACTGCGCGATTACGACGATCCCGGCGTCAAACGCGGGCAAGAACGAGCTTGGGGTTGGGGTGGTGGCGCTGTCAAAGGGCAGGGCGCGGGGGCGGTTTCGGGGCAAGGGCAGGTCCGGCGTGTCGGTGGGCGCGCTGGATGGGATGCCTTTGTTCAGACAGCGGAAAATCGACAGCTTGACCGGTGGCGGGCGTGGGCGTAGACGGCGGAGCACACCTTGTCGGCGCCTTCGGAGGGTCTGGGGCCGGCGTGCGGGTAGCTGGCGCGGGGCGTGATGACGAGGGGTGGTCGCTTCCGCCTACAACCCGTCTACGCACCTGAGATCGTTTGATAAGAGACCCAAGGACCGCTGGCTTCGCTTGGCAGACAGCTTCCTGGACCGGGCGATCGCGTTGAGGTCGTGACGAGATGAACACGCCGACTCTTCTGACGCTCTGGTGGCTCCTGTCCCTGATCCGATCCGCGCATTTTCCCTTAGAGCCCGTGCCGTTAAGCACCTTGCCTGTCGCCGGCGGCACTGCCTCGCACCTCGAAGTGACCGCCGCGACCGTTCACCCGCTTCGAGCCGGCACCGAGTCCCCGATACGCGCAGTAGCGCTCGGCGGGGTCAAGGCCGCCGCCGTGACCGACGCCAACGTCGGGCGCGTCCTGCTGGTCCTCGAGGACGGCCAGACGCGGTGGCTTGACGAAAGCGGGCTCCTGAATGGGCCCAGCCTGCGAACCGGCGCGGTGTCGTTGTCCGCCGCGCTGGCTTGGCCCGGCGTTGCTGGGGTGGTCCACCGCCTCGGGGACGAGGAACACGTTGCGTTCTTGGACTTGGCGCAACGCCGCGCGTTGGGGAACGTGACACTCCCCGGCACATCGCCTGATGACGAGTCCACTGAATTCGTCGCAGGACGCGCGGCCATCCTCCGGTACCCGTGGGGCGGGACGTCCGACGCGAGTCTCGGCAGGCCATTGGCGGTACTCGACCTGTCGGTCTTTCCGCGCTACCCCAACATCGCAACCGCACGGGTCTCGTCGAAAACCGTCCATGGGCTGATGTCCGCGCCACTTCGCCACGGCCGCAGGGTCGTGCTGTACTTCGTGCGCGGCACCGGCATCGGCGGCGGCGACGACGAACTGTCGTGGGAGAAGGTGGTGCAGACACGCACGCTTCCAGACCTTGCGCTGGTCCGTGAGTGGAGGTTCCCGGCCGGAAGCCCCGTCAAGGAAGCGCGGGACGGTGGCTGGGGAAGCAAAGACCCTGGAACACCGCCATCGCCTGGAACCCGCACGGCCGGTGATAGCGGGGGCAATACCGAAACCGAGATGGCCGACCCTGAGCGTCGCGTGAGGAACGCGCGGGTCCAGCTCGAGTGGAACGATAGCGTCCGCTTGTCTCCGGGCGTCGGCGCTCGGTTCCTGGTCGACGCGCACACGGGCGACGTCTACCTCGTCATGGCCGACTACTTGCCCGTGCCGCCGCGGCCCTATCCCGTGTTCGCGGTCAGTGCAGACGGCGAGACCCTCCGACGGATCCGCCCGGAGAGCCCGGGCGTGGCCTTCGCTCGGCCGGTCGTCGTGAAGGACGGACGTCCGTTCGACCCGGGCGGCCTGACATGGGCGGACGAAGCCAGTTCTGCCGACGGTCCCGGCCCCCCGGTCTGGGTCGCCGCAGCCGGCTTCCTCTGGCAACTACGCAGCGACGGCATCGTCAAGGCAAGCCAGAAGACCGCGACCCTGCTAGCGAAGGGGCGCGGCTGGCCGTTCCCTGCGGCCAAGCCCAGAGACTTGTTCGTTGCGCCAAGCGGACGAAGCTTCGCAATCCTGGGCGAGCGCAAGGCAAGCGCAGGCGAGTTCCGCGCGGTCGTCCACCTGACTGGTGAAGCCTGGCCTGAATCGTGGACCTTGGAATTGCCGCTCGCGCCCGGCGACAAGGAGGCGATTGCCCTTGGGGCCGTCGATGGTGACACGTTCGCCTACGACCGGCAGCGCAAGCTGCTCTTCGTGGCCCCGCCCCTTGCCCGCGTGGCGCTGGTCGTCTCCGTGCCCGACTGACGTGGTGGGTCGAGCCCTCGTTCGTCGAGGCCGTGGCAAGGGCGGGCAAGCCCACCGTGCGCTCGAGCCGACGGGCTGTCGGCCCAGATCCGGGCCGCCGGCACGCCCCTGCCCACCCAGCTCGTGCAGACCCTGCCCTATCTGCTGGGGTGACGGGGTCAGGTATTGACTGTTCACCATTTGCGGCTGGTCCCGCCCCGCGCGGAAAGTGCGAAATGGGAATACCTGACCCCTCGCCCGCGCGGCAACAGGATCAGGCGGGGTGATGCGACCTCGGGGGCGATGGACTGAGCGGAGGCCTTGGGAAGGGTGACGGCCGGAAGGCCAATTCCGAGGCGTTTGTGACCTGATGTTGCGTGGTTGTCGGTGGGTTGGGGGGTGATGGCGGACCGGCCCCTCACTCCCCCAAGACCGCCAACGAAAACCGCGCAAAGTGCACGTTGAACCCCGTCACCCCCGCGGCGTCGGTTCCCAGGGATTCGTAGGCCATGCCCACGGTTGCGTCGTCCAGCACGGTCGCGACCGTGTACTGCGCAAAGCCGGGGACCAAGACGGTCTCGTGGTCCCAGGTGGCGCCCTCGTCGTGGCTCAGCCAGACCCGGGCGTCGGCGCGGGCGGTCGGGCTGACGCCGGTGTGCAGCAGGCGGTCGCGGTCTTGGCCGTCGCGGCTGGCGCTGATGCGGACGACGCTGGACATCACCGGCACCATCGTCAGGCCCGGGGTGGCACCGGACCAGGTCTGCCCGCCGTCGTGGCTGAGAAAGCACTTTCGGTTCGGGTCCTTGTCGCCCTGTCGGCCGTCCAGCAGCAGGGTGCCGTCGGTGCGCTCGACCACTTGGCTCTCGTCGGTGCCCGGCGTGGGCAAGCCACCGCGGTGCCACGTGTTTCCGCCGTCATCGCTGTAGAACACGAAGCTGCCTGTCTGCGCGCCCACCGTGTACCAGCCGGGGACCACGATGCGCCCGGCGGCCACTCCGTCGCGGCCCCAGCGGGTCACGATGCCGCGGCCCGGTCCGGGGGCGATGATGCCCCAGGTGGCGTCCTTGACGTCGGCGGTCAGGTCGCGCGGGGGGCTCCAGGTCTGGCCGTCGTCGTCGCTGGTGCGGGCCCACAGGGTGTCCGAGTCGCTGCCGAGGCCGGGGGCGATGTCGAGCTCGCCGCCCGTGCTGACCGGCCGCTGCGCGTAGAAGATCCACAGGCGCGACGTACTGTTACCCTGCGGCACCACCACCGCCACCGGGTTGTGCGCGTCGCCGCTGCCGTTGTCGGCCAGCACCTGCAGGGCAGACCAGGTGCGCCCACAGTCCAGGCTGCGCTTCATCACCAGGTCGATCTGGCCCGAGCCGGGGTCCAGCAGCGAAGGCCGCCCCTCAGCAAACGCCACCAGCACGCCGCTGGTCGTGGTGACCACCGACGGGATGCGAAACACCGGATAGCCGTCCGCGCCCGGGTCGCCCACGCTGCCTTGAAAGGCGATGGCGTCTTCGATGCTCGTTGGCTGCGCCAGCGGCAGCACCCCGCAGCGCGTAGCGGGTGTCGTCGGTTCCGGGTCGGCGGGCTGACCGCATCCGGCAAACGCCAGTGTGGCCAGCAGGGCCAGACAACCGGCGTCCGCTCGCAGCAGTCCAGCAACAAGATCCGGGCTGGAACGGGGCCTTGGCGGTTGGCCTCGACCTTGGCACTTGCCCTGCATCTTCCCCCCCCCTCACAAGGCCGTCGCCTCTCCCCGGGAGGCAGGCGCGACGCGACGCTGGCATGGCGCGCACCTCGCAGGCGGGCCATACTACCGCGTTCTCGGTTGACGTCACACGACCGCCGGTTCACAGGGGTTTCGCATGTCGTATCCACAAAACACCAGCAAAGGCAAGTGGTTGATCGGGTGGGTCGCCTGGGCTTGCTTGTCGATGGCGGGCTGCACGGGCAGCACGACCGTCGAGGGTCCGGCGGGCGAAACCGCCGACGCGACCGCCACCGACGGTGCCAACCAGCTGGCCGACGGTGCCACCGCAGATGGCGTTGCCACCGACGTGCTGCCGGGCGACGTCGTGCTGCCGGACGTTGCAGACAGTGACGATGCCGCTTGGGATGCCCCGGATGGCGTTGTGGACGCGGACGCCGATGGGTTGGACGGTTCGGCGGAAACGCAGGACGCAGGCGATGCTGCAGACGCAGGCGACGTGCCGATTTTGCCGGATGCGCCCGATGTTTGGGACATTTCCGACGGCGCAGAAATCTCCGATGGCGATATCCAGGACGTAGCCGAGACCGTTGCCGACGGCCTTTTGCCCGACGCCGCGTGGTCACCGGATTGGGAGGGTTATCCGGACTCGTCCTGGCCCGATGGTGCAGACGTGTACGGTGGTGCCATCACCAGCTGCTTCAACGCCTATGCCTATGTGTTTCAAGAGGCGTGCTGGGGCAAAGACCTCAGCACGGCGTGCGTGAATTCGGCGGCTCAGGATGCGTCGCTCTACACCCAATACCTCTTTCAGCCGCTGCGCGAGTGCGCCACTTCCCTGTGTGTCCCCGGTTGCATGGGCGCGTCGGGCGACACGTTCCAGTGCATCCAGCAATGCATGGGCAAACACTGCAGCTTTCCCCTGTTCGCCTGCCTGTCGCAGGGTGAGACCGGCACCAACGACTGCCCCGCCACGTTCGAGTGCCTGCAAGGGTACAAGGACAAGATCATCAGCATCGCCAGCAAGTGTTTCGCCACCGCCACCGCCCCGGCGCAGAAGCAGCTGGCCGCGTTCTTCAGCTGCGGACAGCCGCCCAAGTCAGAGACGTGCTTCGACCAACTCAGCGCGTGCTATGGCAGCGGGTCCGTGTCCTGCCTCGGCATCATCCAGTGCACGCAAGGTTGCGCAAAGGGCGACGACCTCTGCAATTTCGAGTGTTTCGGCCAGGGTAGCCCCAAGGGCCAGGCGCAACTCAACGCGCTGTGGGACTGCATGTTCGTCCACTGCTCGAACTGCGCGGGTCCCGACGGGTGCGGCGAGGCTTGCCATGCCAAGTTCTGCCAGAAAGAGCAGGTGACTTGTCTGGTTGGGGGCTGACCCGGGGGCGCGCGAATGGCGGACAAGTCGAGCGGAAGTCTGGTTGGCGGCTTGCTGACGGTCGCGATGGCGGGCGTTGCGGTCGCCGTGGTCGTGTGGGCGTGGCTTGCGCCGCCGTTTCAGCTTGACGCCCGTCTTGCACCCCTGGCGACTCCGCAAGCTCAGCGGTCGCCCGAGGCCAGCGCGGCCTTGGTATCGGTCATCGCGCAGGTCGACGAGGCGCAACTGTCCGCAGCGCTTGACGAACGCGGCTGTCTGGTCCAGCGGCGCGAGGCGATGGCTTGGGACGAGTCCTACACGGTTGCCGACGACCACTGCTTCGCCAGCCTGAACGACGCCGAGATTCAGGCCTTGCGTCGGCGGTTCGCGGCCCACCGCACGGACCGACCGCTGGGACATCGCTCGTCGGCCAAGGTGATCCTGGACGCCTGTGACGCGGTGGCGGGCGAGCGGCGATTGCCAGCCGTTTCCAAGTAGTTGCCGGCCATGCTCACGCGCCCGATTCCGCACAACGGCGCAGCCACCCGCCAGCCGTTCGCAATCCCCCCAGCCGTCGCCCCCAACCCCCTGGACGCGCACGCCGCATCGTCGGAATCCAGGCCCGCCTATCGCCCGTTTTCGCCCCCGGCCGCCGGTGGAGTCGTCCATGTCACTTGCCCGCCTGATGTTCCTGCTCGCGTGCTGGCTGCCGTTGCCCCAGCGTCGTGGCCCGCCACCGCGACCTGCTGAAGCGCCGCGACGCCGCGACCACCGGCAGGCTGCTGGACACCGCGGTCAAACAGGTCGAAGGGCCTGCGCGAACAGGGGAATTGCGCAAGCCGGGCGAGCGGATTCAGGCGCTGGGCGAGAGGTTGGACGAGCCTGAGCTGCGCGCCATCGGTCAGGCGTGGCAGGGCGTGGCGTTTCTGTATCAGGGCAGGGCGGCTGACTCGCTGCCCTTCCTGGCACCAGCCCAGGCGATGCTGGCGACGCGCGTCAAGTATCCTGGGCCGGCTCAGTGGGCGGCGTTTGAGTTGATTGGCGAGCCGAGGTGAGCACGAGAGGCCCTGCGCTTGAATCCCGGGAATTCGGAAGGTATCGTGCGCCGCTCAAAAGGGGGGCCACTACAGATGCGCCATGTCGCCTTGCTCGCTTGCATTTTTGTCGCCACGGTCACGGTGTTCGCGGGTTCGGCCCGTGCCGACGACTCGGCCGTTTTCATGGACTTGGGCGGTCGCGCCTACTTGGGCAACAAGAAGGTGCCGCGGTACGATTTCTCTGGGGCGTTCCACCTCAGCAGCGACTACCTTGCTGGGACGGGCGACGAAATGGGCTTCATGGTCGGGGCGCGTTACGACCAGTTCCTGATGACGCCGCCCGACGTGCACACGAATATCCTGCGCGGCACGGTGGGTTGGGCCTTGATTCCCAGCGGTGACTTGAATTTGCGCCAGTTCTTTGTGGGCTATCGCAACGTCCACGATGTCCTTGACGGCCACGGCGGGTATGGCAACGCGAGTGGCCCGATCTTCGGTTACTCCCAATACATCGGCAACGGAGACATGCACGTCTTCTGGGAGGTGGCCGCCCTGACCTACCTCGAGACCGCCGGCGGCGGACCGTTCGGGCTGGAAGGCAGACTGCGCGTGGCGTACGCCATCGGCACCTTCGAGTGGTACCTGCGCTTCGACCCCGCGACGGGCTTCGAGCTGGGCGTCGGACTCGGTGGCGCAGGCGCCTTCACGCTGTAGTCGGCGCAAGGGGACGCAATCGGAAGCCTTGCCCGCCGACCGGCAAGCGTGGTCGAATGCGCCCGTCTGATCATCGACATCGGCAGGGAGGCGACGTGGCAACCATCGGCAAGATCTTCGGCTGGATCCTCGTGGTCATGGGCCTGCTGTTCGTGGCGGTCGAGATCGACGGGACGGCCGGGGGCACGTCCGACCACACGGTCTTCGGCTTTGTGCTCGGCGGGTTGTGCCTGTTGGGCGGCGGTCTGCTGGTGCGACGTGCCCGACTGACCGCTGGCCGGGCCGCCGCCGTACTGGTGCCGCCCGAGCCGACGCTGGACGCCCGCCTGTTCCGTCTGGCTGAGGCTGAGGGCGGTCGCATCACCGCCGTCGAGGTCGCCGCAGCGCTAGGGATGGGCTTCGACCAGGCCCGCGCGGCGCTGGAGGAGCTCGAGCGGCAGGGGGCCTGTCAGGTGCTGGTCAACGATTCGGGCATGTCGGTGTATCGGTTCGCGGAGTTCGAGGGACCGGACGGCAAGAAGGACGTGATGGAGGGGTAGGGCGGGGCGGCGATTCCCCCCCCCCACGCCTCAGAAATTCGACTCCAAGTCCATCAACTGCTCGCCAATCGGCGCATCGGCCGCGGGCGCAGGCGATGCGGCGCGACTCGGGCGCCCGGCGCGCTTCATCTCCAGCACCAGCGCGGGCGGGTACTCGACGCGATAGCTGATGCGGAACACCCGCTTCTCGCGCGGCTTGAGCTGCAGCGTCCACGTGATCAACCCCTTGTCGTCGGGCGCGCCGGCGGGCTCGACGCTGACCTGGTCGATGCGGATCTCCTTGTCCTCCGACACCGGGATCCGGTCCGCCAGCGTTACCGTCACGTCGTGGTCCGACAGGTTTTCGGCCCCAACCTCGAACGACACGACCATGCGCGTGCGGGCCTTGCGCACCAGCGAGCTGCGGGTTTTGTCCAGCACCCGCGACAACTTGACCTCGTCGGCGACGGCCAGGAACAGCGAGAACTTCTCCTGCTCGGCCACGAAGCCCAGGTCGGTCATGCCCAGAAACGCCCCCTCTTGAAACAGCGCCACCTTGCCCGGCAGCAGCGGCTGGCCACCGCCGTTCGTCATCTCCAGGATGCGGGCGGCATTCAGCGATTGCTCGGGCGCGGCGACGACCCGCTGCGACGGCGTCAGCGTGCACTGGCCGATCCGCAGGCGCGCCGGGCGACCGTCGCCACGCACCGTCGCTCGCCCCTCGCCGCGAAAATGCGTCGTCGTGCCGCGGACCTGCAGCGTGCGAAAGACCTCGACCGTCTTGCTCTGCACCGTCTGCAGGTCGTGGTAGCTCTCTTCGTACACCTCCTCGCTCTGCACCTGCACCTTGGTCGACCGCCGCTGGTTCCACATGCGGTTCTGCCCCTCGTAGGCCTTCTGCGCGCGACTGAACGACGTCGTCCGGCTGGCCATGAAGCGCGATGTCGGCTTCGTGTCGCCCAGCGTCAGCGACTCGAGCTCGGGGATGCGGATGCTCTCGGTCGCCGACTGGGTCGAGAACGCAATCTCGGCGTTTTCCCAGTCCTCTCCCGTCGCCTGGCTGACGACGGCGTACGAGGCCAGCGTCGCCGCGCCCGGCTTGGTCCCCGCCACCCGCAGCTCGTGCGCCGGTTCCCACGTCGCCCCCGGCAGCATGTACGTCAGCTCGACGCGCGCCTGGGCCTTGCGCCGCCCATCGATGCTGACGAACACAGTCGTTTCCTCCAGTTGCCCCAGGCCGCGCAGGTCCTCGACGCGCCGCGCCCGCGCCAGCCGCTCCGGCTCCAGCGCCGCCTTGGCCTGCTGCACCGCGCGCCGCCGGGTCGCCAGGTCGCGCAGGGCGTCGCCCAGGAACTTGACCACCTCGCCATAGGTCGCGACCTGTACGGTGCCCATCACCGAGTCCTTGCCGATCTTCTCCAGCGAGAACGCGCGGATCGTCTCGACCTGCTTCTCTTGCGCCGCCAGGATGCGCACCTCGTCGTCCAACACCGCGATCTGGTTTGCGATCTCTTGCGCCGCCGCCTCTGCCTTGCGCAGCTCGGCATCGTTCGACCGCGCCAGGTACTCGCGCTGAACGCGCACGTCGGCAATCTGCCCCACGTCGGCGGGCTGCAGGGTCACGCGCACCGACCCCTCGTCGACCCAGCCGGGCAGGTTCGGGAACGCCCACACCGACGCCGAGGCGTCCACCTCCACCGCCGCGCCGCGCGTCACCTGCGCCCGGTCGGAGTACACGGTCACCTTTTGGATGCGCGACGCCACCGGTTGCGATTCTTGCGCCTGCGCGACCACCGCGGGCAGCAGACCCAACAGCACGACCCACCCACGCTTCATGGCGAACTCCTGGCTTGGGGGAAAGGGCGGGCGGACGGGTCCCTTCGACCGGCCGTGCGGCCCTGGGTGTGGACGCGCGGCGGGGCGGAAGGATCTAGAGGAGGGTGAGGAGGGTGTCAGGACTAGGCATTTGACACCTTTCCGCAATCCAAGGCCGGGAACGCATCTGGCGTTCGTCGCGGGCAGGAGGGGGGCAGGGATTCGCAGTTCACTGTTTCGCGGCTAAGTGCTTGAAATGACGATGGCGCCAGATTGGGCCCGGACGCATCCAGTCCGAAATCGGGTCGCCGTCGACGCGCGGGGTTCCGATCTGCCGTTGCGTGCTGAGGTTGGGCTGTGGCCGGCTGATGGATAGTCCGGTCTGGCTGAATGCTGTGGGGGCAGGCGACGCAACAATGCGTATGGATTGGAGTTCGATATTCGATGCCGGTGACTGGGCGGGGGAGTGCTTCGCGGAAAGATGTCAAGTGTCTAGTCCTGACACCCTCCGCCACCCTCCGCCCCCTCCGCCCCGCTTGGACTTCCCACCCGTGCACGCTATCCTGCCCAGGCGCCTTTGCCGGCGCGGACGGAAGTCGGATGCGCCGCGCCGAAGCCATCGCCATCCTGATTCTCCTGCGGGAACCTCTGCGGAAGCTGGGCGTCCTTCGTCTCGACCTGATCGGATCGGTGGCGCGCGACGAGGCGAGCGAGGACAGCGACGTCGACGTTCTGGTCGAGCTCGCGCCCGGCCCAGACAAGCTCGGTCGTCATTTCGCGATTCAAGACGCGCTAGAGCAGGCACTCGGCCGGAGGGTCGACGTGGTGCTGACTTCGACGGTGAAGCCCCTGGCGTGGCGAGTCATCGAGCAGGAGCGCGTGCATGTCGCGTGAGCCCGTGCTGCTGGTCGCCGATGTCGTCGATGCTTTCCTGTCGATCCTGACGTGGACCGAAGGCGTTGGACCGCGACAATTCGTTGCAGATGCCATGCTGCGGGCGGCTGTAGAGCGGTCGCTCACGATCGCGGGTGAAGCAGCCAAGAACGTGCCGGATGCGGTGAAGGCTCGTGCCCCCGGATGTGGACTGGCGCGGCTTGGCAAGGCTTCGCGACCTCCTGGCGCACGTCTATTTCCATGTCGATGCCGAGGAGCTTTGGGAGATCACGGCCAGCCGTGTGCCAGCCGCTCTTCCGGCGTTGCAGCTCTTGCTGGAGCAGTTGAAGCAGGAGCGGTTTGGCGCGAAGGCCGAGTAGGGGGAAGCGGCACGGACTTGGCGCGTACGGTCCTCCAGTCCAGCATCCACGTCGCGTTTCGTCTGGACCGACACCGACATGAAGGCGCTGACGCGGTACCAGGGAGAGTGCTCGCCCCAAGCCAACGCAGTCTACCTTCCCGCCATGATGGAATCGCCTGGACCCTCGCTGCCGGAGTGGGTGAGCAAGGTCGAGCCCGCCTGCGCCACCGCGATCGGTTGTTTCAAGCCGCCGAACCCTCAGTGCGGCGAAGGTGATGCGTGGACGTGCGCAACTTGTTTCGGAGCGACCTGCCTTCAGCCCGCCTTTCAGCCTGAGTGTTCAGAGCCCTGAGACATGCCAGGCGCTGCACGAGAACGGGGTATGGGTTCGCGGTTGAGAGACCCGCGGCCAAGTGCTTGAAATCAGATGGCTGCGACTGCTGCTCGCGTGCGGAAAGATGTCAAGTGTCTAGTCCTGACACCCTCCCTGACACCCCACCCACCCTTGACCACCCCCCCGCAACCAGAGGACATTGACCGCGCGCCCGGCCCCGGCCCGTCGCCTGGAGTCCCATGCCCCGCAAGCCCCGCCTGTTGGTGATCGACGACGGTCTGGACTACGCCCGCGCGGTGGCGGCGCACCTGCCCGAGTTCGAGCTGGTCGACCCGTCGCCCCTCGGCTCGGAAGGACGGCTGCCCGACGGCCCCGCCGCGCTCGCGTTCCTGCAGGACCACGCCAAGCGCGTCGACGTCGTGCTGCTCGACGTGTCGTTCGACGTGCCCGAGGACCGCCTGCTGCCCCTGGATCCGCCCGCGCCGCCCAAGCGCACCCGTCGGTTTCAGGGCGTGGCCATCCTGCGCGAGATCCGCAAGCGCTGTCCGGGGTTGCCGGTGGTGCTGCTGACGGCGCTGGAAGACCTGTCGCTGGCCGATGCCTCGCACGACGTGTCGGCCGAGTCGATGACGTACTTCTTGGGTGCGGGCGACCTGGACACGCTGCGCATCCGCTGCCACGCGGCGCTGCAAGAGGCCAGCCTGACGCTGGAAGAGGCCGACGTGCTGTGGGGCCGCGCGCCTGCCATGCGGGCTTTGCGCAGGCGGTTGGCGGTGTTGGCGCGGGGTGCGCTGCCGGTGATCCTCGAGGGCGAGACGGGCACCGGCAAGTCGTACCTGGCGCGGCGTTTTCTGCACGAGAACAGCGGGCGCAAGGGGCCGTTCCTGTCCGTGGATCTGGCCGCGGTGCCTGCGGATCTGGTGCCCGCGCTGCTGTTCGGCGCCGTGCGCGGGGCGTACACGGGCTCGGTCGCCGACCGCAAGGGCGCGTTCGAGTCGGCGCACCGGGGCACGCTGTTTCTCGACGAGGTGCAGAACATCCCGCTCGACGCGCAGAAGCAGCTGCTGCGGGTGCTGCAAGAGGGGCGGGTGCAGCCGGTTGGTTCGACCCGCGACGTGCCGGTCGACGTCAAGGTGGTGGTGGCCAGCAACGAGCCGCTGGCCCAAGCGGTGGCCCTGGGGCGTTTTCGCGGCGACCTGTACATGCGCCTGTCGCCGCCGTCGCGCTTGCGGATCCCGCCCCTGCGCGAGCGGTTGGACGATTTGGCGTTCTTCGTGCGGCGGCTGGCCGACGTGGCGCTGGAGCGGCCCGAGCTGTCCGAGCTGCGCGACCTGGTGGCGCGGGCGGTGGGCCTGCGGGCGGGCGTCAGGACGGTCGTGGTGATGGGGGCGGACCTGCGGGCCAAGCCGGCGGATGGCGTGCTCGAGCTGGCGCTGCACCAGTCGGCCTGGGACGCGCTGCGGGGGCACCCTTGGCCGGGCAACATGCGAGAATTGGGGATGGTTCTGGAGAACTTGGTGACCTTTACGCTGTTTGCCGCGGTGGACGCGATCCGCAGTGGCCTGTCGCTGGAGTCCACGCGGCTGCAAGTCGACCCGGGCCTTGTGCAGCAACTGCTGGCCAGCACGGCGCAGGTGCCGGTGCGGGCGCTGGACCAGGGCAGGGCGCAGGCAAGCGACGACGACCCCGATGCGATGACGCTGCACGTGGGGCCGGCCGAGAGCCTGAACGATCTGGCGCGCGACCTGGAAAAGCAGGTGATGCAGCGCCTGTTCCGCGAGTCGGGCGGCGACTTTGGGGGGATGGCCGACCGGCTGCTGGGCGACGCCGGCCGGGCGCGCGCCGTGCGGTTGCGCTTCAATCAACTGGGCTTGCGGGTGCGAGAATTGCGGGGGTAGCGTCACGCGAGGCCGACGCGAGATCGCCATGTTCAGCAGCGGCAGCATCGACTTGCCCGAACCGTGAGGAAGTGGGAATCTCCTTGGCCTGTCACGAACAAGTTCCTGTTTCGCGTTCCACCGACCCCGCCCCCGAAAGAGTCACAGGCCATGGACTTCATCCCCATCGACGTGCCCCTCGATGCCGCCCAAGCCCTGCGCGACAGCGAGGCGAATTTCCGCACGTTCTTCGAGACGATCGACGACCTGATCTTCGTCGGCGACCCTGAGGGGCACATCCTCTACGCCAACCCGGCCGTCGCCCGCAAACTGGGCTATTCCACAGAAGAACTGCTCGCGTCCACCATTCTGGACATGCACCCGCGCAACGTGCAGGACGAGGCGACAGAGATCCTCGGTGCAATGGTTCGGCGCGAGCGCGACGCCTGTCCGCTGCCGCTGGCGACCAAGTCCGGGGGCCTGCTGCCGGTCGAGACGCGCATCTGGATCGGCCGGTGGAACGGCCGGGACTGCATCTTCGGTATCTGCAAGGACTTGAGCGCCGAGCGCGAGGCGACCCAGCGGTTCGAGCGCCTGTTTCGCAACAACCCGGCGCTGATGGCGTTGAGCGGTCTGGACGACAAGCGGTTCGTCGACGTGAACGAGGCGTTCCTTTCGACCTTGGGTTACACCCCGGCCGAGGTGGTCGGCAGGTCTGCCATGGAGCTGGACCTCTTTCCGCATCCTGAGCAGCACCGTCAGGCCGCCCGGGAGCTGGCCGAGCAGGGGCGTATCCAAAGCTTTGCCATTCAGGTCCGCCACCGCGACGGTTCCTTGCTGGACGGCCTGTTTTCGGGCGAGCTGATCATCAGTCAGGGCAAGCAGTACTTCCTGACGGTGATGCACGACATCACGGCCTTGAAGCGCGCTGAGTCCGAGCTGCGCCGCATCAACGCGGTCATGAAACACCAGACGACGGTGGCCCACGACCTGGCCGCCCAGGCGCAGGCGGCCAATGCCGCGAAGAGCGAGTTTCTGGCCAACATGAGCCACGAGATCCGCACGCCGATGAACGCAGTGCTGGGCATGAACGGCCTGCTGTTGGACACGGCCCTGACGACAGAGCAGCGCCGGTACGCAGAGACGGTCCAGTCGAGCGGAGAGGCTCTGCTTGCGTTGATCAACGATATTCTGGACTTGTCCAAGATTGAGGCAGGGCAGCTCACGCTCGAGGCGCTCGACTTTGAGCTCGAACCTGAGCTCGAGAACGCCCTCGAGATGGTTCGGGTGCGGGCCATCCAGAAGGGACTGGCGCTGACCTGCAACATCGACGCTGATGTGCCGGCCGCCTTGAGTGGCGACCCCGGGCGGTTGCGGCAGGTCCTGGTGAATCTTGCGGGCAACGCCGTGAAGTTCACCGACCGCGGCGGCGTGGCGATCCGGGTTTCCCTGCAGCGCAGCGACAACATCGGCCTCGTCCTGCACTTCTCAGTCCGCGACACCGGCATCGGCATCTCTGGGGAGCAGCACGGCCGACTCTTCGGCCAGTTCAGCCAGGTCGATGCCTCGACGACGCGGCGCTATGGCGGTACCGGTCTGGGTCTGGCGATCTCCAAGCAGCTGGCCCAACTGATGGGGGGCGAGATCGGCGTCATCAGCGACGCGGGCCGCGGATCCGAGTTCTGGTTTACCGCACGCTTTGGACGCTCGGCCGTCGCCTCCCAGCCGACGGTGGCTGCTTCGGGATCTCCCAGACCGTCGCTTCCCAATGACTTTGTTGGGTATGTGCTGGTGGCCGAGGACAACATCGTCAACCAGCAGGTCGCCTTGGCGTTCCTGCGCAAGCTCGGGGTTCGCGCCGATGCGGTCGGCAACGGGCGTGAGGCGATCGCCGCGCTGCAGTCGACCCCCTACGATCTGGTGCTGATGGACGTGCAGATGCCCGTGATGGACGGGTTCGACGCCACGCGCGCCATTCGGTCGAGCCGTGGCCCCCGGTCAGGCGTGCCCATCGTGGCGATGACCGCCCTTGCCATGGAAGGGGACCGCGAGCGTTGTCTGGAAGCCGGGATGGAGGACTACATCTCCAAGCCGATCGCCGCCGCAGCGCTGGTGCGCGTCCTGGAGCGCTGGCTGCCGCGCTGACCGCGCCGGGCTTGCGGGCAGGGGAGTCGCGGGGTTAGCCTCGCCGACCATGACGCTTGGCCTGCTTACCGTCTGGACCCTCGCCCTGACCCTGCCGGGGACCCCAACCGCCACCGATGCGACCGACCCGGTGGGCGCGTGCGTTGCCGTACTGCAGCAGCCCGCGTCTGCCGCTGCCGTGGCTGGCGCTTGGAACGACAAGGGGAAATTGCTGCATCAGGCCAAGGACCTGGCCGGAGCCACCGCCGCCTTTCAGGTCGCCGTCGCCCTGAACCCGCTGCACCCCGAGTTCGCCAACAATCTCGCGTTCCTTTATCAGCTCCAAGGGTTGCACCTGCTGGCCGAGTACTGGTACGGCAAGACGCTGGAGCTGGACGGCAAGCGGGCGGTGGCCCACGCCAACTACGCGTCGTTCTTGCAGGATCGCGCCATCGAGCGCACCCCCGGTCGCGACCCCGACCGCGACCTTGCGCTGGCTGCCGAGCACCTGACGCAGAGCGCGCTGCTGCCCGACCGCGACCCGACCGTGGCGTGTGCCCAAGCGCGGGTCGCGGCGCTGCGCAACCTGTGTGTGGACGCGGCAACCCTCCGGGATGCTTGTCGAAAAGCGCCGCAGAAGAAGCTGGCCCGGCAGAAGGCGCTGGGCGAGCTGGCGGGGCTGCTGGGCGACTGCTGGTTTGCCGAAGGGGACTTCGACGCGGCGCGCAAGGCTTACCAGGACGCTGAGTCGCTGCAGCAGGACGTGGCGGCCAAGGTGGCGCAGCTGGATGCCGCGGCGCGCAAGAGCGAGGTGCCCGCGACCCCGGACCACCAGCTGGATTTGCAGGACGCACGCGGGCGAGCGCTGCAGGCGTTGGAGCGGCTGGACAAGGCGGACTTCGGACCTGAGACCGAGAAGCTGCTGCTGGAGGCCCTGCGCATGGCCCCCGACGCGGGCATCGCGCACGCGGCGTCCGGCGAGTGGCTGGCCCATCACAAACGCTTTGCTGAGGCTGAGTTGGCCTGGTCGCGCGCCCTGCATCTGGGGCTGGGTGACGACCGCTTGACGGCGAGGGCGCAGGCGGGTCTGGGGCGGCTGTACCTGCGCTGGCCAGACACGCCGCGGTACGCCGAGGCAGCGGCGCTGCTGGCCGAGGCCGTGCGGCGTGAACCCACGCGGCCGGACCTGCGCTGGGACCTTGTGCAGGCGTATCGGCACTCGGGTCAATTGCGTAAGGCATTGGCACAGTTGGAGCGATATCTGCAATCCCCGATGGCGGGTAGTCCCGAGCAGCGCCGCGACGCCGTGGCGTTGCGCAAGTCGCTGGCCGCGACGCTGGGGGCGGCCGCCGACCCCCTGCCGGAGGAGGACGCGACTCCGAAAGACCGCAGCCCTGAACAGACCGCCCGCGAGGCCGCGCGCAGCTTGGCCGGTCAGGACCGCTATGCCGACGCCGCCGAGGTGCTGCGGGCTTACCTGACGCACGCCAAGGCCGGTCCTGACCTGCACAATGATCTGGCGCAGTACCTGCACGGTCTGGGCGACGTCGAGGGCGCGATGGCGGCTCTGCGGGGCTCGCTGCAGGCCAACGACCGGCAGCCGGCGGTGCATCTGGAGCTGGGGCGCTGGCTGGCACGCCTGGGTCGTCCGGAACAGGCCTTGCCGCACTTGATGCGGGCTGAAGAGCTGGGCATTGCGGTGGCGACGGTGGAGCGGCTGCAGGTCGAGACGGCACCGCAGGGGCAGGGCGTGCGCGCGCTGCTGGCCGACCTGATCCGCCGACAGGACCTGCAGGACGCGATCTCCAGTCTGGACGACTACCTGGATCAAGCGCGCCAGACGCCGCCCGCGCCGGATGCCGACGTCAAGGCCGCCCGCGAGCTGCGCGAGTCTCTGGTGCGGCGACTGCGGCAGGGCGCGCTGGTCGTGCTGGCGGCGGTGATCCTGTTGATGCTCGGCACGTTGGGCGTGCTGTGGCGGCGGCACGGTGGGCGCGACCTCGCCTGGCTGATCCAGCACCACCCGGAGACGGGGCCTGAGGTGCAGCGCATCCTCGCCGGTATCCGCCACGAGGTGCTCAAGCACAACACGACGGTTCTGACGGGGCTGGCAGAGGCGATCGCGGCGGGGCAGGCGCAGGCGCCCGAGCTGGCGGCCCATGCGCGCACCCGTCTGTTGGGCGGCGGCAAGGACGTGTCGGTCGCGCAGCAGCTGGCGGGTTATGTGCGCGAGCTGCAGCAGCTGGGACAGGCCCGCGGCGTGCGGCTGAACCTGCGTCGGCGCGACCGGGCGATCTCGGCACTTCTGAATGGCTTTGCTGAGTTGCGTGCGGTGGACGGCCCGTTGGCGCGCGTGGCCTCTCTGGGGCCCCGTGCCAAGGCGCGGCTGCTGCGGCATCTGGGGGAAGCGGCGCGCCTGTTGAATGCAGACGGTTACGAAGCCGTTCGCAACCTGCTGGACTCGCTGCGGTTATTGGGCGTGGACCGGGTGGTTCTCCAAGGGGTGTTCGACCGCGTGCGGCAGGAACCCGCGTTCGCGTCCTTGGCCATCCCGACGCTGGCCATCGCGCCCTCTGTCGAGCTGCCGGTGTGGGTGCTGGTGCCGCGTCCGGCCTTCGAGGACATCCTCACGAATCTTTTGCGCAATGCGCTGCAGTCGTCGCTGGCTCACGGGGGCGGCGGTCGTGTGGGGCTTGCGGTCGAGACCGAGGTGTCGCCGGTCACGGGGCTGGAGCGTGCGGTCTTTGCCGTGCGCGACGGGTCGGCCGAGGTGCTGACGACCGAGATGTTGCGCGGCCGTTACATTGAGGAAGGTATCGGTTTGACAGCGGATCTGGTCGCCCGCTACGAGGGGACGCTGGACGTGCGTGAGGAGACCGGGGCCTGGACCAAGGCGGTGGTCGTCAAGCTGCCGTTGGCCCACCCCCCGGCCGACGAGGCGGCGTAGGAGGACCCGGCGATGTCAGGCAAGCGGCTGGAAGACGCGACCGTGCTGATTGTCGAGGACGGCGACGAGTACCTGGACAATCTGGGGCGGTTCGTTCATGGACCGCATTACTTGCAGGCACACAACGGCGCGCAGGCGTTGGGGATTCTTGCAGAGCGCGCCGTCGACCTGCTGTATCTGGACATGCGTTTCGACCGCATCCCTCGCGCCGAGCTGCTGGGCGACCACGCGCAGGCGACACGCGAGAACAACGGTGACCCGGAGCGTGGCTGGCGCTATTTGGCCAACCACCAAGGGCTGTACGTGCTGGCGGCGCTGCGGCAAGCGGGGTTCGCGCACCTGTCGGTCATCGTGGCGTACGACTTCTCGCGCGAGCTGGCGCGGTTCGAGTTCCTCAAGCAGCAAAGTCCCGGGCTGGACTGGGTGCCCGACGCGGTGACGCCGGACGAGATCCGCGCGCGGTTGCTGGCGGGCATCGCAGGGCGTGTCGCGTAGCCGGATCTACCGCAGACACTCCGATTCCTGCACCGTTACGGCCGCTTGCGGGTCAAAGGCCAGCCGCACCAGCGCCCGCCCGAGCACCAGGTCCGTCGTCGACCGGTACCGCTCGCGGGCCGCCTTGGCCCCCAGCAGCGCCAGCGCCGCCAGCAAGCCGTCCGACACCACCGCCGCCACGTGCTCGCCCACCCGCCGCTCTTGCCGGTTTCCCGTGATGATGGCAGGCCTTGCAAGGGTCCACGGCACGCCGGACTCGCGCACCGCCGTCTCTGCCTTCCACCGCGCCTGCATGTACGCGCCCGGCGCGGTCGCGCTGACCCCCATCGAGGAGAGGTAGACCAGCCGCTGCACGCCGCCGGCCTGTTTCACCGCCTGCGCCAACATGCGGGTCAGGCCGTAGTCGATGGCCTCGTAGGTCTCTGCCGCGGGTTGCGAGGCCAGCTGCTTGCGTGCGCGGGTGGTGCCGATCAGGCAGAAGACATGGGTGATCCCGTGGGCTTGCAGGGCGCTCGCCAGCCCGTCCGGCTCCCAAGGCGTGGCATCGACCACGGCGCCCTGTTGTCCGAACCGCTCGCGCCACGTCTCCAGCTCCAGCGAATCGGGCCGCACGTGGGCGACGGTGGTCACGCCCAGCCGCAACAGCTCGGCGACGACGGCCTGACCGACAAAACCGGTGGCACCCGCGACCCATGCCTTGTGTTGCATCCCAACCCCCTGCGTGTCTTGCGGTTTTGCGGTGAAGTCGCGGTTTCGCCCACAGGCGTCGCTGCCGTGCGAAGCGACACGTTGTGGGAATTGCGCGGCGGTGAGAAGGGGCGGAGAGAAAAAGCTAAGGCAAAAGGCCTACTTGAACAGGTCGATGACCTTCTGCATCAGGTCGCCATAAGCCACGATCAGGCCGGCGAACACGACCGAGACCATCGACATCAGCTTGACCAGGATGTTCAGCGCCGGGCCAGCGGTGTCCTTGAAGGGGTCCCCCACGGTGTCGCCGATGACGGCCGCGCCGTGGTTCGGGTTCTTGGACCCGTCGGGCAGGCGCTTGCCGCCCAGGTTGCCTTCCTCGATGTATTTCTTGGCGTTGTCCCACGCGCCGCCCGCGTTGTTCAGGAACACGGCCATCGAGAAGCCTGTCGCCAGACCGCCCGCCAGCAGGCCCATCACGCCGGCCACGCCGAACAGCAGGCCGGTGACCACAGGAACGAGGATCGCCATGATCGACGGGATCATCATCTCTTTCTGGGCGGCGGCGGTGCTGATCTCGACGCAGCGCGCGTACTCCGGCTCAGCCGTGCCTTCCATGATCCCAACGATTTCGCGGAACTGCCGACGGACCTCATCGACCATCTTGCCGGCCGCGCGCCCCACCGCCTTCATCGTCAAGGCGCAGAACACGAACACCATCATGCTGCCCAGGAACAGACCCACCAGCACGCGCGGGTTCAGCAGCGTGATGTCGTAGTACTTGACCCAGTCGCCCAAGTGCGTGTCGCGAACGGCCTTCGACACCCCGTCGACCAGAATCGAGGTCTGCCCCATGTGCAGGAAGCCGATCTTGATCTCTTCGATGTACGCAGCCAGCAGCGCCATTGCAGTCAACGCTGCGGAACCAATGGCAAAACCCTTGCCGGTTGCTGCCGTGGTGTTGCCCAGGGCGTCCAGCGCGTCGGTGCGCTGTCGCACTTCGGGCGGTTGGTGCGTCATCTCTGCGTTGCCGCCCGCGTTGTCGGCGATCGGGCCATAGGCGTCGGTCGCCAGCGTGATGCCCAGCGTCGACAGCATGCCCACCGATGCGAGGCTGATGCCGTACAGACCCAGGTTCATCGCGTTGGGGTCGGCCGAGAAGCCGCCGGCAAACGCGTAGCTGAGGATGATCGCCAAGGCGATCACCATCACGGGATAGCCGGTCGACTGCATGCCGGTGGCCAGACCAGAGATGATCACGGTGGCAGGTCCAGTCTTGGACTGCTCCGCGATGTACTGCGTCGGTCGATACTCTTGCGACGTGTAGTACTCGGTGATCTTGCCGATGACCCAACCCGCGATCAGACCGGTCACGACCGCGCCGAACAGGCCGATGTAGCGGCCCTGGAACGCCTCCTGGAAGTAGTACAGCACACCGAACGAAGCGATCAGCGTCAGCAGGGTCGAGGCATTGACGCCGCGCGCCAGCGCCTTCAGCAGCTCGCCCTGGGTCGCCTTCTCGCCTGACCGGACAAAGTACACACCCGCAATCGAGAACAGCACGCCGATGCCCGACAGCGCCATCGGTGCAACGACGCCGCCGATGCCGTAGCCAGCCGCAACGCCCAGCGCAGCGGTTGCCAGAATCGAACCCGCGTACGACTCGTAGAGGTCCGCGCCCATGCCGGCCACGTCGCCCACGTTGTCGCCCACGTTGTCCGCGATGGTCGCCGGATTGCGCGGATCGTCTTCCGGAATGCCGGCTTCGACCTTGCCGACGAGGTCCGCGCCCACGTCCGCCGCCTTGGTGAAGATGCCGCCGCCCACGCGAGCGAACAGCGCCTGCAGCGACGCGCCCATGCCAAACGTCAGCATGGTGGTAGTGATGACGGCCAGCGTCTCGTTCGAGTCTGCGCCGGCGGGGGAGAACTCACGCAGAATCAGGAACCAAAGCGAGATGTCGAGCAGCGCCAGACCGACGACCACCAGACCCATGACGGCGCCCGAGCGGAACGCCACCTGCAGGCCTTGGTTCAGCGACTTGATGGCGCCCGCAGCCGTGCGGTTCGAAGCCTTGGTGGCCGTTCGCATGCCAAGGAAGCCCGCGAGACCAGAGAAGAAACCGCCCGTGATGAACGCAAACGGCACCCAAGCGTTCTGCGTGCCCAGCACATAGGCCATGAAGGCGAACAGGACGAACACGACCAGGAAGACGATCGTGACGACGCGGTACTGGCGCTTCAGGTAGGCGAGCGCGCCACGCTCGACGTATCCGGCGATGCGCTGCATGTCTGCAGTGCCGGGATCTGCCTTCATCATGGTGCGGTAGAAGACCCACGCGAACACAAGTGCGCAGATCGAACCCAATGGGGCCAACCAGAAAATCGGGGGGATATTCAAGCAATACCTCCGTGATAGGGCACGGAAGTCGAGGCACCTGGTCGAACCCAGGCGGGTGAGGCCGCGGAGCCCGGAAGTTCAGTGGGCGACCGCCTGCCACTGCCTCGCACCGGAACCCTGACGCCAGTCCATCTGCCGCTTGGCTCGGTCGTTCCGAGTTCTGCGGTCGATGCACGCAGACAGTACGCTTGTGACGTGGGGGGTCAAGTCGCGACTGAGCGATGGTTGAGGGCACGTCCGGCATCGCCCCCGTCCTGTCCAGAACAGCGGGTGCCGGGTAGATCGCGATCGAGATCAGGGGGTTGCGGGAGGCGACGAGTTCCGCAGTCCTGCGTCGAAGTGGGCCACTTCGGAAGTCTCGCCGTTCACGGACGCGAATCCGGCGTGCAGACGTTGCTCTCCGCGCAAGATGCGGCTAAGTTTCCTGCGCGTTCCTGGCTTGCTCAGGCGCCCCTCGCAAGGAGTCTCACCCATGGTACAGAACCAGCTGATCCTCAGCCTTCCCCAGGGCATCGTGACCGCCACCAGCCTCGGCCTCGAGGAATTTGCTGCCCACCGGAGCCCCGGCTCGGGCAAGTACTTCCAGGGTCGGTCGATCCTCGTCGACCTCGCCCTCGAGAACAACAAGCCTGCGTTCGAGTACTTGGACGAGGGTGGTTGGCGCGACGCCCACCGGGACTCCGTCGCCGCGCTCGAGAAGACTGGCGCCGGCAACCGGACCAAGACCGCGCTCTCGAACAACGCCTTCAGCTGCACGCCGATCGATGCGTGGAAGTCCATCCACTTGGTCAAGACCGGTGGCGAGCTGTTGGAGATGGAGTCGACAGGCGAGCCCTTCCGCTTCCGCGACGGCGTCTGCGTCGACGGCATGACCCCGGACGACATCGCTCAGGCCGCCGGTCTGGAGCGTCCGCCGCACCGTCGCCCGCGCTTGTACATGATCTTCAGCCCGATCGAGATCGTCGTGCTGTCGAACCTGACGCCCGCTGAGTACGTCTGGTACGCGACGCACCGCGAAGGCAAGAAGATGCGTCAGGTCGCCTTCACAGAGCTGCGCGGCAACCCCGGCGTGCACCTTGCGGCGCTGAACATCCTCGACACCGCCCGCGCTGAGCTGACGGCCAACCTGAAGAAGAAGACCAAGTCGATCGTCATCGGCGACGCCTTCAACCGCGTGCCGATCTCGGCCTGGATCGGCTACGACCGCGAAGCGCACGGCGGCATCTACGTCGGCAACGCCACGTCGTCGTACCTCTGGCGCTTCCCCGAGAAGATTCCACGCCTGTGGGAGCGCGCGTACTAGTACGCCAAACCTCGAGTTCGATCCGGGATCGAACTTCGCCACTGCCGTACTACTCCGCCCCGTCAAGCCTCATCGATCAGCACCACCTGAGCCGGCTCTCGCAGCACGGGACTCCAGTGCAGCAATTCGGCCTGGTCGCCGCGGATGCGCAGGAACGTGAACTGCACCCGTTCGCGCGGCAGCAGCACGTCGTGCGTGAACACGGCGATCCACGTACCGGTGTTGAAGTACCAGCTTCGCCCTGCCTTCTGCAGATCCAGACGCTGCACGGCCTCTTCGTGCGTGTGTCCGAACGCGACGATAGGGACCTGCATCCGCTGCGAGATCTGCTGGGCCGCTTCGACCATGGGCGACAGTCCCTTGGACGGCCGCTCCCGGAACAGCTCGACGCCCACCGCCGTCATCCCCGCCGCCATGAACACGAAGTTCAGCGTCAGGAACAGGACCACGCGCAACCCCAGCGAGGTCTCGCGCATCGCCTCGAAGCTCAGGTACCACAGCGTCGCCACCAGCAGGCCAATCGCCAGCGCCGCGCCGCCCGTCCGCAGCAGGTCCCGCAGCATCGACCGCACGGCCGACACCACGTCACCGCGCAAGCTCTTGAGCATGTCGATGGCTTCCAGACTGTCGCGCAGACCGGTCTTCTCGCCCAAGTCGCGCAACTCCTTGGCGTGCAGGTCCTTGAGCTTCTGCGTGCCCTGAACCTCCAGCTGCCGCCGCGTCATGCGCTTCATCCACTCCCACGCGAAGGGGCCGTGGCGGGTGAAGGCACTGACCAGCAGCCGTGGGTCGTTCATCAATAACCACTTGCCGTATCGGAAGTTGGCGCGCGTGGTCGGGACGATGAAGGTGATCGGGCCGAAGCCGTTGTACAGGTACCGCTGAAAGAAGTTGCCCAGTGGCATGTCGAGCTCGGTGGCGGCCAGTGCTTCGGCGTCCTCGGGGGCTCCGCTTCGCAGGAACGAGCGAAAAGCATTCTCCGGGTCGTACTGGCAGCCGTGCTCGATCCAGACGCGACCGGGCTCGTGATAGAACCAAGGCTGGAAGGACAGGTGGGGCATTGCCGCAAGGGCCTTCGCCGGGTCACCGCTCAGCTTGACCGCCGCCAATTGCACCGCCGCTCGAACCGCATCCTGCACGGGCGCCCACTGCAGCTCGATGTCGTGGTTGCCGGGCAGGAACACCACGTCGTGATCGGCAAGCACCACGGTCGCCAGCGCGTCCAGAAAGCGCGGATGACCTTCCAGAATGCGTCGAACGGTTGCGGCCGTCCTGGACGGGTCGGGCGTGTCGTCGGCCTCGCTCGCCGCGCCCTCGGGGTCGATGCGTAGGAAGTCGAACGCGTCGCCGTTGAAGATCAGCTTGAACGGGCGAAGGGTGCGGTCGGCCTCTGCACACAGGTACTGGCAGAACCGCAGCAGGTCGTCGTCGTAGAAGAAGGCTTCGAGGCGAAAGTGGCGACCGCTGTCGTGGTTACGGCCGCGGCCCATGTGCAGGTCGCTCAGCACGATCAGGTCTTGTGGGAAGTCGGACATGCGGTCTGCCTCAGCGCGACAAGCGGAGGGCAGGGTACATAGGGTACGGAAGGAAGGCCACTTTCCTGCGATCCTCGTCGACGGCACGGCGGGCGGCACGGGGCCTCTGCAAGGGCCGCCGGACCCAGCGTGGCAGTGGCAGTGGTCAGACCCCTGGACACCGACCGGGCCGGACCGGCGATCGCCCCCGGACGGGACGGTGGGTCGTGAAGAATTGACAGTGAAGAACCTACACAATTGGGGGCAATAGGCGTGATTCGCATGTCATGACCAGTGGTTATGGAGGTCGCGGGTGACAGTTGCCGTGTGTCGGCCTGCTCACTCCGGTCACGAATCTTCGCGCCGGACCGCGCAAGCGTCAGCGGATTCGGGTACAAAGCCGCCAATCGCTCGCGGCCCGCGTCCACATTGCGCGGCCTGTCCAACGTCGCAAGAAGATGAATTTCATGGAGAACTCTCTCGTTCGATCCGGCCGACTCGGCCTGTGGTCCGGTCTGGCTGTCGCGGTCCTCGTCGCGCTGCCCGGGCTTGCCCTTGCCGCCGTCCCCTCCGTCATGACCGTGCACGGAGGGCTGTTCGCCGTCGGCGGCGGACCCGTGGCGGACGGTTCGTACAAGGTGACCTTCAGCGTCTTCACCGGCGCGGTGGGTGGCAACCCGGTCTACACCGAGGGTCCCGTGGACATCGCCGTGAAGAACGGCGTGTACAGCTACGCGATTGGCAGCAAGACGCCGCTGACGGCGGATGCGCTCGCCAACATGGCGACGCCGTTCCTGTCGATGAAGGTGGAGTCGGACCCCGAGTTCTCGCGCCAGGCCATCGCCTCGGTGCCGTTCTCGATGCGCGCCTCGCTGGCCGAGTCGTTGGACTGCTCCGGCTGCATCAAGACGTCACATCTGGCGGACGACGTGCTGGCGCCCTACGCCAAGTCGGCCGACCTTGCCGCCTACGCCAAGTCGGCTGACCTCACCGTGTTCGCCAAGGCCGGTGACCTGGCCAAGTCGGCCACCTCAGGGGCGTACGCGGACCTGACCGGCGTGCCCGACCTGACCGTTTATGCCAAGGCTGCGGCCCTGTCCAAGGTTGCGACGACGGGCAAGTACACGGATCTGCTGGGCGCTCCCGTCAGCGTCGCAGTGGGCGTCGGCTGCGGCACGGGTCTGGTCGTCCAAGGGATCAAGGCCGACGGCACGCTGGATTGCATCGAGGCGAACGTGGGGTACATCGACACGAAGTACCTGCCGCCCGACGGCATCGACGAGGTCTCCAACGGCTTGGTCAACGTGCAGTTCGACGAGGTCTACAACGGCCAGTCGGACATCCCGATCCCCGACAACAGCCCGGTCGGCGTATCCGACACCCTGATTCTGCCCGACTTCGGCATCGCGCAGTCCCTGGTGATCACGCTGGAACTGACGAACTCGGACCTCACCAAGCTGACGGTCTCGGCCTTCGACCCGAACGGCGACGAGTACGTGTTGCACGACAAGGGCTCGTCCGGCACCGAGATCAAGACCAGCTTCCCCGACAAGACCAAGACCATCAGCGGCGACCTGACCACCTGACACGGAAAGAATGCCAAGGGCAAGTGGTACATCCGAGTGGTCGACGACGGTCTGCTGGACAACAACATCGACGGCGCGGTGAAGAGTTGGGGCCTCAAGCTCAAGACGCTTTCGACCAAGAAGGTCGGCGTCACCGGTGACCTGCTGGTCTCGGGCGGCCTGACCATCAACGGCGCACTCAACATCAAGGGTACTGTGACCGGCCTGCCCCACCCGACTTATCGCTGGGCGGTCTGGTCGACGTACTGGGAGGGCTCGGGCTGGATGCACAACGACGATCCCGCGCTGTTTGGCGGCGTCAATCCGTCCTCGTGGACCGACGGCGCGGCTCACGCGGCCAGCATCTCGGGAGACAAGGAAGTCCAATCTGCCCTCTTCAACAAGACCGCATTTGCCCGCAGGAACTCGAACGTATGGAGCGAGTCCTGGCGCGCGTATTCGTCGACCAACGGCAAGATGGCCGGCGCCCTGTTCCGCGTCCGCAACAACACGAGCAGCGACATCACCTGGACGCCCTACTTCTGGTACACCTCGTTCGCCAGCTGGGGCGAGCTCGCCTCCGTCACCTTGAACGGCGAGGACACCTGGGCCTCGAACGACGACTGCGGCATCGGCTGCAGCGCGAGCTTGAGCTTGACCATCCCGGCCAGCCGCACGAGCACCGTCATCTTCGTTTCGGGCTCCTCTCCCGATACCGGTGAATTCCGCTCGGTCACGCTTGGCTTCTACAACGATTGCCTGGTGTTGCCAGAAGGCTTGGAGTTCATCGACGACCTCGACACGGCGACGGGCGGGTACGAGCAGTAAACCGGGAGAGCGCGATGCACACCACCCACTCCGGCCTCGGCATTGCCGGGTTCGTTCGATTGGCCTGCCTGCTTGCCGGAACGGCGGCAGGTCTGGCGTCCTGCGGCGACAGCGAGGCGACCGACCCTGCCACCGATGTCGTTCAGGACACGGCCGACGGCACCGTCGCGTCCCGTGCCGGGCTTTGCAACCCCTGCAACGCCAATGCAGATTGTCAGGGGCCGACCTCCGGGGAGGCGCGCTGCGTCGACCACGGGGACCTCGGCGCCTTCTGCGGCGCGGCTTGCTCGACGGACACCGATTGTACCGACGGCTACGTCTGCGCGGACAGCAAGGATGTCACCGGCGCGGCCGTCAAGCAGTGCGTCGTCAAGGCAGGAGGCGAGTGCGCGTGCTCGGCGGAGGCGATGGCCAACGAGTGGGCGACGACTTGCTTCGTCTCGAGTGCGGCAGCGGTAGGAAAGTGTACGGGAACGCGGGCTTGTCTCGCCTCCGGCAAGCCTGGTGCTCCGTCCGGCGGCGGTCTTGCGGCCTGCAGCGCCCCGGCCCCCAGCGCGGAGATCTGCGACGGCAAGGACAACGACTGCAACGGCAAGACCGACGACGCCGTGTGCGACGACGGAAGTGCCTGCACCGATGACCTGTGCAAGCCGACGGGGGAGTGCACCTTCACGCCGCGTACGGGGGCCTGTGACGCCGACGGCAGTGCCTGCACGGCGAACGACACCTGTGTCGAGGGCAAGTGCAAGGCGGGACCCGTGCTTGTGTGCGACGACGGCAATCCTTGCACCGACGACGTCTGTGATCTGGCCATCGGCTGTACGGTCACCGACAACGTCGCTCCGTGCGACGCGGACGGCGACGGCTGCACCGTCGGCGATGTGTGTCAGGGCGGAACGTGTCAGGCTGGCGCGCTGAAGGCGTGCGAGTCGGGCGAGTCCTGCATCACGGGCAGCTGTGACAAGGCGACCGGCAACTGCAAGTTTGTGCTGCGGCCCGACGGCTATGCCTGTGACGACGGCAGCCCGTGCACGGCCGACGACTCGTGCGCAGCTACCGACACCGTCACTTCAGTGTGCAACGGCATCAACGTCAGCTGCGACGACCTGAACACCTGCACCTCCGACAGCTGTGACCCAGCCAGCGGCTGCAAGCACGCCAACATCGACGGCACGGTGTGCAGCGACGGCAACGGCTGCACCGACAGCGAGACGTGCAAGGGAGGCGTGTGCTTGGGTCTGGCCATCGACGTGACGACGACATGCGACGACCAGGACCCGTGCACGGCGGATTCCTGTTTGCCTGCACAGGGTTGCGTTCACGACAAGGCCGGCGCCAGCGGCGTGGCTTGCAACGACGGCAACCCCTGCACAGAGGGTGACCTCTGCAGTCAGGGCGAGTGCGTGTCCGGCCAGAACAACTGCAAGTGCGTCACCGACGTCGACTGCGTGGCGCAGGAGGACGGCAACCCCTGCAATGGCACGCTGTTCTGCGACAAGAACGAGCCGGCGCAGTCGGTCTGCAACGTCGACAAGGCGACGGTCGTCGTGTGCGACGTTTCGCTGAACACCCAGTGCCAGTCCGTCGCCTGCAGCGCAGTCACCGGCCTGTGTGTCGTTGCGCAGCAGCCCGCAGGGCTGGGGTGCGACGCGGACGGCAGCCTGTGCACCGTCGGCGACAAGTGTCAGGACGGTGCGTGTACGCCCGGCAGTGTGCAGGTCTGCGATGACGTCAACCCGTGCACCGACGACAGCTGCGACCCCAAGGCGGGCTGTGAGTACGTCGCCAGCACCTCACCGTGCGACGCCGACGGCAACGCCTGCACCGTGGCGGATGTGTGCAGCAACGGCACCTGCTTGGTCGGCAAGGCCAAGGTGTGCGACGACGGCGAGACCTGCACCAAGGACAGCTGCGACAGCTCGAACGCCGCTTGCGTGTTCGTGCCCATCCCGAAGTCCTGCGACGACGCCAACGCGTGCACCAAAGGCGATGCGTGTGGGGTCGAAACCGCAAGCGGCCTGTACACTTGTGTCGGCGGCGCGGCGGTGTCGTGTGACGACGGCAATCCCTGCACGATCGACAGCTGCGACGCCGTCAAGGGCTGCAGCAACGCCGTCGACACCACGGTCAAGACCGCGTGCTACACCGGCGACCCCAAGACGCGCGGCAAGGGCAAGTGCAAGGACGGCATCCAGAAGTGTCAGGACGATGGCAAGCTGACGGCGTGCCTCGGGGCCGTTGTCCCCGCGTTGACGGAGCTGTGCAACGGCATCGACGACACCTGCGAGGGCATCACCGACGAGAACTGCAGCCCCGGCGCCTTCACCGGCGACTTCGGCGTGGCCGACTTCATCGCCAAGGGCCCCACCTACGGCACGGCGTCGTTTGCGGGCGGCAGCTTCGTCGTCGGCGATGCGACGGGCTTGGAGACCTACACCGCGACCTACGGCTGGTACCTCTGGCTCAAGGCGTTCGTCGGCCTCTAACGGCGGGAGTCCAGTCGCCACAGGGCGATGTGGCCGCCGTCTGATCCTGTGTGAAAGCTTGCTTGCTCCCTCGCCCAGCCGGGCTTACCCTTGGCTGCGCCGGCGTCCCCCCGACAGGCCGGCGTCCCCCCCTTCGCGCGATTCGCGCCGCTTGGCCGCTCTTTCCCCCCGAAGCGCGGTCACACGGTCCCCCGAGCACGCGACAGCCTTTCGAGGCGCTGATCCCGATGCCATCTCGCCCCCCCGAGCGCGCCGCGCGTTCGTCCAGTCCACTGCACGCGATGGCGTGGGTCGTTGCCGGCGCGATGCTGGTCGCCTGCTCCGACGCCTCCACCAAGGGCGGAAGCGCCGACCCCGGTGGCAAGGCGCCAGAGGTTGCCAACTACGCGATCTACATCGGGTCCTACGCCGCCGCCGAGTGCGACCGCGAGATCCGCTGCGGTGACAGCGCCCGGCACAAGACCGTGGAGGCCTGCCTCTCGGCCATTCCCGCCAACCTGGACCGCCAGCGCAAGGCCATCGCGGCGTCCATCACCTCTGGCAAGTCGCGGTATAGCGCCACCGATGCCCAAGCGTGTCTGGACGCCGTTCGCGCCCCCTGCACCGGCTCGGCGATCGACATCCTGTCGGCTTGCAACAAGGTCGTGTCGGGCAAGGTCGCCTTGGGGCAGGCGTGCGTCGGCCACTTCGAGTGCGAGGACGTCCCGGTGGCGAAGGGCTATGGTCCGTACTGTTTCAACGGCTGCAAGGGCTTGTTCGGCGAGGAGGATCCGCAGCAGGCGGGCGTGTGCGTCGCCGAGTCACCCGTGCAGACGCCCAGCTGCCGCGACCAGACTCCCTGAGCGCGGTTCGTCTCCTGACCTGTCCACCGGCACGGCGTCCGGCAGACAGCAAGCTTCTGCGGTGGTAGAACCGCGCGCGACTTCCCGTGAACGGGAACAGCCGGGCCACGCAACCCCGGCAAAGGACTGCAAGAACATGGCGACGACCAAGACCATCGTGGACGTGAACCTGTCGGGCAAGACCGTGCTGATGCGCGTGGACTTCAACGTCCCGCTGAAAGACGGCGCCATCACCAACGACCGCCGCATCGTGCAGGCGGTGCCCAGCATCCAGCGGGCCGTCGACCAAGGCGCACGTGTCGTGCTGATGAGCCACCTGGGGCGTCCCAGCGGCAAGGGCTTCGAGGCGGAATTCTCGAACAAGGCCGCGGCCGATCGTCTGGCGCAGCTGCTGACGCGCCCTGTGCTGTTGGGCGATGGCGACGTGGGCGGCGACAAGGACTTCGCGACCGTGCAGGCGATGCAGCCGGGCGACGTGATCCTGTTGGAGAACGTGCGCTTCGACGCGGGTGAGGACCTGATCGACAAGGCCAAGAAGAACCCGGACAAGAAGCCGACGCCGGAGCAGGAAGAGAAGATCAACGGCTTCACCGCCAAGCTTGCCCGGCTGGGCGACACGTACGTCAACGACGCGTTCGGCACCTGCCACCGCAAGCACGTCAGCATGTACAGCGTGGCCAAGGCGATTCAGAAGCGCGGCGGTGCGGCGGTGGCGGGCTTCCTGGTCGAGAAGGAGATCAAGTACTTGGCCGAGGCCGTCGCTGAGCCCAAGCGCCCGTTCGTGGCCATCCTGGGCGGCGCCAAGGTGTCGGACAAGATCAAGCTGATCGCCAACTTGCTGGAGAAGGTCGACACCATCCTGATCGGCGGCGCGATGGCCTACACCCTGCTGGCGGCCCACGGCGTGCGCATCGGCAAGAGTCTGGTCGAGGCGGATCAGGTCGACGAGATGCAGAAGCTGCTCGACCGGGCCGGCACCAAGATCCTGTTGCCCGTCGACCACTTGGCCACCGACGACTTCAAGGCCGGCAAACCCGTTTCTATCACCGGCGTGGACATTCCCGACGCCCTGATGGGCATGGACATCGGCCCGCTGACGATTCGCCGGTTCACCGACGTGATCGAGAAGGCCGGTACCGTGGTCTGGAACGGCCCGATGGGCGTCTTCGAGAACCCCGATTACGCCGCAGGGACGCGCGCAGTGGCCGAGTCCGTCGCCCGCGCGACCGACAGGGGCGCCGTCAGCGTCATCGGCGGCGGCGACTCAGCCACCGCGGTCGAGCAGATGGGCCTGGGCGAGCGCATGACCCACGTGTCGACCGGTGGCGGCGCCAGCCTCGAGTACCTGGAAGGCAAGGCCATGCCGCCGATCGAAGTGCTGGACAAGCGGGCCTAGGGCACCGACAGAAACAACTCGGCAGGACGCAAGCAGTTGCGTCGGTGCCTCTGCTGTTGCTGGGTTGCCAAGCATCGCCGATGCGGACTCGCGGCAACGGACGATGGGGATCGACCTGATTCCGTTGGCGACCTTAGTACCCGGTCCCCTCGAATCCCACCGTATACGGCCCCTTGAGATACGGGCTGGTCGTCGCCTGCAGCTGCAGCGTGACGGCTGCCGTGGCCAGCCCCTTGACCTTGGGCTTGAACGTCACGTTCATCGTCAAGCGCGCGCCGGGCTTCAGGGTCTTCGTGCATGGCGAGAGGGCAGTACACCCGACCACCTTGACCGCGAAGACGCCATTGGGGTTGTTCAGGGCAATCGAGCTCATCGCCAGCGTGTCGTTGGTGGTGTTGACCAGCTCGATCTTGTGCACCGACGCGACGTTCAGCAGCGTTTTGCCCCACGTCGGCGTGCCAGCGACGGTCAGCTGCGGCGGATACTCCTGGTTGGTCCATGTCAGCGTGCGGTTGTCGCCGCCCCAAGGCAGGGCGCCGGTGCCCAGCCATTGCCAAGTCTGGCCGTTGTCGCTGGTGATGCGGAACTTGTACGGGTAGTCGCCGGCCGGGGCGTAGGGCATCCCGTTCACGATGTGGATGACGCCGTTGGGGGGGCTGAAGGGGGCGCCGTGGGACCGCACGGGCCAGGACATCCGCCAGTTCGAGCCCTTTTGCTCCTGAAAGCCGAGCCTCCAGTCCATCCAGCGGCCGTCGACCAGCGAACCGGAGAAGAAGGGCGACCACACCTCGACCCGCACGAAACCGCCCAGCGCGATGTTGCCCGCGTCAGCACGGTCGGTCACGCCGGCGACGTAGAGCTCGACCGCGGGCATCGACGGCGGCATGTAGCTGGACGGGATCGAGACGAAGGGGTTGTCGAGCGTCGACTCGAACGACCAGCCGGACTGCTTGGAGAACGAGTACTTGCCGACCTTGGCGAACGAGACTGCGGGCGGCGTGGCCAGGGTGGCCGTGTAGTTCTTGCCGTCCAGACTGGCAAACGCTGAGCTGCTGGCCGTCTTGGCTTCGACCCAGAACACCAGCTTGGCGCCCGTCGCCAGTGCGGTGGCCGGCAGGGTGGCGATCCACCGTGAGTGGTCGCCGGTGGCGCCCACCTTGACGGCATCCAGGGTCATCGGCACCGAAGTCAGCTTCTGAAAGTCGTTGGTCGTGTAGTGCAACACCGCGTCGACCTTGGGGGTTTCCGGCCAGGTGTCGACCCGCACCGTCAGCGGGTGGAAGCGGTACGCCACGTCGCCGGGGATCTGCCGCGTTAGCCCATCCTGCACGGTTGCGACGTCGCCGGCCCACTTCAGCGCGGCGTCGGCTTTGATGTCGACCTTGTAGTTCTTGTCCTGGGCGCTCAGCCAGATGTCGGTCCCCGAAAACGTCAGTCGGAACGCCATCTGCAGCTGCTTGCCTGCCGCGTGGCCGCCCAGCAGGAACCGGAACGCCTTGCGTCCCTCGATCTTGACCGTCGTTCCGGCGATGTCCTTCGACGTCTTCCACGCGTCGGTCGAGATGCGCGCGATGGCCGCCGACGGGATGCCGACCCCGGGCATGCTGACGATCAGCGCCTTGATGGCCTCGTTCGCGCCGGGGACGCCCGGGGTCACGTACAGGTCCCAGCCGTTCTCGCTGCCCAGCGACAACAGCATTCGGTTTTCGGCTGCGGTCAGGACGCTGGTGGTGGTCAAGGCGCTGACCGTCGCTTCGGTTGCCGGCGCCTCTTGCCCGGCATCACTCGTGAATTCGGGCTCGACCGCTGCGCAGGCCGACAGCGTCAGGACCAACAGCCAGAACAAAGAGCGTGCACACATGGACTTCATGGCGAACCTCTGACCCGGGACCTCGGGTCTGGTGGAAGGCGGTCAGGATACTCGGGATAACGCACTGCGTTATAGAGTCTGGTGCGTCCTGTCGATCTCGGCTGGGGTCGCAGGTCACCGGCGTCAAGGCGCCGGGAATTCGTAGGTTGCGTCGCCCGCAGGCTCAGCCAAGTGCAGGTCGGCGAATGCACGCTGCAGGCACGCGGCAAGGGCCTGGTTGTCGGGCTCAGCACGGGATCGCACGCGGTCGGCGACGCCGTCTTCGCCGACCCGGACCTCCAGCGTGACCTTGCCCGCCGCCTTCTCGGGATCGGCCTCGGAGCCAAAGCACTTGCGAACCGAAAGGCGGGTGGCGGCGATGACGTCGGCGTGGTCCAGAAGACGCCCCACTTTGTCTTTGCGCGACGATGACTTGCGTCCGATGGATCGCTTCGTCTCAGGTTCCGGCGGCGTCGGGACTGCCGTCGGCGGAGCCACCGTCTTGCGCGCCCAGTCGTCCATCAGCCCGGTCACGCGGTTCGCCAGACCCTGAATGCGCTCGGACTGGCTCGCCGGTTGGTTCGGGTCCTGCTGCAGCAGCCACCACGCCGCGGTCCCGGCCGCTGCCATGACGACCAGCATGCCCACCGGCAACACCCAGTCCGACCAAGTACTCTGCCTGCGTCGGCGCGGCGAAGGCTGGGCGGGTGGCAACGGTTTGGGCGGAATCACCTCTACCGGCGGCGGCGTGCGCGAGACGGCCGGCTCTGGGGGCGCGGCCATCGTCAGTACGACGGGGACGGGACTGGCCGGAATCTTGGGCAGCTCCAGCGTGGGGGCAAACTCTGACGCGGGCGGTGGCAGCAGCCCGCGTTCTTCGGCCGAACGCGCGCGACCGGTGGGCGACACGGGCTCTCCGGCGCCCTCGAGCACCCGCTCCAGTGCGGCACGCATGTCCTCGGCGTCCCGGTAGCGGGCGTCGCGCGACTTGCGAAGGGCGATGTGCACCACGTCCGGCAGCCCCGCGGGCAGCGGCAGGTCGCAAGCCTCAGTCAGCGGACGCGGTGGCTCCTGCAAGTGCTTGACCATGGTGGCCATGGCGCTGGCAGCATGGAAGGGCACGGTTCCACTGAGCATTTCGTAAAGGATGATGCCCAGGGCGTACAGGTCGGCGCGACCATCGAGCGATTCGGCGCGGGCCTGCTCCGGACTCATGTACTTGGGCGTTCCGACTGCGAATCCTGCGGCCGTCAGGTCCTGATCGGCGCTCTGATACGACTTGGCAATGCCGAAATCGATCAGCTTCACGAAGTCGTCCTCGCCGTGGATGCGACACAGGAAGACGTTGTCGGGTTTCAGGTCGCGGTGAACGATGCCTTCCTGGTGCGCCTCGGCCAGCGATTTCAGCACGCCAATCGCGATGTGCACGGCCCGCAGCGGCTCCATGCGGCCGACGTCGCGCAGCACCCGCGACAGCTCGCGACCGTTCAGCAGCTCCATCGCCAGATAGAGGTGGGCATCGTCGGTCTGGCCGAAGTCGAACACGCGCACGGTGTTGGGGTGGTTCAGGCGCGACGCGGCGCGACCTTCGTTCAGAAATCGCTGGATATGGACGGGATCTTTTGAAAACTCGGGCTTGAGCACCTTGACCACGATCTCTTGCCGGGTCGAGGTGTGGGTCGCGCGGAACACGGTGCCGAAGCCGCCTTCGCCCAGGATCGCCGTCAGCAGGTACCGGCCGCCAAACGTCTGGCCGACCAGCCGCAGCGGCGATTCGTCGGCGACGCGCAGCACCGTCGGGCAACCGTGGACGGGGCAAGTGCTCTCGGCCGTGGGCTGGGAGCATTCGGGGCAGAGGCGTTCCATGGGCCAGTAGCCTAGACTCGTGCCGCGCCTGCGTCAAAGTGGTGCAGAATCAGACAGTTGTCGTGCATGTTAAGCGGCGGAACGGCGAAAACCCGTGCGGCCGGGACGAATCGCGTCGGCCGAGTGGCGGTGCGGGTCAGGTCCTCAGCGATTCAGCCATTTCTCGAACGCCTTGAAATCGTATTTCCGCCCCAGGAAATCCTGCACCAGATCGGCTGCGTCCTTGGATCCACCGGGGTCCAGGATCGCTTTGCGGTACTTCATCGACGTCGCGACATCGTGGATACCGGCCTTCTCGAACGCGCTGAACAGATCCTTGGCGATCACCATCGACCACATGTAGGTGTAGTAAATCGCAGAGTAGCCGTTGAGGTGGCCGAACGAGGCCTGCATGTGCGTGTCCGGCACGAACGGGTACGGGCTGTGGGCGGCCATCTGCCGCTCGGCCAGCTGGTCCAGGTTCAGGTCCTTGGGGTCGCGGTCGTGCATCGCCAGCGACAGGCTTGCGTAGAACATCTGGTGGCGCACCCACAGGCCCTTGCCGAACTCCTCAGAGTCCCTCAGCTTCTTGACCAGCGCCTTGGGCACGGCCTCGCCCTTGTCGTTCTTCGCAAAGGCAGCAAGCGTGGTGTAGTCGCTGGCCCACTCCTCGAAGATCTGCGACGGCGCCTCGACAAAGTCCCACTCGGTGGCCACGCCCGAGAAGCGCGAATACCGCTGACCGCCGCCCAGCACGTGGTGCAGCAGGTGGCCAAACTCGTGGAAGAAGGTCTCGACGTCCTTGTACTCCATCAAACCGTTGCCGGTGCGGGGATTGGGGAAGTTGCAGACCAGTACGCCGGCCGGCAGCTGCTTGCCCGCCACGCCATTGGTCAGGGTGAACTGGGCCGCGTGCTTGTACTTGTTCTCGCGCGGATGCATGTCCAGGTAGATGGTGCCGATGGCCTTTTCGCCCTCGAACACGTCGAAGACCGACACGTCGGGGTGCCAGCGGGCCGTGTCCTTGTTCTCGACATAGCGGATGCCGAACAGCTTGGACGTCAGGTCCAGCAGCCCCGACTTGACCTTGTCGAAGTGGAAATACGGACGCAATTCCTGGGGGTCGAACGCGTACTTGGCCTTCTTGACCACGTTCGACAGGTAGGCCTGCTGCCAATCCTCGACGACCTTGGCCGCCTTGTCGGTCGTCTTCAGCGCAGCCAGCAGCACTCCCAGGTCTCGCTTGCTGCGGGGACCGGCGGCCTTGCTGATGCGGGCGATGAAGTCGGCGGCGTTCTTGTCGTTCTGGATCATCTTGTTGGCGGTGATGTAGGCGGCCCAGTTCGGGAAGCCGAGGATGGTCGCCAGCTCGTAGCGGATCTCCAGGATCTTCTTGAGGTGTTCGCCGTTCTCTGGCCATGCGCGTTGACGGTACACGACGTACAGCTCTTTGCGCGCCGCGTCGTCCTCGGCATAGCTCATGAACGGGATGTAGTCGGGGTAGTTGGTGGTGACCTTGACCTTGCCGTTCTCGCCCGGCTTGTGCGCGTCGATCCAGTCCTGCGGCAAGCCCTTCAGTCGCGTCGGCTCAACCTCGATCGACCGCACGTCGCTGGTGATGGCCTTGTCGAACTTCTGCCCGACGTCGACCAACTGCTCGTTCAACGCCTTGATGCGCGCGCGGGTCGCGTCGTCCTTGTCCACGCCGGCACGCTTGAAGTCCTCCAGCGTCTTGGTCACCAGCCGCTGGGCGTCGGCAGCCTGCCCGGTCATGTCCAGCGCGGCAAAGGCCTCGTACAGCGGCCGGTCCAGCGAGAGCTCGGTCATCACCGCAGCCACACGCTGCTCGCACTCCGACGCGGCGTCGCGCACCGTGGCTTCGGGGTGGACCGCCCGCATCAGGCTCGACTCGGCCTCTGCGTTGCCCAGCTCGATCTGCAGCGTGTTGTACGCATCCAGGGTTTGCTGCAGGCCCGGCTTGGCGACGATGGCCTCGCGCTGCACCTTGGCCGCGGCGATGCGGTCCTGGCAGCGCTGCAGCAGCGGGTCGATGGGCGGCGGGGGCGGCGCTTCCTCGACCACGGGCTCAGGAGTCGGCGGCGGCGGCGGCGCGGGGGCCTGCTGCGGGGCACCGCACGCGATGACGGTGGCGGCGACGGCAGCGACAACGGCGGTCAGCGAAAGGCGCTTGAACATCAGGGACTCCTCGGCGAGGTGGGCGGCATTCGCAACCCTTGGGGGGCGCAGTATGGCACGGCGGACGAAGGGGGGCCAAGCGCGACGGTGAGCCCTATCGCCACTCCAACCCCACCACCTGCGTGGTGCCGGTGCGGCGACGGGTGAGGTTCAGCGCCCGCTTGGCCAGGGCATACACGCGGAAGAAGGCACGGATGGCGACTCTTTGCCGCCTGTTGACCGACTGTTTGGCGCACACCAGCTTGTCGTCGGTTCGCCCGGCGTCGACGAAGTGCACCACGCCCTGCACGGTCGACGACAGCGTGGAGCCGGCCGGGCCTCTCTGGTCCAGCACCAGCGCGTCCAGGTCGTCGCCGTCGCCCCCCGCCTCACCCGGCAGCGAGCCGTAGGCCCACGGGCACGGCAGCGGCGACACGAAGTCGACCGTTCCGTCGGCGCGGCGCTTGGCAAAAGTCCACGCGGGCACTTCGACCGACACCTTGACGGTGCGGCCCAAGTGCGGCGAGGGCGGTGCGGACGGGCGGGTCATGGTGCGGCGGAGGGCAGGGCGGGGGCCAGACCGCCGAACCTGCGCTCGCGATTGGCGAAAGTGTCGATGGCGCGGTCCAGATCGGCCTCGGCGTAGTCGGGCCAGTGCTTGGACTCGATGACGATTTCGGCGTAAGCGATCTGCCACAGCAGGAAGTTCGACACGCGGAATTCGCCGCTGGTGCGGACCAGCAGGTCGGGGTCCGGCACGCCGGCCGTCGTCAGGTGCGCGGCGAACATCGTCTCGTCGATGGCTGCGGGGTCCAGCGTTCCGGCGGAGGCTTGCGCGGCGAGTGAGCGTGCGGCGGCGACGATCTCTTCCCGGCCGCCGTAGCTGAGGGCCACCAGCAGCTGCATATTGCCGTTCTTGAATGTGATCTCTTCCAGCGTCTCGACGGCCTGTCGTGTCTCGGCCGGCAGTCGTGTGCGGTCGCCGACGGTGCGAAAGCGGATGCCTTCGTCCATCAGCAGGTCGCGCTCGCCCTCGCAGAATTCGACCAGCAGCGCCATCAGGCGGTCAACCTCGTCGGCGGGGCGGTTCCAGTTCTGTGCGCTGAAGGCATAGAGCGTCAGGACCTCGATGCCGCGCAACCGTGCCTGGGTGACGACCTTGCGCACGGCCTTTGCGCCGGCCCGATGGCCCTCGCTGCGGGGCAGGTCGTGAGCAGCAGCCCAACGACCGTTGCCGTCCATGATGATGGCGATGTGGCGAGGCAGGGGCGATGCGGACATGGCGACGAGCGACCTCCCGATCGGGGAGGCGGACGATAGCAGCGGGGGACGGAGGCGTCGATAGCCCGGCAGCAGTCCCGGCGCGTTCTTGGGCAATGTGGAAAACCGACCACCGCAGAAGAGAACCCATCGCGCGGCAAGGGAAAGTCGCCGTTGACACGCACCATCGCGGCGTCGTACACGTCTGGTTCGACGCAAATCCGGGGCGCAAGCTCAGTTGGGGGGAACATGCGATTGACGATTCGGCGTGCGGTGAACGTGTGGGGCCTTGCGGCGCTCGCGGTGGCGGCAGGCGGTTGCGCGGCGGAATTCGATCCGGGTGAGGCTGGTTTGTCTGCGGAGGAGGCGGAGTTCCAGCAGAACGAGGCCTTGCTGACCAGCAACACGGCGGCGTTTCGCGACCTGACCTTTACCGGCTACGTGTTCGTCGACCCGTCGGCATCTCAGTCCAGCATCATCGCGACCGTCAAGAAGCAGACGCAGTCGGCGTTTGGTGCGCTGCGCGAGTCGTACGTGGCGGTCAACAGCCGCGAGCTGGGCGACGTGGACCCGCTGACCTTCGTGAAGGTCCCGGTGACCGTCATCGACACCAAGATCGCGGGCGATAAGGGTAAGTCGATGCTGCGGGTGGCGTACACCTACAAGGACAAGGCGCTGGTGCCCAAGGTGATGGCGCAGAAGTCGAGCCTGTCGCTGGGCTTGCTGAACGGCAACTACCAGCTGCAGGCGAAGAAGATCCTGGTCGAGTGCACCAGCAACGATGCGCAGGCGAAGGAATTCGAGAGCGCGATCTGGTACGTGTTCGACCCCTCCAAGGCCAAGTGCAAGGCCACCATCGCTGCCGAGCAGAAGCTGGTCGACGTCGAGCGCGCCAAGATCGTCGACAAGAAGACGCAAGTGGCCAAGCTGGAGGTCGACCGCCTGTACATCCCGATGACCGTGCAGCTCAAGGCTGCCGTCACCAGCAAGGGGCTGACCTATCCCGAGTACGACCAGCTGTGGGGTGGCGGCGTGCAGAAGGGGCGGCTGGTGGTGGCCACCGTCTACGGCATGATGGCCGACTGGGCGGTGGGAGAGCAGAAAAGCATCATCGACGACGAGGGTTATGTGCTGTGGTTGGAGCACCTCAACCAAGTCTTCAAGGCCCGCCCCGGCTTCAAGCTGGCCAGTTTGAACCCGGTCGAGGACCTCAGCACCGTGACCGTGGGCACCAAGAAGGTCACCGGCATCACCTTTCAGTCGCTGATCAACTGGGAGATCTACAACACCGGCTTTCCCTCCACCGTGCTGCCGGCGCAGCGCAAGGCCCTGCGGCTCGCGGCGGCCAAGAAGGTCTACCAGCACTGGCTGCGTTTTGAGCTGCCGGTGCAGGTCAAGGTCGGCAAGGCGGCGGCGGCCACGGTCATCCTGACCATCGATACCTACTTCGGCGCAGGTTCAAGCTCGGCACCGCACAAGAAGGCCATCAAGAATTCCGACGTGTTCCTGTACAACGGCCACTCGTACATCGGCTACGGCCCGTTGGACCCCGGCAACTTCACCACCGCGGACTTTCCCACCACCTACCAGCTGATGTTCGTGGACGCCTGCGTGTCGTACAACTACTACGAGAAGGACTATTTCCTTCTGAAGACCGGCGGTTCCGCCAAGCTGGACATGATCACCAACGGTCTGGAAACCTGGGTGGCGGGCAGCGGTGTGGGGATGGGCAACTTCATTGTGGCACTGCTGAACGGCAAGCAGACCAGCTACAAGGACCTGCTGACGGCGGCAGAGGCCAGCCCGGACGACTACGAGTGGGGCGGCGACGCGTTGCGGGTGGTCGATGGCGAGATCGACAACAAGTACAAGCCCAAGACGACCCCGATTGTCGTGACCCCGTAACCCAGCGAGCTGTCGATGCATCCTGCCCTGATTGGCGTTGTCGTCGCGGTGCTGGGTGGCGCTGGGGATTGGCAGGGTGTCGAGTTTGGCCCCGCGCAGTTTGAGCAGGTCGTGGCCCAGGCCGCTCAGAAGTGGCTGGAGCCGCCGGCGCCCGACAGCGACCGCGAGCGCAAGACGTGGCGGCACGCCGCCGAAATGGCGCTGTGGAGCCTGACGCCGACGGTCGAGCTGCTACCGGACGCCTATCTCCGCCATCTGGCGACGCTTTCCCGCGACCCTTGGGTTCCGCCGCAGCCGGCCACGGCCTTTGCCTGTGACGTGCGACGGTCGGACGCGGCCGCGGCAGGCGTGAGCGCAAGCGCTGCAGCGGGGTCTGGCCTGTGGCTGGTGCGCGCAGAGGTTTCGCAGCGCGACCCGCAGGCGCTGGATGCGGCGTGGCGGCAGTGGGCGACGCAGCACGCCTTTGGTCGCAAGCAGTTTCGCTGCACGATGGACTGGATCGAGGCCGACCTGCGCCCGGGGGAAGGTCGCCGCGAGCAGGTCTGGATGGCGTGGATCAACGCGGCTTCGGGGTACCTGAAGGGCGCGGACCGGCACGGCGACGTGGTGGCGCAACGGTTCTGGGAGCAGGTCAGCCGCAGCGAGCAGACCGCCGAGCAGGGCGACCCCGGCCTTGCGCCGGAACCGTGTCTGGCCGCGCCGGACACCTGGTGCGTGGCCGACGTGCGCAAGGACAGTCCCGCGTGGCGCGCCGACGTGCGGGTCCACGACGCCCTGACGCAGGTAGCGGGCCAGACGACGCAGGGCAAGTCTTCGAAAGAGCTGGGCTTGCTGCTGTGGGGGCCGCCCGGTAAGGCCGTCGCCGTGTCGGTAGTGGGCGTGCGCAACGGCAAGACCCGGCGGCTGAAGCTGCAGCGCGAAGCGGCGGTGACGCTGGACGTCGAGGCGGAGCGGCTGGCGCCGGGCGTCGTGCTTGTGGCGGTCCGCGACTTCGTCAAGGGCACGGCGGGGCGGTTCCAGCAGGCTGTGGCGAGGGCTCTGGTCGTCAAGAAGGTCAAGCAACCCGAGGCGCTGCAAGGCCTGATCCTCGACCTGCGCGGCAACACCGGCGGCCTGCTGGCCGAGTCGATTGCGCTGGCCGACATGCTGCTGTCCGACGGCGTGGTGGTGCGCGAGCAGTGGCGCGGCCGGGCTGAGGAGCAGCGGGCCACGGTGCAGCCCACGGACCTGCAGGCGCCGCTGGTGGTGCTGGTGGACCGGCGTTGCGGCTCGGCGTGCGAGGTGCTGGCGGGGGCGCTGCAGGACCACCGCCGCGGCCCTCTGCTGGGGGCGAAGACGTACGGCAAGGCCTCGATGCAGGAAGTGAAGCGCCCCAACCTGATGGCGGGCTATTACGTCAAGGTGACCATCGGCAAGTACCAGACGCCCGCAGGACGCGACATCGACGGCGTGGGGTTGCCGCCCGACGTGCCGCTGCCGGCCGAGGCCACGACGTCTGCCGCGGTGGCCGAGGGTTCCGTCTGGCTGCCGACGGCCGCCTGCGTGCAGCGGTCGGGCAGGGCGCCAGCGGCGATGACGGCGGAACCGGCGCCCAAACGCAGGCCCGACGCGTGGTTGCTGATGGCGGTGGACTGGCTCGGGTGCTTGGGGCGGCCGTAGGTCGGCAGAGCTCAGGCGCAGCAAGTTGGGCGGCGCTCAGCGCTCGCACGCCGTCGACCGCTGCAGCCACCGCGCGAACGCCGCCTTATCCTCGACCGACGTCGGTGCCACCAGCCGGCGCTGCGCGTTGACGACGGCCGGCACGCACTGCACCGCCACCGCCTGCACCCGCGCCTGACCCGGCTGCCGCGCGAAGTCGACTTGCAGGGCCACCGTTCGGCCGCGGTCGCCTTCCTGCTGGCCGAACAGGAAGTTGCCCATCGAGTACGCGACCGGCACGCCGTCCACGCGCTCGATGGGCTGCAGCACGTGCGGGTGGTGGCCGACGACCAGATCCGCACCCGCGGCAACCAGCTGCTTGGCGATGCGGCGTTGCGACGGCAGCGGGTCCAGCGAGTACGACTGGCCCCAGTGCACGGCCACCACCACCACGTCCACCTGCGGCCGCAGCTTGCGGATGCGCTGGGCCAGCTCGTCCGGCCGCAGCCACGACACGAAAGCCTGCCGCGGCGCCGGGTCCGACGGGCGGTTGTTGCGGTCGGTGGCGGCCAGAAAGCCAATGCGCAGTCCGTTCTTCTCGACGATGACCGGCGCCTCGGCCGCCTCACGCGTGATGCCCAGGCCCGTCGAGGGCAGCCCCGCCTTGGCCAGCGCCCCCAGCGTGCCGTCGACGCCCTCGCGGTGGTAGTCGAACACGTGGTTGTTCGCCAGCGACGCGACGTCGAAGCCCCCCGCGACCAGCGCCTGCGCCAGCGACGGCTTGCCGACCAGCAGCGGCAGGCTGCCCCGCGGCCACGACTCAGCGGTGGCCGGGGGCAAGGGCGCCTCCAGATTGACGAAAGCCAGATCGGCGTCGCGGATGGCCTGGGCCGTCACGCCCAGCACGTCAGCCGCGTCTTTCTCCAGCAGCGCGCCCTGTGGACCGCCGGGAGCGACATCGCCCACCGCCACCAAACGCAGACGGGCGGGCTGTTGGGCAAGGGTCGGCGTCGCCACGCAGAGCCCCAGCAGCAGGACGGTCAGGCGCATGGGGGGCTCCGGAGGGGGAAGGGCGGGCTAGGGCAGGCAGATCGGGTCTACGCAGGTGCCGTTGTCGCACTCGAAGGGCTCAGCGCACTCGAATTCGCATGCGTCGCCCTTGACGGGCAGCGGCTGGCAGACGTCTTCGACGCAGGTCAGACCGTCGGCGCACTTGCCTTCGACGCACGGCTTGCCGGCGGCCGGGGGCGTGTCGCACTTCAGCGAGGTCGGGTCGCACACCAGCGACGGCAGGCAAACGAAGTACTTGCCCTTCATCGGGTCTGACGGCGTGCAGGCCCCGCCCTTGCCGGGCAGGATCGCGCACTTGCTCGCAACACAGCCCGCGTCGATGCCGCCGCACTGGAAGTCGGACACGCAGGCCTCGCCCAGCTTGCGGACCGGCTGGCACTTCATGGCGGGGCCCTTGACCGTGACTTCGGTGCCGCAAATCAGGCCCTTCGCACAGCCGTCCTTGCCGGTGTTGGCCAGCGTCGGGGAGGTGCAGGAGTCGCCCTCCTTGCCACTCTTGGTGCAAACGTTGGGGCCGTCGTTGCTGACGCAGGACAGGTCGCCCGCGCACTGGGGGCCGAAGTCGCAGGGCTGGCCCTCGGTGGACAGGTCTTGGCAGACGCTGCCGTCAAAGCCGCCCGAGCAGTACAGACCGGCCGCGCACGTCACCTTCGCGCACGACTCGCCCTTGGCCGCCAGCGGTGCCGCTTGGGTCGCGCAGAAGCCGGCGGCGCACAGCAGCGTGCCCTCGCAGTCGTCCGACGTTTCGCAGGGGTCGCCCGACTTCTTGCGGTCTGCGCAGGTGCCGCCACACGCACTCTTGTTCTGGGGCTTCGCGCACTTGCCGCTGGCGCAGTAGACGTCGTCGCTGCAAGGCGTGCCGACGACCTGCGAGCCGACAAATGCGAGTCGACAGGCCTCGGGCTCCTTCATGTCCGTCGTTTCACACGGGCGATTCAGGAAGGACTGCAGGCACTCAGCGGCCTTGGCGCCGTCGAACTTCACCTTGCCGGAGGCGACGGCCTGCTTCATGTCGTCGGTGCTGGTGTCCATGCCGTTTGCCGCCAACATGAGCGCGCAGCTGTCGGGGCTGACGAATGCGAAGCCAGTGTCCGTGCCGCACTTTGTCAGGTACGCGCACGTCGCTTCGACGGTCTTGGCGCCCAGCTCGTCGATGTTCAGTGTGGAGGGGATGGTCGTGTCGCTGGTATCGGAGACGGTGTCGGTCGGCGAGCCGCCGCCTGAGCTTGCCGTGCCGCTGTCGCACCCAAGAACGAACACGGAACCCGCGGCCACCATGGTCAGAATCCAGTTGAACTTCATCGTTGTACTCCCCACCCTCTGAGGCGGTGTCGGACCGTGCGACTGTTGCAAGGTGCCCGCAACCGACCAGGTTGGTCGAGAAGCGTTCCTGTGCGCGGGCCGTCCCCCATGCTAACCTGCGCGGAGATACCGCATCTGCGGCCAGTCGGAAAGGCCATCATGTTCAAACAACTGTGCAACCGGTTCGTTGTGGTCGTGGCGCTGCTGCTCAGCTCGGCGTGTGCCAGCGCGCCTGACGTGGCCCACCCCAAGGCCGTGTCGGGCCCCGGGTTCTCGTTCCGCGTGCCCGGCAACTGGACCGCGGCGCAGACGAAAGAGACCGCCGACGGCCAGCAGACCACCACCGTCACGGTCGAGGGCAAGGCCGACAGCCTGATGATGCTGTTCGCCTTCGAGCCCGCGATCCCGGTGGACCTGAACGAATTCGCCGCCGGGATGCAGACCGAGCTGACGGCGCAGGTTCAGGACAAGACGTCGGTGGGCAGTGTGCATCTGGCCAAGACGAAGCATGACCCCACCACCGAGATCCAACGCGAGATTGCCGGAGGCACACGGCTGGGTCGGCGCATGCACTGGCAGATCAGCGTGTTGGGGACCGACGTGCCGCACACCATCGAGCTCTACACTCTGACGTCCCCCACGCGGTCGTTTGTGCTGTTCTCGCAGGTGCCGGACGAGGATGCGGAGCAAGAGAAGCCGGGGCTGGCGATGGTCTTGGATTCGCTCAAGCTGATGTAGGGCGGTGGGTGATGGGGGGCTGACCCCGCCAAACCACCAAGACAGGAACCTCCGCCCGTGACAGCTGTCTCACGAGGGCCCCACATCACCGGTTTGATTCGCCCCGCGGCACTCGACGCAGCGGGTCAGCGGCCCACGGCCCCAGCAGGGATTCGGCCGCCCGCGGTCGGCGTCACGCGCCGCAGCTGCATGTCGCGCATCGACGGAAAGCCCTCGGTGGCCATGATGTCTTCCGCGGTTTCGACCGCGTATCCCGGGGCATGGAAACGCAGCGAGTTCTTGCCCAGCCGCGCGCCTTCGAGGCGGTAGTTGCCGGTCGCGTCGGTGGTGGTGACGCGGGGCGGCAGCTCTCCCATCCCGTCGTACAGGATCACCTGCACGCCTGCCAGCGGCTCGCCACCCGGTGCCGTCGTCACCCGCCCCTGCACCACGGCCTTGGACGGGGCGGCGGCAAGGGGCGCCGTCGCATCACCGAAGTCGAGCACAAGCCCGGTGATCTCGCCGCCATCGGCCAGCGTCCGCGACGGGCTCGACACGGGCACCTTGTCGGGGGCAAAGGCCTCGAGCAGCAGCGGGCCGGGCATCACGCCGTCGATTCGGAATGTGCCGTCGGCGCCGGATTGGCCTGCGTCGTCCTGCGCCCATGCCGGCACGAGTCCGGAGGGACCGTTCTCGCCCTGCCACGCCAACCGCAGACTGGCCCCGGCGACCGCCCGCGGTCCCGCGACGACGCGCCCGCTGACGCTGCCCAGCTTGCGCACCACGACCTCGATGCCCTCGACGCTGGCGGGCGCCGACTCTTCCGCCGCCTGCTTGAGCACGACCGTCCGCGCGCGCCGCCCATCCGGTCCCGGCACGCCCCAGCCCTCGCGGTAGACCTGCAGGGCGTACTCACCGGCCGCAAGACCCTGCAGCGCAAAGGCTCCCGTCGCATCGCTGGTCGCCTTGACCTGCCCGGCGCGCACGACGGCGCCTGAGACAGCTGCCCCCGCGCCATCGACGACCCGGCCGCGAATAGCCCCGCCCGGCGGCGACTCAGGTGTGGCAACCGCCTGTTCTTCCG